>JAEXCA010000074.1 GCA_023393755.1 Actinomycetes bacterium | reverse complement strand
ATCAACAAGCTCAAACACCATCGAGGGTTCGCCACCCGCTATGACAAACTCGCCGTCCGGTTCGCCGCCACCACCCGCGTCGCCGTGATCAACGAATGGCTCAAACGACTTTCGTAACAGGCTCTAGCCCGACACGTACTCGGCCAGGTGCTGGCCGGTGAGGGTCGAACCGGCGGCCACCAGGTCGGCCGGGGTGCCCTCGAACACCACCCGACCGCCGTCGTGACCGGCGCCGGGGCCGAGGTCGATGATCCAGTCGGCGTGGGCCATCACGGCCTGATGGTGCTCGATCACGATCACCGAGGTGCCGGCGTCCACCAGCCGATCCAGCAGGCCGAGCAACTGCTCCACATCGGCCAGGTGCAGGCCGGTGGTGGGCTCGTCCAGTACATAGACGCCGCCCTTCTCGCCCATCCGGGTGGCCAACTTGAGCCGCTGCCGCTCGCCGCCCGAGAGCGTGGTGAGCGGCTGGCCCAGGCTGATGTAGCCCAGCCCGACGTCGAACATCCGCTGCAGAATGGCGTGCGCCGGCGTTGTCCGGGCCTTGCCGGAGCCGAAGAACGCCACCGCCTCGCTGACCGGCATGGCCAGCACCTCGGCAATGTTCTTCCCGCCCAGCCGATACTCCAGCACCTGGGCCTGAAACCGCTTGCCGCCGCACTCTTCGCAGGTGGTTGCCACGCCGGCGAGCATCACCAGGTCGGTGTAGATCACGCCATTGCCGTTGCAGGTCGGGCAGGCGCCCTCGGAGTTGGCGCTGAACAGCGCCGGCTTGACCCCGTTGGCCTTGGCGAAGGCCTTCCGGATCGGCTCCAGCAGGCCGGTGTAGGTCGCCGGGTTGCTCCGCCGGGAACCGCGGATCGCCCCCTGGTCGATCACCACCACGCCCTCGCGGCCCTCGACCGAGCCGGTGATCAGCGAGCTCTTGCCCGAGCCGGCGACACCGGTCAGCGCCACCAGCACCCCGAGCGGGATGTCGACGTCCACGTCCTGCAGGTTGTGGCTGTTGGCGCCGCGCACTTCCAGTTTTCCGGACGGGGTGCGGACGGACGGCTTCAGGCGCGCGCGGTCGTCCAAGTGACGGCCGGTCAGGGTGTCGGAGCAGCGCAGTTGGTCCGCCGTCCCCTCGAACACCACCTCGCCGCCGGCCGAGCCCGCGCCCGGGCCGAGATCGACCACGTGGTCGGCGATCGCGATCACCTCGGGCTTGTGCTCGACCACCAGCACGGTGTTGCCCTTGTCGCGCAGCTGCTTCAGCAGGTTGTTCATCCGCTGGATGTCGTGCGGGTGCAGGCCGATGCTGGGCTCGTCGAACACGTAGGTGACATCGGTCAGCGAGGAGCCGAGGTGGCTGACCAGCTTGGTCCGCTGCGCCTCGCCGCCGGAAAGCGTGCCCGAGGGACGATCCAGCGAGAGGTAGCCCAGCCCGACCTCGACGAACGAATCCATCAACTGGCGCAGCTTGGCCAGCAGGGGAGCGACGGACGGTTCGTCCAACTGCCTGATCCACTCGGCCAGGTCGCTGATCTGCATGGCGCAGGCGTCGGCGATGCTGATCCCCTTGATCTTGGACGACCGGGCGCCCTCGTTCAGCCGGGTACCGCCGCAGTCCGGGCAGGTGGCGAAGGTGACCGCCCGTTCCACGAAGGCGCGGATGTGCGGCTGCATGGCGTCCACGTCCTTGGTCAGGAAGGACTTCTGGATCCGCGGGATCAGCCCCTCGTAGTTGACGTTGACGCCGTCGATCTTGATCCGGGTCGGCTCCTTGTAGAGCAGGGCGTTCAGTTCCTTCTCGGTGAACTGCGCGATCGGCTTGTCCGGGTCGAAGAAGCCGCAGCCGCGGAAGATCCGGCCGTACCAGCCCTCGGTGGAGTAGTTGGGGACGAGCAGCGCGCCCTCGCTGATCGACTTGGTCTCGTCGTACAGCGCGGTCCGGTCGAAGTCGGTCACCGAGCCGGTGCCCTCGCACCGGGCGCACATTCCGCCGGTGATCTGGAAGCTGCGGATCTCGGCGACCTTGCCGTGCCCCTTCTCCATCTTCACCGCACCATGGCCACTGACCGAGGCGACATTGAACGAGAACGCCTGCGAGGTGCCGACGTGCGGCTGACCGAGCCGGCTGAACAGGATCCGGAGCAGGGCGTTGGCGTCGGTCGCGGTTCCCAGGGTGGAGCGGATGTTGGCGCCCATCCGCTCCTGGTCGACGATGATCGCCGTGGTGAGGCCGTCCAGCAGGTCGACCTCGGGACGCGCCAGGCTGGGCATGAACCCCTGCACGAAGGCGCTGTAGGTCTCGTTGATCAGCCGTTGGGACTCGGCGGCGATGGTGTCGAACACCAGCGAGCTCTTGCCCGAGCCGGAGACCCCGGTGAACACGGTGAGCCGGCGTTTGGGCAGGTCGAGGCTGACATCCTTGAGGTTGTTCTCCCGGGCGCCCTGGACGCGGATCCGGTCGTGGCTGTCCGCCGGGTGTACTCGTCCCTGGTTCATCCGCTGTTCCTCTCCGCTGGGCCCACGCATCCTGCCATGCCGGACTGACAGTGACCAGCCCCCACTTCCTGCTCGCTTTGCGCACCGGTGGGCGGGTTCGCGTAAGCTGGGTCAGGTTGTCCGAATCCCAATCAGGAGTCCTCTCTTGCCCAGCACTGTGGAGAAGCTCGGCCCGTCGCGGGCGAAGCTCACCGTCGAAATCCCGTGGACCGATCTGAAGCCGCACCTCGACAAGGCGTACCGCGAGATCGCCGCTCAGGTCACCATCCCCGGCTTCCGCAAGGGCAAGGTGCCGCCGATGGTGATCGACCAGCGGTTCGGCCGGGGCGCCGTGCTGCAGGAGGCGATCAACGCCGCGCTGCCGTCCGCCTACGAGGCCGCGGTCAACGAGGCGGGGATCATCCCGCTGGGCGATCCGGACGTCGACGTCACCAAGCTGGAGGACGGCGAGACGGTGGAGTTCACCGCCGAGCTGGACATCCGTCCCGACTTCGAGGTGCCGGACGCCTCGACGGTCAGCGTGACCGTCGACGCGCTGGTCGACACCGACGCCGAGGTGGAGCAGCGGATCGAGCTGCTGCGCTCCCGGTTCGCCACCACCACCGAGGTGGAGCGTCCCGCCGCCGAGGGCGACGTGGTCACCATCAACCTGGTCGGCACCCGGGAGGGCGAGCCGCTGCAGGACGCGACCGCTGACGGCGTCACCTACAAGATCGGCTCCGGCGGCATGATCGACGGCCTGGACGAGGCCGTCACCGGACTGTCTGCGGGCGAAGAGGCCACCTTCGCCTCCACCCTGGTCGGCGGTGAACTCGAAGGCGAACCGGCCGACATCACCGTCACCGTCGTCAAGGTGAGCGAGCAGGAGCTGCCCGCGGTGGACGACGAGTTCGCCCAGCTGGTCTCCGAGTTCGACACCGTCGAGGAGATGAGGGCCGACCTGGCCTCGTCCGTCGCCGAGATGGCCCGCCTGGAGCAGGCCGCCAAGGGACGCGACAAGGTGCTGGAGGCGCTGGTCGAGCAGGTCGAACTGGAACTTCCCGAGAAGCTGTTGAACGCCGAGATCGAGGCTCGCAAGGAGCAGATCGACGAGCAGCTGCGGCGGGCCGGGCTCACCCTGGAGCGCTACCTGGAGCAGGCGGACGAGGAGGCCAAGACCCCCGAGGAGTTCTGGGCCGAGCTGGAGACCTCCACCGAGCGCGGCCTGAAGGCCCAGCTGCTGCTGGACAAGGTGGCCGACGACGCCGAGGTGGGCATCGACCAGGCCGACCTCTCCGAGCTGCTGGTCCGCAAGGCCGCCCAGGCCGGCACCTCGCCGGAGCAGGAGGCCCAGCACATGATGGAGCACAACCACACCGGCGCCTGGATGCAGGAGATCCGCCGCAACAAGGCGCTGGCCCAGATCGTGGCCGCTGCCACCGTGGTCGACACCGACGGCAACCCCGTCGACGTCACCGGCGGGGCCGGCCAGGCGGAAGAGGAAGCTGCCGCCGAGTAGCCCACCCAACACGCCACGCAGGGCCGTCCCTTCCCCGGACGGCCCTGCGTCGTCTCTGATCCCTGAGGCTTCGTGTCTTCTCCGATCCCTGAAGTCCGAGTGCAGCTCGGAGTCCCGAAGGGTCGGGCGCGGGCTTGGAGACTCGGTCCTCCGGACCGACCTCAGCCGACGTTTGGCTGCCCGTCGTGCGCCGTCAGCGAACAGCGGGCGGAACTCCTCAGTTTTGTCCGGGCCACCGGGTAGGTTCGCTCCCGTGACTGGACATCCCTTTTCCCCGTCGATGGCAGCGGGTGTGAGCCCGGCCGGTATGACCGATTCGGTCTACCAGGCCCTGCTGGCCAACCGGATCATCTTCCTCGGCTCCGAGGTGCGCGACGAGAACGCCAACGCGATCTGCGCCCAGATGCTGCTGCTGAACGCCGAGGACCCGAACAAGGACATCTACCTCTACATCAACTCACCCGGCGGCTCGGTCGACTCCGGCATGGCGATCTTCGACACCATGCAGTGGATCTCCAACGACGTCGCCACGGTCGCGATGGGCCTGGCCGCCTCGATGGGCCAGTTCCTGCTCAGCGCCGGCACCAAGGGCAAGCGGTTCGCGCTGCCGCACAGCCGGATCATGATGCACCAGCCCTCCGGTGGCCTGGGCGGCACCGCCTCCGACATCCGGATCCAGGCCGAGCAGTCGCTGCACATCAAGAAGACGATGTCCGCGCTGATCGCCGAGCACACCGGCCAGACCGTCGAGCAGATCGAGGCCGACTCCGACCGCGACCGGTGGTTCACCGCCGAGCAGGCGCTGGAGTACGGCTTCATCGACCACGTCTTCGAACGCGCGGCGCAGATTCCCTCCGGCGCCCCGAACAAGTGAAAGGGGCTGCGATGACCATGCCCATGCTGCCCGGCGGGCTGGCTCCGGCCGGCCCCTCGATGGACTACTACATCCCGCAGTGGGAGGAGCGGACCTCCTACGGCGTCCGTCGGGTCGACCCGTACACCAAGCTGTTCGAGGACCGGATCATCTTCCTCGGCACCCCGATCAGCGACGAGATCGCCAACGCGGTGATGGCGCAGCTGCTCTGCCTGCAGTCGCTCGACCCCGAGCGCGCGATCCAGATCTACATCAACTCACCCGGTGGCTCGTTCACCGCCCTGACCGCGATCTACGACACCATCCGCTACATCAAGCCGGACGTCCAGACGGTCTGCCTGGGCCAGGCCGCCTCGGCGGCGGCCGTGCTGCTCGCCGCCGGCACCAAGGGCAAGCGGCTGGCGCTGCCGAACAGCCGCATCCTGATCCACCAGCCGGCGACCGAGGGCGGTTACGGACAGTCCTCCGACCTGGAGATCCAGGCCCGCGAGATCCTCCGGATCCGTTCGCTGATGGAGCAGATGCTCGCCGACGACACCGGGCAGCCGCTGGAGAAGATCAGCAAGGACATCGAGCGCGACAAGTACCTGACCGCGCAGGAGGCACTGGAGTACGGCATCGTGGACGACATCCTCACCTCACTGAAGGACGTACCGCGCTGAGCCGCCCGGTGGCGGGTCCCTCCCGGGTCCGCCACCGCCGCGACTAGGGTGGACGACGAACAAGGGAGTTGTTTCGTGGCACGGATAGGTGAGACCTCGGACCTGCTGAAGTGTTCCTTCTGCGGCAAGAGCCAGAAGCAGGTCAAGAAGCTGATCGCCGGCCCGGGGGTGTACATCTGCGACGAGTGCATCGACCTGTGCAACGAGATCATCGAGGAGGAGTTCTCCGAGGCTCCCGACGCCAGCGTGCTGGACGATCTGCCCAAGCCGCGCGAGATCTGCTCCTTCCTCGACTCCTACGTGATCGGCCAGGAGACCGCCAAGAAGGCGCTGGCCGTCGCGGTCTACAACCACTACAAGCGGGTCCAGGCCCAGGCCGCCTCCCCGGCCCGCCGCGCCGCCGACGACGAACTGGTCGAACTCGGCAAGTCGAACATCCTGCTGATCGGCCCCACCGGCTGCGGCAAGACCTACCTGGCGCAGACCCTGGCCCGGATGCTGAACGTTCCGTTCGCGATGGCCGACGCCACCGCGCTCACCGAGGCCGGCTACGGCGGCGAGGACGTGGAGAACATCCTGCTGAAGCTGATCCAGGCCGCCGACTACGACGTCAAGAAGGCCGAGACCGGCATCATCTACATCGACGAGATCGACAAGGTCGCCCGCAAGAGCGAGAACCCGTCGATCACCCGTGACGTCTCCGGTGAGGGCGTCCAGCAGGCGCTGCTGAAGATCCTGGAGGGCACCACCGCGTCCGTCCCGCCGCAGGGAGGACGCAAGCACCCGCACCAGGAGTTCATCCAGATCGACACCACCAACATCCTGTTCGTGGTGGGCGGCGCCTTCGCCGGGCTGGAGGAGATCATCAACGCCCGGGTCGGCAAGCGTCCGCTGGGCTTCAACACCGACGCCGCGGTGCGTCGTCCGGAGTCGAACAACCCGTTCGAACAGGTGCGTCCCGAGGACCTGCACAAGTTCGGCCTGATCCCGGAGTTCATCGGCCGGCTGCCGATGATCTCGACGGTCGAGGCGCTGGACGAGCGCGCGCTGGTGCGCATCCTGGTGGAGCCCAAGAACGCGCTGATCAAGCAGTTCCGGCGGCTGTTCGAACTGGACGGGGTGGAGCTGGAGTTCACCGACGAGGCGATCAAGGCGATCGCCGCGGTGGCGCTGCGCCGCGGCATCGGCGCTCGCGGGCTGCGCTCCATCCTGGAGGAGATCCTGCTCAACGTGATGTACCAGGTGCCCAGCGACGAGCAGATCGCGCAGGTGCTGGTGGACGCCGACGTGGTCACCGAGGGTGCCACCCCCACCCTGATCTCCCACACCGAACTGAGCCGGATCCGCAAGTCCGCCTAGCGGGACCCGTGCCCGACGTCAGCGGGCGCTGCGCGGCAGCGGCTCCTCGGGCAGCAGGCCGTTGGCCCGGGCCACGCCGACCGCGACCAGCCGGTCGTGGACGCCGAGTTTCCGGTAGATGTTGCCCAGGTGCTTGTGCACCGTCCGCGGGGAGAGGCTCAGCCGGGAGGCGATCGAGGTCGCCAGCAGGCCGCGGGCGAGCAACTCGAGCACCTGGCGTTCCCGCTCGGTGATGTTGAAGTCGGCATTGGTGGCGCGCTGCTGCGCGTAGGCCTGCGCGGCGCGCGGCCACAGCACGGTCAGCGGACGGCAGGCGCGGTGCAGCAGTCGCTGGGTCTCGTCGTCATAGGCGATCGGGCGGGCCAGCGCGAGGATCCGCCCGAAGCCCTCCATCGGCTCGTCGTCGACCACCGGCTGGATCAGGACGTAGACCACGTGCCCCAGCCCGTCCACCTCGGCGATCCGGTAGTGGCGCTCGATGCCGGCCGGGCCGACCGACAGTACGTGATCGAGCAGCGCCTTCGCCGCCGCCGGCGACGGCACCGCCGCCACGGGTTCGAGTTCGTCCTCGTCGTAGTAGACGCTCACCGCGGCGTCCGCCCCGACGGCCTGGACCAGGTGCTCCAGAACGGTCGCGTCGGCGGAGTGGCCCTTGTTCAGCGCGTCGATCGTGTCGGCGAGCATGTCGAGCACCATCGAGGCGGGATCTGCGGTCACAGCGTTTCCCCTCACAGCAAAAGTACGACCCTATCCTGACTGAGGAAGATTACCCCTGCCAACCCGTGACCCCTCGCGGCGCTGGACCGGCGGGCGCGTCGGACCCGGATTCTCTGTCTCTGGGACGACTTTCCCCGCTGGAACGGGTGGTACCGGTATGTTGAGCGGTGTTCCGCTGAACCTCTACAAAGGAGTAACCCCATGCCAAGCCGTTCAGTCGCCATCGCCTCCTCCGTCGGCCTCCACGCCCGGCCCGCCTCGCTGTTCGTCCAGGCGGCCACCGCCACCGGCCTGCCGATCACCATCGCCAAGGAGGGTGGCAACCCGGTCGACGCCAAGAGCATCCTGATGGTGATGGCACTCGGCGCCAAGCACGGCGAGACGGTCACCCTGACCGCCGAGGGCGAAGGCGCCGACGCCGCCCTCGACAGCCTGGTCGAACTGCTCTCCCGGGATCTGGACGCGGAGTAGTCATGACCGGCACCGAACACCGGACCTTCCACGGCATCGGTGTCAGTGCCGGCACGGCTGTCGGGCCGTTGGTGGTGGTCACCCCGCCGCCAACCGCGCCCGCCGACGAGCCGCCGGCCGCTGACCCCGCAGCCGCGTTCGAACAGGTCAAGGGCGTCCTGGAGGACGTCGCCAACGGCCTGCAGGCCAAGGCGGCCACCGCCGGCGACCACGCCAAGCCGATCCTCGAGGCGGGGGCCCTGATGGCCCGCGACCCGGGCCTGGCGATGGGCATCGAGAACCAGATCAACGGGGGCAGGGGACCGGCCAACGCCGTGGCGGCGGCCGTCGATGAGATCGCCGCGATGTTCCTCGCCCTGGGCGGCTACATGGCCGAGCGGGTGACCGACCTGCAGGATGTCCGCGACCGGGCGATCGCCCGGCTGCTCGGGCAGCCCGAACCCGGGGTGCCCACCCTGACCACGCCGAGCATCCTGGCCGCCCATGATCTGGCGCCGGCCGAGACCGCGACGCTGACCACCGAGACCTGTCTCGGGATCGTCACCGCCGCTGGCGGGCCGACCAGCCACACCGCGATCCTGGCCGCCCAGCTGGGCATCCCGGCCGTGGTGCAGGCGGTCGGCATCACCGACGTTCCCGCCGGCACGGTCGTCGCGATCGACGGCGGCGTCGGCGAGGTGACGGTGAACCCGTCCGAGGAGGAGCAGCACCTGCTCGCCGAACGCAAACGCCGTCGGGAGGCCGCGCTCGCCCAGGGCACCGGCAAGGGCGCCACCAAGGACCACTACCCGGTGCAGATGCTGGCCAACATCGGCACCGCCGACGACGCCCGCAAGGCCGCCGCGACCTCCGCCGAGGGCGTCGGGCTGTTCCGCACCGAGTTCCTCTTCCTGGATCGCGACACCATGCCGACCGTCGAGGAGCAGACCCGGACCTACACTGAGGTGTTCGAAGCCTTCGGCGAACGCAAGGTCGTGGTCCGCACCCTGGACGCCGGCGCCGACAAGCCGCTGAAGTTCGCCGATCTCGGCCCGGAGGAGAACCCGGCGCTGGGCCGCCGCGGGCTGCGCCTGGGCATGATCCGCACCGACGTGATGGACGCCCAGCTGGAGGCCCTGGCGGCCGCCCAGAAGGCGACCGGCGCCGAGGTGTGGGTGATGGCCCCGATGGTCGCCACCGAGGCCGAGGCGATCTGGTTCGCCCAGCGGGTCCGCGCCCTCGGACTGCCCAGGGTGGGCGTGATGATCGAGGTGCCGGCGGCGGCGATCCGCTCCCGCGGGATCCTCTACCACGTCGACTTCGCCTCGCTCGGCACCAACGACCTGTCGCAGTACACCATGGCTGCCGACCGGATGCAGGGCGAGCTGGCCACCCTGCTCGACCCGTTCGAGCCAGCGCTGCTGGACGTCGTCGCGCTGGCCTGCGCCGGCGGCCAGGCGATGGGCAAGCCGGTGGGCGTGTGTGGCGAGGCCGGCGGCGACCCCGCCCTGGCGCTGGTGCTGACCGGTCTGGGCGTCTCCAGCCTGTCGATGGCGCCGAGCAAGATCCCGGCCGTGCTGAAGATGGCCGACCCGGTGATGCTCGATCTGGTGTAGCCGGACAGCTCAAGCCAAGTGCGCCTCACCCCCGCGGGGGTGGGGCGCACTGCGTTGGGGAGGACCGCGCGGTCCCGGGCGTCCCTACTTCTCGACGCCGGCCAGCGATCCCTCGATCTTGCCGTCGTCGTCCCCGGCCAGGCAGCTGACCTGACGGTCGCCCGCGTCCTTCCAGGTCTGCTTGGTGGGCTGCAGCACCGTCAGGTGGTACGTCGACTTGGCCACCGGGACGCCGATGAAGGCCTCGAACCGGCCATTGCAGAACTCCTCGGCCAGATCCTGCACCTTGCCGGCCCCGGGGTACTCCTCGCCCGGGAGTTCGGTGGCACCGAACACCTCCCAGGCGTGCGGCTGCGCGCACGGGATCAGCGTCACGCCGCCGACCGTCCCGCTGGTGAGCGGTCCGGTGCAGTCGCCGACCTGCAGCGAGAACGCGTCCGTCGGGACGGACGCGGTCACCTGCCCGTCCGGGTCGCGCGGGCCGGCGGGCGCACACCCGGCCAGGCCGGCGATCACCGCCGCGGCGATCAGGGCCGCGCCGAGCCACCCGATCCGGCTCATTCGGCCGGGGCGAGCTCGATGTCCACCGCCAGCGGATCGGCCGACTCGGCCCAGTGCAGCTCACCGACGATCCGGCCCACCGCCCGCAGGTCGGACTCGACCCGGCGCAGCCCGGCGATCACCCGTTCCGGCCCGGTGAAGTCGGCCCGGGTCACCTCGGTCTTCATCGAGGCCTTGGCCTGCGACTTGGCCCCGCGGATGCCGATCAGCGCGGCGGCGATGGCGTCCAGCAGGGCCGGGTCACCGGCGTCCGGCAGCTCGGCCACGCTCGGCCACGCGCTGCGGTGCACCGAACCGGTCTGCCACCACGACCAGACCTCCTCGGTGACGAACGGCAGGAAGGGCGCGAACAGCCGCAGCAGCACGCCCAGCGCCAGCCGCAGCGCGGCCTGGGCGGACGCCGCCGCGGCCTCGCCGGCAGCACCGTAGGCCCGCTCCTTGACCAGCTCGAGGTAGTCGTCGCAGAACTGCCAGAAGAACTTCTCGGTCACCTCCAGCGCGGCGGTGTAGTCGAACGCCTCGAAGGAGTCGGTGGCCTCGGCCACCACCTGCCGCAGCCGGGCGAGCATCGCCAGATCGGCCGGAGCGGTGATCACCGAGAGGTCCGCGGCGGAACCGATGCCCAGGATGAACTTGCTCGCGTTCAGCACCTTCATCGCCAGCCGGCGGCCGACCTTCATGCTCGTCTCGTCGAAGGGGGAGTCCATGCCGGGCCGGGCCATGGCGGCCCGCCAGCGGACCGCGTCCGAGCCGAACTTCTCCAGGATCTCGGTGGGCACCACCACATTGCCCTTGGACTTGCTCATCTTCTTGCGGTCGGGGTCGACCACGAAGCCGGAGAGCGCCACCGTCCGCCACGGCACCCGGCCTTCTTCGAAGTGGGCGCGCACCACCCGGCTGAACACCCAGGTGCGGATGATGTCGTGGGCCTCGGGGGCGAAGTCCATCGGGAAGGTGAGGTTCCACAGCTCGGGATCGGAATCCCACCGGCAGGCGATCTGCGGGGTCAGCGAGGAGGTGGCCCAGGTGTCCATGATGTCCGGGTCGCCCGCGAACCCGCCGGGCACGCCGCGCTGGTCGGCGGTGTAGCCGGGCGGGGTGTCCGAGGACGGGTCGATCGGCAGCGCGTCCTCGCTGGCGAAGATCGGACGGGAGTGGTCGGGCTCGCCGTCGGAATCCAGCGGGTACCAGACCGGGAACGGGACGCCGAAGAACCGCTGCCGGCTGATCAACCAGTCACCGTTCAGCCCGTTCACCCAGTTGGCGTAGCGGTGGCGCATGTGGTCGGGCACCCAGGCCAGTTCGTCGCCGCGGGCCAGCAGCGCGGCCTTGAGCTCGTCGTCCCGGCCGCCGTTGCGGATGTACCACTGCCGGGTGGAGACGATCTCCAGCGGCTTGTCGCCCCGCTCGTAGAAGTTCGCCTTCCGCGAGGTCGGGGTGGGCTCACCGTCCAGGTCGCCGGCGGCGCGCAGCAGGTCGACCATCGCGGCCCGGGCGGAGAACGGGGTCTTGCCGGCCAACTCGGCGTAGGGCTGGGCGTTCACCAGCCAGTCGGGGGTCTCGGCGGTGAGCCGTCCGTCCCGCTGGATCACCGTCCGGGTGGGTAGCCGCAACTCCCGCCACCACTGCACGTCGGTGGCATCGCCGAAGGTGCAGCACATCGCGATGCCGGCGCCCTTGTCGGGCTCGGCGGCGTGGTGGGCCAGCACCGGGATCTCCACGCCGAAGACCGGCGAGGTCACCGTGGTGCCGAACAGGTGGGCGTAGCGCTCGTCGTCCGGATGGGCGATCAGCGCGCACACCGACGGGATCAGCTCCGGCCGGGTGGTCTCGATGTACACGCGTCCGCCGTCCGGGCGGTGGAAGGCCACCCGGTGGTAGTGGCCGGGGTAGTCCCGGGCCTCCTGCTCGGCCTGGGCGACAGCGGTCTGGAAGGTCACGTCCCACACCGTCGGGGCCTCGGCCAGGTAGGCCTCGCCGCGGGCGCAGTTGCGCAGGAAGGCGCGCTGCGACACCCGGATGGCCTCACTCGAGATGGTCGCGTACAGGTGGTTGTCCCAGTCGACGCTCAGGCCCAGCGTCCGCCACAGCTTCTCGAACGCCCGTTCGTCCACCGCGGTCAGCTGGTGGCACAGCTCGATGAAGTTCTTCCGGCTGATCGGCACCTGCCGCTTCGGGTCCGGGTTCTCCGGTGGGGTGAAGTCCGGGTCGTACGGGATGGACGGGTCGCACCGCACCCCGTAGTAGTTCTGCACCCGCCGCTCGGTGGGCAGGCCGTTGTCGTCCCAGCCCATCGGGTAGAAGACGTGCTTGCCGCGCATGCGCTGGTAGCGGGCGATCAGGGCGGTGTGGGTGTAGCTGACCACGGGACCCCCGTGCAGGGAGCCCGACACGGGCGGCGGGGGAGTGTCGATGCTGAACACCTGTTCCCGCGACTCCGGCCGGACGAAGGCGTAGGTGCCCTCGTCCTGCCAGCGCTGCGCCCAGGTCGCCTCCAGGCCCTCCAGCACCGGACGCTCCGGTACGCCCGCGCCGGCGGTGGTCGCGGCGGTCGGGTTGGCGAGTGGCGTGTCGGTCATGGGCTGAATCTTACGAACCGCCACCGCCCCCGGTCACATCGGCCACGCGATCGACCGCCATCTTCGCCGGGACGACGGTGGTGGTGGCCATCGGCGGCGACGGTAGGCTGTGCCCACCATGAGCCGCTCCTCCCACGCCGAGATCGTCGCCGCCCTGACCAGCCGCTGGCCGGAACACCGGATCGCCCGCGGGCTCGGCCGGATCGAGGCGCTGTGCGACCTGCTCGGCTCCCCGCAGCGGGCCTGTCCGGTGATCCAGGTCGCCGGGACGAACGGCAAGGGCAGCACGGCCATCATGATCGACGCCCTGCTGCGCTCGCTCGGGCTGCGGGTGGGACGGGTGTCCAGCCCGCACCTGCAGGACATCACCGAGCGGATCGTGATCGACGGCGAGCCGATCAGCGCCGAGCGGTTCGACGAACTGGTCGGCGAAATCCAGCCCTACGTGGACATGGTGGACGAACAGGCCATCGACGGCGTGGCGATGACCTTCTACGAGGTGATGACCGCGCTGGCCTACACCGCCTTCTCGCAGGCGCCGGTGGACGTCGCGGTGGTCGAGGTGGGCATGGGGGGCGCCTGGGACGCCACCAGCGTGGCCGACGCGGGCGTGGCGGTGGTCTGCCCGATCGACTTCGATCACACCCACATCCTGGGCAGCACGCTGGCCGAGATCGCCGCCGAGAAGGCCGGCATCATCAAGCCCGGGTCGACCGCCGTCCTGGCCGGCCAGGAACCCGAGGCCGCCAGGGTGCTGGTCGCCCGCGCCGCCGAGGTCGGGGCGAAGGTGCTGCTCGAGGGGGTCGACTTCGGGCTGATCGACCGGCAGTTGGCCGTCGGCGGCCAGGTACTGCGGATCGAGACCGCGGACGGCCCGCTGGGCGACCTGGTGCTGCCGCTGTTCGGCGCCCACATGGCGCGCAACGCGGCGCTGGCGGTGGCCGCCTGCGAGGCCTTCCTGGGTGGCCGAGCCCTGCCGGCCGAGGTGATCGCCGACGGCCTGGACGCGGTGGTCGCGCCGGCCCGGCTGGAGGTCGTCCGGCGTTCGCCGACCATGGTGCTCGACACCTGTCACAACCCGCACGGCGCCCGGGCCACCATCGACGCCCTCACCGAGGCCTTCGACTTCACCCCGCTGATCGGCGTGGTGGCGATGATGGCCGACAAGGACGTCCGCGGCGTCCTGGACATCTTCGCCGAGGCGATGACCACGGTCGTGGTCACCGGCATCTCCGGCACCACCCGCGCGATGGCTCCCGAGGACCTCGCCGAGGTGGCGGCCGAGGCGTTCGGTGCCGAGCGGGTGGTCACCCGTCCCCGGCTGGCCGACGCGCTGGACGAGGCGGTCCGGCTGGCCGACGAGGCCGGTCCGGGTGCCGGCATCCTGATCGCCGGCTCGGTCTACGCCGCCGGCGAGGCCCGCACCCTACTGCGTCGGCACCTCGAGGAGGCCGAAGGATGAGGCTGGGCCCGAAGAACCCGATGCGCAACCCGCTGCTGTCGATCCTGGCCTTCGAGGCGATCGTCTTCGGGCTGGCGATCGCCGGGATGATCCAGGTGGACGACGTCCCGGTCCCGGTGGCGGTCACCGCCGCCTCGGTGGGCATCGTCGTGGCGATCGCGGCCGCCGGCCTGCTCCGCACCGCGGTGGGCTACCCGCTGGGCTGGCTCACCCAGGTCTACGCCATCGGGCTGGGCGTGCTCACCCCCTGGATGTACTGGATCGGCGGCATCTTCGCGCTGCTCTGGGTGGTCAGTTTCGTTCTCGGGCGGCGACTGGAGGGCGCGAACCCCGCCAGCCGGTAGGGTCGTGGCCATGACGCAACGCACGCTGGTCCTGATCAAGCCGGACGCGGTCCGCCGCGGCCTGGTCGGGACGATCCTGGCCCGCTACGAGGCGAAGGGCCTCACCCTGGTCACCCTGGAGCAGCGCCGGGTGGACGCCGCGCAGGCCGACCGGCACTACGCCGACCACGTGGAGAAGCCCTGGTACCCGCCGTTGCGGGAGTTCATCACCTCCGGGCCGCTGGTCGCGCTGGTGCTGGAGGGCACCTCCGCGATCGACGTGGTGCGGACGATGAACGGGGCCACGAACGGCGCGGAGGCCGCGCCGGGGACGATCCGCGGGGACCTCGCCCTGTCGAACCGGGAGAACCTGGTGCACGCCTCCGACTCGGCGGAGTCCGCGGCCCGCGAGATCGCTCTCTGGTTCCCCGGCCTGGCCTGAGCCGTGGCCCAGTCGTACCCGCCACCGCCGCCGGGCTGGGGACCGGACACCGGCCCGGTCGCCGCCCCGCCGCCGAACTGGGCGCCGCTGCCGGTCGCCCCGCCGCCGGCCCTGCCGATCGTGCCGCGGGAGTACCACGAGTTCTACCGGGCACCCCGGTTCCGCTGGTGGCGCCCGCTGCTCGCCCTCGCCATGCTGGGCGGTACCTGGTTCGTCGCCTCGCTGGTGATCACCGTCGCGGCGCTGGGCTACGACTTCGCCACCGGCAACCTGGACCTCGACCAGATGATGAGTGGCGAACTCACCATGACGCCGATGCTGTTCCTGGCCAACAACCTCGTCCTGGCCGCCGGCATCCCGCTGGCCTGGGCCGCCCACCGCGCCGTCTTCGGCCAGCGGATCGGCTGGTTGTCGTCCATCGCCGGCCGGTTCCGCTGGGGGGTCTTCGCCCGCTTCCTCGGCTTCACCGCGGTGGTCTACCTGATCTGGATGGGGACGGAGACCGCCCTTCTCGGCTGGCCGGAGGATCTCTCCATCCGGCCGGAAACCTGGTTCCTGCTGGTGTCGGTCCTGCTGACCACCCCGCTGCAGGCGGCCGGCGAGGAGATCACCATCCGTGGCCTGGGGGCACGCGCCATCGGCTCCTGGTTCCCGGGCAGCCGCGCCGGGCTGGTGGTCTCCAGCGCCGTCACCGCGGTGGTGTTCATGCTGCTCCACGGGGCGGGCGACCCGTGGCTGAACGGGTTCTACTTCTACTTCGGCGTGGTGGCCTGCGTCCTCGCCTGGCGGACCGGCGGGCTGGAGGCGCCGATCGCGCTCCACGTCGCGAACAACCTGCTCGGCATGCTGTTCCTGCCCTTCCTGGGCGGGGACGGGCTGTTCGCCGGGGTGGCGGGGGCGGGGAGCCCGCTCGTCCTGGTGCAGATCGCGGTGGTCACGCTGGTGGCCGCCGGCATGCTCTGGTACGCCGCCCGGATCAAACTGCCCCGGAGTGCGGCACCCGGCCAGATCGGGGTACCGTGGGAAGGTCAGGGCCAGGTGGGCCAGACCACCCGTTGGGAGTGACGAGCAATGAGTGACGGGCCGACCGACGCGGCGACCAGGCTGGACGCCGCCGGTGGATTGAAGTGGCTGCGCGCCAGGCTGCGCAGCCGGCCCGGGCGCACCCTGGGGGGGATCGACGGCCTGGACGGATCGGGCAAGAGCACCTTCGCCGACGACATCGCCTCGATGGTCGCCGAGTGCGGGGCTTCCACCATCCGGATCTCGCTGGCCAGGTACCTCAACCCGCAGTCGGTCCGCTACGCCCAGGGACGCACCTCGCCGCGCGGCTTCTACGAGGACAGCTACGACTACCAGAAGTTCCACGACGAGGTGCTGGAGCCGCTCGGCCGGGAGGGCTCGGGGCGCTACCGCACCGCGGCCTACGACCTGGAGACCGAGGCACCGGTGACTTCCCCCTGGCAGGTAGCCCCGGACGAGGCCGTGGTGATCATCGACGGGCTGTTCCTGCACCGCAAGGAGTTCGCCACCAGCCGCACCCAGAAGGTGTGGGACTACTCGGTCTGGCTCGACGTGCCGTTCGAGGAGGCCTACCGCCGGCTGCACGACCGCGAGGGGTTCAGCGTCGATCCCCGCGACCCGAGCAACGCCCGCTACTACGAGGGGCAGAAGCTGTACCTGCAGGAGTGCCGGCCCCAGGAGAAGGCGGACGTGGTGATCGAGAACTCCCAGCCGCACGCCCCGGTCGACCAGCTGTAGGCGCTCGATCCACGGCGGACAAGCGGCTACGCTGGCCCAACCATGAGCATCGACCTCCATCAGGACGCCCCGGCGTCGCTGTTCAGCCGGCTCGAACCGCTGCTGGCGCGCGTCGCCAAGCCGGTCCAGTACATCGGCGGCGAGGTGAACTCCCAGCCCAAGCCGTTCGCCGCCACCGAGGTGCGCTGGGTGCTGATGTACCCCGACGCCTACGAGGTCGGCCAGCCCAACCAGGGCCTGGCGATCCTCTACGAGCTGCTGAACGAGCGGGAGTGGATCTGCGCCGAACGCAGCTACACCATCTGGCCGGACCTGGCCGGGATGATGCGCGCCGAGGGCATTCCGCAGTTCACCCTGGAGAACCACCTGCCGGTGGCCGCCTTCGACCTTTTCGGGGTGAGCTTCTCCACCGAGCTCTGCTACACGAACATGCTGGAGTCGCTCGACCTGGCCGGGATCCCGCTGCGCGCCGCCGACCGCACCCTCGACCAGCCGCTGGTGATCGCCGGCGGTCACGCGGCGTTCAACCCCGAACCGATCGCCGCCTTCCTGGACGCCGCGGTGCTGGGCGACGGCGAGGAGGCCGCCGTCCGGATCTCCGAGCTGGTGCGGCAGTGGAAGGCCGAAGGGCGGCCCGGCGGACGCGAGGAGATCCTGTTCCGGCTGGCCCGCAGCGGCGCCGCCTACGTGCCCGGGTTCTACGACGTGACCTACCGGCCGGACGGCGCGATCGCCGCGGTGCGCCCGAACCGGCCCGGCGTCCCGGAACGCCCCAGCAAGCACACGCTCATGGAGCTGGACGAGTGGCCCTACCCGGCGCGGCCGATCGTGCCGCTGGCCGAGACCGTCCACGAGCGCTACTCGGTGGAGATCTTCCGTGGCTGCACCCGGGGCTGCCGGTTCTGCCAGGCCGGGATGATCACCCGCCCGGTACGGGAGCGGAACATCGAGACAGTCGGGAAGATGGTGGAGGCCGGGCTGGCCGCCACCGGGCTGGAGGAGGTCGGCCTGCTCAGCCTCTCCTCGGCCGACCACTCCGAGATCGGCGAGATCACCCACCAGCTGGCCGACCGGTACGAGGCCGACCAGGTGTCGCTGTCGCTGCCCAGCACCAGGGTGGACGCCTTCAACATCGACCTGGCCAACGAGCTCTCCCGCAACGGTCGCCGCTCCGGGCTCACCTTCGCCCCCGAGGGCGGCACCGAGCGGATGCGCAAGGTGATCAACAAGATGGTCAGCGAGGACGACCTGATCAACACCGTCGCCGCGGCGTTCGGCCAGGGCTGGCGGCAGGTCAAGCTGTACTTCATGTGCGGCCTGCCCACCGAGACCGACGAGGACGTCACCGCGATCGCCGACATGGCCGCCCGGGTGATCGAGACCGGACGCCACGCCGCCGGCACCCGCGACATCCGCTGCACGATCAGCATCGGCGGCTTCGTCCCGAAGCCCCACACCCCGTTCCAGTGGGCGGCGCAGGCGGACCCGGAGACCATCGACCGGCGGCTGCAGGCGCTGCGCGACAAGGTGCGGGCCGACAGGCGCTACGGCCGGGCGATCGGGATGCGCTACCACGACGGCAAGCCCGGCATGATCGAGGGCCTGCTCTCCCGCGGCGACCGTCGGGTGGGCGACGTGATCGAGGCGGTCTGGCGCGACGGTGGCCACTTCGACGGCTGGAGCGAGCACTTCTCCTACCAGCGCTGGGTGGCCTGCGCCGAGCGGGCGCTCGCGCCGTACGGCGTCGACCTGGCGTGGTACACCACCCGGGAACGGCCGCAGGGCGAGGTGCTGCCCTGGGACCACCTGGATTCCGGGCTGGACCGCGATTGGCTGTGGCAGGACTGGCAGGACGCGGTCGCCGGCGCCGAGGTGGAGGACTGCCGCTGGAGCGGCTGCTACGACTGCGGCGTCTGCCCGACCATGGGCACCGACATCCAGATCGGCCCCACCGGCCGATCGCTGCTGCCGCTGACCGTGGTGAGGCGTTCGGCCTGATCGCCGGTCAGCCCAGCTCCGGCCTGGCAGACTGGCAGCGTGACGACCTTCTCCCGACTCTCCCTGCGTCGTACGCTCGCCCTCGCGCTGCTGACCGCACTGCTGGCGATGACCGGCCTGGTGGCCACCGCCGTCCCCGCCCAGGCCGCCGACCACACCCTGACCGCCACCGGTTGCGGCGCCACCACCACGGCCAAGGCCTGCAGGATCACCGTGAAGTACGCCAAGGGGAAGGCCAAGGTCAAGAAGGCCACCGCCCAGCTGCAGTACTTCGACGGCACCCGGTGGGTGAACGAGAAGAAGGGCCGGTTCAAGATCAGGAAGGGCAAGGGCTCGGTCTCGATCAGGAACAAGGTGACCGACCGCACCTACCGGGTGAAGGTCGGCGCCACCACCAGCCAGCCCTTCACCGTCGCGTTCCTGCCCGCCACCTTCACCTTCCGCGGCTCCGGTGAGGGCCACGGCGTCGGCCTGGCGCAGTACGGTGCCTACCAGCTGGCCCGGGAGGGACGCACCGCGGCCGAGATCCTGCAGTACTACTACCCGGGGGTCCGGGTGGACGCCGCGGTGAACCGCAGCGCGCGGAACATCCGGGTGCAGGTCTTCGGTCAGCCCGGCGACCACCGCACCCGCACCACCCTGGCGATCACCACCGGCGGGTTCACGATCCGCGACGCCGCCGGGAACACCCTGGCGACCACGAAGGCGAAGAAGCCGGTCAAGCTCGGCGTCAAGGGCGGGAAGGCCACCGCGAAGGTCACCCTGGCCAATGGCAAAGCGAGGACCGTCACCGCCGCCCGCCTGGTGGTCAGTTGGCCGGCGAACGCCACCGTGACCGTCGCCGGCGCGCACGGCAGCTACCGCTCCGGCACCCTGCAGGCGACGGTGATCAAGGGCCGGCTGAACGTCTCCAACGAACTGGCGATGAACACCGACTACCTGTACGGCATCGACGAGATGCCCGCCTCCTGGGGTGCTGACGGAATGGAGGCGCTGAAGGCGCAGGCGATCGCGGCCCGCAGCTACGTGATCGGCAGAGCGAGCGCGGCGAACGTCCGGTTCGGCGACGGCCAGCCCGATCCGTCCTGCGACTGCCAGATCCTGGACGATCCGCAGCACCAGAACTTCACCGGCTGGAAGAAGGCCGGCGAGTCGGATCCGCGCTGGCGTCAGGCCGTCGACCAGACCATGTCCGCCGACGGCGGCTACGTCACGGCGGTCCGGCCGCCGCTGGGCGTCCCGGGCAGCTTCGCCGAGACTCCGTACTACGCCTCCTCGGCCGCCGGCGACGGGATCGGCACCGGCGCCAACACCGACGTGTGGGCCGGGGTCGAACCGATCCCGTACCTGCCCTCGGTCGCCGACCCCTACTCGGCGGCCGCCCCGCGGAACCCGTACCTCTCCTGGGCGGTGGACGTCCCGGTGTCCACCCTGCAGACGCTGCTGAAGGTGAACCAGCCGATCCGGCAGGTCACGGTCACCGAGACCCACCCCGGCGGCCTGGTCAGGACCCTGACCGTCGTGCTGGCCAACGGCGAAGCCCGGTCGCTCACCCTGCCGGCGAACGGCTGGAAGGCGGGGCTCGGGCTGAACAGCCCCTGGCTGACCTCGATCTCCGGACGCTGACCGCCCGGGTCGGCCGGATTCCGGCCGGGCCGGCGCGGAGCGCGGTAGCGTGCGGTCGTGGAGACGCGACGCGGTGCGCGGTGGCGGCGGTGGCTGCCCGGCCTGGCCGTGCTCGTCGACTACGACCGGCGGTGGCTGCGTCCCGACATCGTGGCCGGGGTGACGGTCTCGGCCTACCTGGTGCCCCAGGTGATGGCGTACGCGGAGATCGTCGGGCTGCCGCCGGTGGTGGGCATCTGGGCGACCCTCGGGCCGATGCTCGCCTACGCGCTGCTCGGCACCTCGCGGCAGCTGTCGGTGGGGCCGGAGTCGACCACCGCGCTGATGACGGCGGTGGCGATCGCCAGCCTGGCCGGCGAGGTGGACGCCGGCCGCCGGGCCGAGGTCGCCGCCCTGCTGGCGCTGGCCTGCGGCCTGGTCTTCGCGGGCGGCTGGGTGGCCCGGCTGGGCTTCCTGGCGAACCTGCTCTCCCGGCCGGTGCTGGTCGGCTACCTGGCCGGGATCGGCGTGCTGATGGTGATCAGCCAGTACCCGACGCTGACCAGGCTGCGCATCGCCGGTGACCATCCCTGGGAGCAGACCTGGTCGCTGGTCAGCCAATGGCCGGACGTCCACCTGCCCACCCTGATCCTCGCGCTGAGCGTGGCGACCCTCCTGTTCGCCCTCCGGCGGTGGGCGCCACGGTGGCCCGGGCCGCTGCTGGTGATGCTGCTCTCGGCGGCCGTCGTGGCGCTGGCCGGGCTCACCGCGGCCGGCATCGAGGTGATCGGCGAGATCCCGCGCGCCCTGCCCTCCCCGGTGGTCCCCGGCCTCGGCGGCATCGACCCGGTGGCGCTGGTCACCGCCGCCGTCGGGATCTCGGTGGTCGCCTACTCCGATGTGGTGCTGACCGGACGCTCCTTCGCGGCCCGGCACGACCAGCGGGTGGACGCCAACGCCGAACTGCTGGCGATGAGCGCCGGCAACCTGGTGAACGGGTTCTTCGGCGGGCTGCCCTCCTCGGCCTCGGCCAGCCGGACGGTGATCGGCGACACCGCGGGCAGCCGCACCCAGCTGCACTCGCTGGTCGCGGCGGCGCTGATGGTGGGGGCGATCTTCCTGTTCGGACCGGTGCTGGCGGCCTTCCCGCAGGCCGCGCTGGCCGGACTGGTGGTGTACGCCGGCCTGCGCCTGGTCGACCTCGCCGAACTGCGCCGGATCGCCCGCTTCCGGCGCAGCGAGCTGGTCCTGGCCCTGGTCACCTTCGTGGCGGTGCTGGCCACCGGCCTGCTGGTCGGGATCGGGATCGCGATCGTGCTGTCGCTGCTGGATCTGATCCGCCGGATCGTCCACCCGCACGACGGCGTGCTCGGCTTCGTCCCGGGACTGGCCGGAATGCACGACGTCGACGACTACCCGCGTTCGACGCTGATCCCCGGGTTGCTGGTCTACCGCTACGACTCGCCGCTGTTCTTCGCCAACGCCGAGGACTTCCGTTCCCGCGCGCTGGCCGCGGTGGAGCGGGCCGACCCGCCGGTGCGCTGGTTCGTGCTCAACGCCGAGGCCAATGTCGAGGTCGACCTGACCGCGGCGGATGCGCTGGAGGACCTGCGCCGGACGCTGGCCGACCGCGGCATCGTGTTCGCGCTGTCCCGGGTGAAGAACGAGGTCAGGGCCGAGTTGGCCAGCACCGGACTGCTGGAGCGGATCGGTGCGGAGCGGCTCTTCGCCACCCTGCCGACCGCCGTGGCCGGCTACCGGGCGTGGCAGTCGGAGACGGCGGGCACCGGGCCGCCGGAGCCGTCCGACCGGGATGGGACGGCCGCTGACTAGGGACCGATCCGGCTACCATCCCCGCCATGGCTCGAACCCAACCCGCCCAGCAGGCCCCGCCGCAGCAGCGGCTGCGGGTCCGCTACGCCAAGCGGGGGAGAGCCCGATTCGCCTCCCACCGCGACATCGGCCGCGCCATCGAGCGGGCCCTGCGGCGGGCCGAGATCCCGATGGCCTACTCCTCGGGCTTCACCCCCCACCCCCGGATCTCCTACGCCGGCGCCAGCCCGACCGGTGCCGCCAGCGAGTCGGAGTACCTCGAACTCGGCCTGGCCACCCGGCTGGAGCCGGCCTACGTCCGGGAGTTGCTCAACCAGGCGCTGCCGGACGGCATCGAGGTGGTGGGCGTCGCCGAGGGCGAGGGCACCCTGGCCGACCTGTTGACCGCCTCCTGCTGGCGGCTCGACCTGCCCGGGGTGACCGCGCCGATCGCCGACCAGGCGGTCGCCACGCTGCTGGCCCAGCCGGAGTACCTGGTGGAGCGGCTGACCAAGACCGGGATGCGGTCCTTCGACGTCCGCTCGGCGATCATCCGGCTGCGGGTGGAGGGGGAGGGCCTGATCGAACTGGTTTCGCAGATCGGGTCGCCGCTGGTCCGGCCGGACGACGTGGTGACCGCCCTGGCCGGGGTGAGCCCGGCCTTCAAGCCCACCCAGCCGCCGATCTTCACCCGGCTGGCCCAGGGAGTCTTCGACGGCAAGCAGGTGAACGACCCGGTGCCGGCCAGCGCCCGTGGCTGAGCGCCGACGAGCAAAGATAACGCTCAGATAACGGAAATTCCGGGTGTCGCGGGTCTTTCCGGGCGAGGCTGTGGAATACTGAGGCCCAGGCAAGGAGTTCCAGGTACTGGGAATCCTCCCGCGAGTGCAGTGGCCGAGGTGACAGCTCGATCGCTCCACCACACCACACCGCGACGGCGACCGACCGCGGGGGTGAGGTGGGAAATGTGCTCGCCCCGACAGGCTTTACTGCTTCGGCAGTCGATGTGGACGGCGACTCCGGTCGTCGTCGAAGGAGCGCACCATGCTCGATGACGAAACCCCCACCCCAACCGAGTCGACCCCGGTGGAGCCGGCCACGCCGCCCCGCCGCCGTCGTGCGGCCAGCCGTCCCGCCGGGCCGCCGGCTGCGGTGATCGCGGAGCAGGCACCCGCCCAGCCGGATCTGCCGGTCGAGCCGGCGCCGGCCGCCGAACCCGTCCAGGCCGAAGCCGTCGCCGAGGCCAAGCCGGCCCGCACCCGGCGCAGCCGGGCCAAGAC
>JAEXCA010000065.1 GCA_023393755.1 Actinomycetes bacterium | reverse complement strand
AACCCTCGCTAGATGGACTCGAGGACAGATGGTGGTGGTATCGAATCCCCACGGCCGGGCTAGTTCGAACCGAGTTGTTCGAGTGGCACGAAAGGGCCAGTAACTCGGGTAGCTAGGTCGCGGAATGGCTGTGTGGGAATCAAGGGCAACGTGTCGGATCGAGGCGGGCCAAACTGACATCTTCGACAGTCCCGTCAAGGCTTGACCTGCCCGGATGTGTGAGTCGAGTGAAGTCATGATCAGCAAGGGTCCTCACGGTGAGTCGACGCGCGTGTATAGGTTTGTTCGCGTTCTGAAAGGCGATCGCTATCGTCGCATGCTTGATGTGATCCAGGAGTTCTCAGCGTGCGCTGGGTTGATGGAGGGCGGTCGTTTCTTCTCTCCACCGGAGGAATTTGGGTCACTGCCTTCTCTCGGTTTGTACCGCTCAACAGTTCAGTGACTTGTTCACACCGACTATCCGGAATCCAGGACTCAGATGATGCGTGAACGAGCTCGAGGAGGATTCTCAACCTCTTGTTATCGATCGCTTGTAGTAGCCCTGGCAGGCTGAGGATTGAGTGATGGTCGAGTGGTCCGCCTTTGAGTACCGTGAGTTCTACGACTACCCGCGGGCTCTGATTGTCGAGCACGACGGCGCCCGCTACCTCCTTGACTGCGCATTTGATGAGCGATCCGACGGCTACCCAAGCCGATATCAGATCCACCGGATCGAGGATGCGTCCGTTCCGACCGGCAGTTGGGTGGGCCTGGGTGCGAGAGCCGAGCCGCTCGGCTCAATAGCGGTTTCGCCGCAGTTGTTCGACGCCACACGTCGCCAGAGGATCCGCTGGGACCTCATCCGCGCAGTTATTGACGGACAGTCGCAGTGAGATCAAGGCCCCCTTGAAGTCGGGGGTGTTAGCCAGCGACTGCTTCCAGCGCGACCGACCACCAGGGACAGTTGAGTGAAGCCTTCACCATCGACGTAGCCGCGACGGGAAGTCCCGGTCCGTAGTCCTGACGCAAGCGTGGACACGCTCTCGGGCGAGATTTATCCGCAACTGCCGGGGAGGCGGCTTTCGGGACTCGATCAGTTCAGCGCTGCGTGACGCGGACGTCTACAGGTCGCGACCGGCGCCTGCGGACCGGCAGCGAGAGAATCGTCGAGCTGATAGGCGCCAACCCTCCACACTGATAGGCCAGCGCAGCCGAGCAGGACACTACGGCCAGAACACCGCCACCAGGAGGTTGAGCACGGCCAGCCCGCCGGCGGCGTGGAAGAACGGCTTGGCGTTCTCGCCCTTGCGCTGCTTCCACCAGGTCAGCACCGCGGCGGCGGCGACGATCAGCGCGATCGCCAGCTTGAAGCCGATCTTGAAGTAGTTGACCGGATGATCGGTCGCCTCGGCGATCCCGACCAGCGCTATGCCGGTGACCAGCTGCGCGAACGCTCCACCCAGCAGCAGCCCGACACCGAAGTCCTCCTTCTGACGCAGTTGCACGGCGAACACCCCGACGATCGCGGCCATGCCCACCAGGTGCAGCGCCAGCAGTACCAGTCGCAAGAAGTCCATCCCCGCCTCCCTTCCACCCGCACTCTACGGAGTCCCCATGGCAGGATCGAGACGTGACGAACGTGTCGGCGCTGGCTGATCAGATCGACGCCGGTCTGCAACGGCAGGGTACGCCCGAGCGGGCGGCGCAGGAGAAGCGTTACCTGAAGAGCGACCTGGATCACTACGGTGCGTCCGTCCCTGCCATTCGGACGACGGTGAAGCAGGTGATCGGCAAGCTGGCGCTGCAGCACGACCAGTTGGTCGAGCTCGTGCGGTTGCTGTGGGCCGAGCCGGTACACGAGCGGCGGATGGCCGCCGTCGAGGTGCTGGAACGTCGGGTCGATCTGCTGAACGGCGCGGACGTCGGGATGCTGGAACAGCTGCTCCGTGAGGCGCGCGGCTGGGCGCTGGTGGACAACCTGGCCGCCAGCGTGGTTGGCCCGCTGTTTGAGCGTGAGGAGTCGCTCGGTGAGGTGCTCGACCGCTGGGCGTCCGACCCCGATTTCTGGCTCCGCCGCTCGGCGCTGCTGGCCCAACTCGTCCCGCTGCGCCAGGGACGCGGAGACTTCGACAGGTTCGCCCGCTACGCCGACGCGATGCTGGACGAGAGGGAGTTCTTCATCCGCAAGGCGATCGGCTGGGTGCTGCGCGACACCGGCAAGCTGCGTCCTGAACTGGTGCACGACTGGCTGCTCCCCCGCGCCGTCCGGGCTTCGGGCGTGACCCTCCGAGAAGCAGTGAAGTACCTACCGGCCGATCAGCGCACCGCGATCCTTCTGGCACGCGGCTGACTAGGACGATCTGGTACGGCACAGCGAATCGATCGCGGTTTCACCGCGTGGAATCCTCCGGCCCATAGCTGGCTGCCAGAACAGTCGCGGTGGCCATCGTCGCCAGCCGCTTTCGGCGACCAATGCGAGTTCGGCGTCATTGCACGGTCGCCACAAAGTTGTCGAGGCGGGGCTCGGCTTTGATGGAACCATGTGGCAAGCCTCCCGAACCTGGGCGGCGGACGCAATCCGCCCAGTTCCTGTGTGGTTCAACTTCTGATCATCGGAAGTCGCGGGAACTGTGCCGAATGCCGACCAACAGCGGTTCGATCCGGTCGGCGACCAGGTTGGTGACCCCCTCTGGGGAGCGCTCCAGGGTGCCTCGGATGATCAGCGCCGAGGAGCCGCGAGCCACCTGGCGGTGCCGGGACCAGACTCCTGCTGAGCAGATCACATTGACCAGGCCGTGCTCGTCCTCCAGGTTGACGAAGGTGATCCCCGAGGCGGTGGACGGCCGCTGCCGGTGAGTCACCAGGCCGGCCGCCTCCACCCGTTGACCCGGTTCGACGGTGCGGAGTTGGGCCGAGGTGAGGACGCCCCGCGCGTTCAGCCGTTCGCGCAGGTGGTTCATCACATGGTCGTCGGTGGAGACGCTGGTCGACCACAGGTCGTCGGCGAGAACCTCGAAGCCGGTCGGGTCGGTGAACAGCGGCGGCTGCAGCGGAACGATGGTGTCGGGCAGGGTGTCGGCCTGGTCGAGCGCGGCCGTTCCGGCCCGCCACAGTGCCTGCCGGCGGGTCAGCTGCAGGCATTCCAGCGCTCCGGCGGTGGCCAATATCGAGAGTTGGTTCTCGGTCAGCCCGGCACGGCGGGCCAGATTCTCCATCGAGGCGTAATCGCCGTGCAGTTCACGCTCGGCGACGATTCGTTCTGCGACCTTCTCGCCGATCCCTCGGACGCCGGCCAGCCCGAGCCGGACCACGAAGTTGCCGTCCCGGCGATGGGCGGGGCCCTCGTCCGGCGCGGTGGGGTCGAACTCGGGGAGCTTGCCGTCGTTGTGCTTAAGGCAGGAATCCAGACCCGTCGCTGTCCTTCCTGCGACCGGTTCCAGGATGGGGTGGACGCCGGACCGCAGCAGGTCGGGACGGCGGACCTCGACGCCGTGGCGGCGGGCGTCGGCGGTCAGCGTTTCTGGTGAGTAGAAGCCCATCGGCTGGGCGCGCAGCAGGCCAGCCAGGAAGGCCGCCGGGTAGTGCAGCTTGATCCACGAACTGGCGTAGACCAGCAGCGCGAAGCTCAGCGAGTGCGACTCGGCGAAGCCGAAGTTCGCGAACGCCACGATCTGCTGATAGATGATGTCGGCGGCATCTCCGACCAGGCCGTTGCGCGCCATCCCCTCGAAGAGGCGGTCCCTGACCGACTCGATCCGCTCCACGCCGCGCTTGGAGCCCATCGCCCGGCGCAGCAGGTCGGCGTCCTCCCCCGAGCATTCACCGATCACCATCGCCATCTGCATCAGCTGCTCCTGGAAGATCGGCACCCCCAGGGTGCGCTCCAGGACGGGCTCCAGCTTGGGGTGCGGGTAGCTGACCGGTTCCTGCTTCAGCTTGCGGCGGACGAAGGGATGCACCGCCCCGCCCTGGATCGGCCCCGGCCGGATCAGCGCGATCTCGATCACCAGGTCGTAGAACTTCCGCGGCTGCAGCCGGGGCAGCAAGCCCATCTGGGCGCGGGATTCGACCTGGAAGACCCCGATCGAGTCTGCCCGGCAGAGCATGTCGTAGACCGCCTGCTCCTCCTTCGGCAACGTCGCGAGATCGAACTCTTCACCTGTAGAGTCCCGGATCAGATGGAAGCAGTACTGCAGGGCAGAGAGCATTCCCAGCCCCAGCAGGTCGAACTTCACCAGCCCCATCCAGGCGGCATCGTCCTTGTCCCACTGGATCACCGTCCGCTTCTCCTTCCGGGCGTGCTCGATCGGCACCACCTGGCCCACCGGACGCTCGGTGAGCACCATCCCGCCAGAGTGGATCCCCAGGTGCCGGGGAGCCTTGAGCAGCTCGACGGCCAGCTTGCGCACCGGCAGTGGGATGCCGCTGTCGTCCTCCCCCTCTTCGGCGATCGCGTTCCAGCGTTCGATCTGCCGGGAGAAGGCGTCCTGCTGGCCGGGGCCGTAGCCGAGCGCCTTGGCGATGTCGCGGACCGCGTTCTTGGGGCGGTACTGGATGACATTGCAGACCTGCGCGGCACGTTCGCGGCCGTAGGTGTCGAAGACCCACTGGATGATCTCCTCGCGGCGCTCGGAGTCGAAGTCCACGTCGATATCGGGCTCCTCGTCCCGCAGCGAGGAGATGAAGCGCTCGAACGGCAGCTGGTAGCGGATGGCGTCCACCGCGGTGATGCCGAGCACGTAACAGACCGCGGAGCTGGCGGCCGAGCCACGACCCTGGCACAGGATGCCGCGCTCCCTGGCCTCGGCGACGATGCTGTGCACGATCAGGAAGTAGCCCGGGAAGTCCTTGGCCTCGATCACCCCCAGTTCGTGTTCAATCCGCTGCCGCTTCGCCGCATCGAGATCGGGATACTTCGCGGCAGCTCCCTGCCATACCAACTCCCGCAGCCAGGACATCGGGGTGTGTCCCTCGGGCACCTCCTGCTTGGGCAGCGCAGGCTTGGCCCGGCGCAACGGGAAGGCAAGTTCGTCGGCCAGTTCCACGGTGCGCTCCACCGCCCCCGGGTAGCGGGCGAATCGGGCCGTCATCTCCGCCCCGGAGCGCAGGAAGGCGGTGCCGGCGGCCGGCAGCCAGCCGTCGAGGGCGTCCATGCTGCGATTGGCCCGGATCGCCGCGACCGCCTGGGCCAGCTGGTGCTGGGCGGGGGTGGCGTAGTGGACGTTGCCGGTCGCCAGCACCGGCACCCCCAGCTGCGCCGCGATGGCGGCCAGCGCGTCGTTGTGGGTGGAATCCAGTGGGTTGCCGTGGTCGGTGAGTTCGACGTAGACCCGGCCGAACCGCTCCACCAGGTCGTGCAACTCCCGGGCGGCGGCCTCCGGCCCGGAAGTCAGCAGAGCCTGGCGCACCGCGCCCTTGCGGCAGCCGGTCAGCACCGCCCAGTGCCCGCCCGCCTGCTCGGCCAGCAGGTCGAGGTCGTAGTGCGGGCGTCCCTTCTCCGCCCCGGCCAGCTGGGCCTGGGTGAGCGCCCCGGCCAGCCGGTGGTAGCCCTCCTCCTGGGCGGCCAGCACCAGCAGGTGGCTGCCGACCGGATCGGGGACGCCGTTCTGCGGGGCGGGCAACTCCAGCGACAGCTCAGCGCCGAAGACCGTCTTCACCCCGGTGGCCTCGGCCGCCTCGGCGAACCTGACGATCCCGTACAGCCCGTCGTGGTCGGTCACCGCCAGGGCGTGCAGGCCGAGCCGTTCCGCCTGCTCGGCGAGTTCGACCGGCGAGGAGGCGCCGTCCAGGAAGGAGTAGGACGAATGGGCGTGCAGTTCGGCGTACGGCACGGCATCGGTCGGCCGGACGATCGGCGGCCGCTGGTAGGGCTTCCGCTTCCGGGAGGACGGGATGTCCCGCTCGGCCACCGCCCGGCGCCCGGTCAGCGTCCCCTCCAGCTTCGCCCAGGTGATCGGCGGGTTGTGGTAGCCCATCAGTCGTACCGCCCCTCGGCCCACCAGCCGCCGTCCGGCTCCAGCACCAGCAGCCAGGCGCCACCGGTGTCGTCGGCGACCTGGAAGCGGCAGCCGGCCCGTTTCCGGTCCGGATCCCAGCCGCGTTCGGCCACCGGCCACGGCCCGGCCCAGCCGGCCGTCCCCAGCCGGGCGGCACCCACCACCAGCTGGGCGGGGGCGCCGGTCAGCAGCAGCCGGTCGTCCACCCCGACCCGCACCCCGTCGGCGTCCAGCACCTCCACCTTGCGGCGGGACGGGAAGACGGTGGCCGGCAGCGGGTCGGGCAGGCTGCCCGGCCAGGGTCGTCCCAGCGGCTGCGGCAGCACCGGCCGGTCGCCCCAGGGCACCTGCACCTGCCGCTCCTCCAGCCAGCGGCCACCGCCGATCACCGGGGTGGTGACACCCTCGTGCCCCAGCATCCCCTGCAGCCGGGAGAGCGCATGGTGCACCTTCTCGTCGCTGCCCGGCCCGAACAGTCCGGGGGCGTGGTGGGAGATCGCATCGGTCGCTACCGGTTCGAGCCGGACCCGCACCACCGGGCTGCCGATGCTCCTGCCGGCCGCCGCCTGCAATTGCCAGCGCACCCGGTCGACCATCGCCGCGGCGTCGAAGCAGGCCGGGTGCAGCCACACCCGCTCGCTGCGCTCCCCCTGCTCGGCGAACAGGGTGACCCGCAATTCGGTGCAGACCAGGTTCACCGCGGCCAGCCCGGCGATGAACTCCTCGGCGATCGCCCGGCTGCTGAACGCCACCTGCTCGGCCAGCTCCAGCGGCGGCTCGAACTCCACCTGGCGGGCCAGTTCCGGTGGCGGTGTGCGGGGCTGTACCGGACGGGAATCCGCCCCGCCGGCCAGGGCGTGCAGCCGGACGCCCCGCTCGCCGAACCGGTCGCGGACCTGCGCGGCGTCCAGCGCGGCGAAGGCGCCCAGCCGGCGGATCCCCAGCCGGGGCAGCAGCGAGACCAGCTCCGGATCGTCCAGCTGACCGATCGGCAGCGGCGCCAGGAAGGCGGCCGCCTCCCCGGCCGGTACCACCCGGATCGGGTCGGCCGCCCGGGCAGCCTGCTCGGCGGTGAACACCCCGTCCGCCACCCCGGCCCGGCCGTCGCCGATCCCCAGTTCGTCGCTGCCGGCCAGCAGCGCGGCAGCGGCCTGCGCCTCGCCGCCGTAGTACCGGGCCGGGCCACGGGCGCGCAGCGCCACCAGCCCGGGCCGGATCACCTGTACCCCCGGGGCGACCTGTTCCACCAATCGCAGCAGCGGGGCGAACTCGTGCTCCTCCCGGGCCGGGTCGGCCGGGATCACCGTCAACTGCGGGCAGCGTGACTGGGCCTCCCGCCAGCGCTGCCCCAGCCGTACCCCCGCGGCGCGGGCTTCGGCCGAGCAGGCGAAGACCTGGTTCGCCTCGACGATCGCCACCGGTCCGTCCGGGGTGTCGGTGGCCAGCCGCCAGGCGGTCACCGGCCAATCCGGGAACCACAGCACCAGGCACCGGGTCGATGCCGTCGTGGCGGACATCACCCCACCGCCCGCAGCCCCCACGTTGGCTGAGCCTGTTCCGTGGGAACAGGTCTCGCAGCCTCCGTGAGTCGGCCCTGCCGATCCGGCAGCACCAGCCGGGCGGTGCGGGTGAGCCCGTGCCGGGTGCGCGCGGTGACCTCCACCTCGCGTCCGGTCAGGTAGCCGTGGCCGTCCCCCAGCCCGGACCACCGTCCCCGGCCGAGCGAAAGGGACGCCTCGACCCGCGGCCATTCCCCGCAGGCCAGGAGGACGCAACCCCGCTCCCGCAACCGGGCGGCCAGCCGGTTGGCATCGGCCGGGCCGATCCGGGCGGGTGGACGGACGGCCACCACCCCCATCACCTCGGCCAGCGCCGCCACCACCGACAGCCACCGCTGCCCCGGCTCGGGAACCAGGGCGAGCCGTTCCAGCGCGATCCCGGCATTGCGGGCCGCCTCGGCACCGAACTCGGGCATCCCCACCACCGAACACCATGCCCCGGCGGACGAGGGTTCGGCGAGCAGGGCGAGCAATAGGGCTCCCCCGGTCACCTGATAGGCGGCCCCGGGACGCAATCCACCATCCGGCAACAACCCGGCCAGTGCCGGATGGACATCCACCAGCTGCTGGACCGGAACCAGGGTCTTGGCACGCAATTGCTGCAGCAGGTGTTCCCTGCTGGTTGCTTCAGCAATGTGTACCGACACTCATCCATCTTCGAACACCTGTTCGAATCAGTCAAGATGTGGGTAGCGCCCGCTTGCAGCACAATCACGCCGCTTATGGCGACCCAGCGGGCAGCTGACCACACCAGTTGCACATCCGCACCGCTTATCAGCCCAGATTGCCCAGTGGTATGCGGTGTCAATGCGCGGCTGTGGCAACTCGGCCCATCCCCACCCGCCATATGCGGTGCGAATGCGCGGGTTCCCAGAGCCAGGGCATCTTCAGCGAGAAGGCAGCGATCGGGACCTGACCGTCCGGCGGGTTCGCTGAAGCGCTCGGCTGCCTCGGCCGGGCCCCGGTGCCGTGGCAAACGCGAAGCTGCCTGGTTCGCGACCGGAACTAGAGCCTGTTACGAAAGTCGTTTGAGCCATTCGTTGATCACGGCGACGCGGGTGGTGGCGGCGAACCGGACGGCGAGTTTGTCATAGCGGGTGGCGAACCCTCGATGGTGTTTGAGCTTGTTGAT
>JAEXCA010000259.1 GCA_023393755.1 Actinomycetes bacterium | reverse complement strand
AGGCGTGGGGTGGTTCGTCCTCCGGAGCCCCCCAAGGTCGACCGAAGGCAACGAACCTGATCCCCTGATCGACGAGCTCGGCGGTCCGGTCGTCGGCGGGGTGGGTGTCGGTGAGGATGAACTCGCTGGCCAGGCTCTGCGCGCACATCCTGCGGATGGTCTTCACTTCCGCGGCATCGTCGTCGGCCGTGAACAGCATCACGTGCTTGTCGTAGGCCGCGGCCTGCGCGCTCAGTTCGTGGAGCAGCCGGTCGAACAGGATCCCCGCCCGGTCGTCGTCGAACGGCCGGACCCGGATGCCGATGGTGCCGGTCCGCTGCTGGCGCAGCATCTTCGCCCGCAGGTTGATGGTGTACCCGAGTTGCTGGATCGACTGCTGCACCCGGGCGAGGGTCTCGGTCCTGACCAGCTCGGGCTGGTTGATGGCGTTGCTGACGGTCTGGGCCGACACTCCGGCATGGGCGGCGACCTGGGCCAACGTGACTGCCATCGCAGGTTTCCTCCTCGGCTTCATTGCTCGGTACGGCTTGAGGACCGTTGTTTTGGATCGATCAAAATGAGTTGGCCAAAGAACAGAACAACACTTGGATCGATCTAAGAAAGCACGCTAGCGTACCTGCAGCAGCAGGGGGAACCCCCACCGGGCGATATTTGCAGAATTGAGACCAATGAACCGCCGACGCCTCCAGCCCTTCCTCAACGAGGAGGAGGTCGTCATCGTCGCGCCCACCCAGGTCTGGTCGGCCCCCGACGGCGCCTACGGCGACAAGCCGATCCACGGCCTCTACCACGGCGACTGGCGGTTGCTGCGGTCCGGCCGGCTGCGGGTCGACGCCCGCGTCCCGGAACCGGCCGGCACCTCCCGCTGGCATGGTGGACGTACCTGTCTCGGCCTGGTCCGCAGCCTCGACGACGACCTGCCCGACCCCCGGGTGCTGACCGAGTGGACGCGGCGGGTCTCGCCCGGGCGGGTGACCGAGGCGGTGGCCGTCCGCAACGGCCGCGACGTCGAGCTGACCGCCACGGTGGAGCTGAGCTTCGAGGTGGAGTTCACCCAGTTGCAGCACATCAAGGCCGACGAGCCCCGTCCGGTGCCGCTCCGGTTCACCGACGGTGACCACCGCCTGGTGGCGACCGACGGGGAACGCAGGCTGGCCCTCGCCGCCGGCCACGGCCGGGTGGAACGGGACGGGAGCACCGTCGTGGTGACGGTGGAACTCACCGTTCCGGCGCGGGACCGCCGCGAGTTCGAGCTTCACTGGGAGGCCTCCGATCCGGCCGCGGTGATCAGCTCCGGGAGCGTCGACATCGCCGACCTGCCGAGCAGCGGCGACGCCGCGCTGGATCGCTGGTCCCGGCAGGCGCTGGACGACTGCCGGGCGCTGGTGCTGGACGCAGGCGTTGGCCCGTTCCTCGCCGCCGGAACCCCCTGGTTCCTCACCCTGTTCGGCCGCGACTCGTTGATCAGCGCCCGCTTTCTGCTTCCGGTGGCGCCCGAGCTGGCGCTGGGCACCCTGCGCACCCTGGCCGCCCGGCAGGGGACGAAGCCGGAGCCGGGGACGGCCGAGCAGCCGTGCAAGATCCTGCACGAACTCCGGGCCGACGAACTCAGCCTGCCGGGGGAGGGCATCGTCCTGCCGCCGGTCTACTACGGCACGGTGGACGCGACCGGGCTGTGGGTCATCCTGCTGTACGAGACCTGGCGGGCGGGGGTGGGGGACGAGCGGATCGCGCCCCTGCTCGACAACCTGGAACGGGCGCTCGCCTGGCTGCGCGACGACGCCTGCCCCGGTGCCAGCGGCTTCCTGCGCTACTTCGACGCGGCCGGGCGGGGGCTGGCGAACCAGGGCTGGAAGGACTCCGGGGACGCCGTCCGGTTCGCCGACGGACGGATCGCCGAGGGCTCGATCGCATTGGCCGAGGTACAGGCCCAGGCCTGCCAGGCGGCGCACTGCGGGGCCGAACTGCTGGACGCCTTCGGCCGCGACGGCGGCCCCTGGCGGGCCTGGGCCGACGCGTTGCGGGAGCGCTTCCGCGCCGCCTTCTGGGTGGAGCGGGACGGCGACCGCTTCCCGGCCATCGCCCTCGACGGCACCGATCGTCCGGTCGACTCCCGGACCTCGAACATCGGCCAGCTGATCGGCACCACCCTGCTCAGCCCGGAGGAGGAGGCCCGCCTGGCCACGCTGCTGCTGGAGCCGCGGTTCGCCTCCGGCTTCGGCCTGCGCACCATGGCCAGCGACGAGGCCGGCTACTGGCCGCTGTCGTACCACTGCGGCAGCGTGTGGGTGCACGACACCGCGATCGCCATCGAGGGGATGCTGCGCGCCGGCCTGGTCGATCCGGCCCGGGAACTGGCCCGTCAGCTGGTCCGGGCCGCCGACGCCTTCGGCTCCCGGATGCCGGAACTGTTCGCCGGCCTCGGCGATGCCGAGAGCAGCCGTCCGATCAGCTATCCGGCCTCCTGCCGTCCCCAGGCCTGGGCGGCCGCCGCGGTGGTGCCCGTCCATCGGGCCCTGACGTCCTGAGGGTTCGCAACCCGGGGGGCCGACGGCTGATTAGGCCGGGGTGGGGGCGTCCGGGTAAAGTACCTCCCTGGTTGCCTTTCCGGGCAGCCGATACGCCCTCCTGCTACGGGAAGCGCCCGTAGCCGCTCTAGACCAGAGGAGGTGGAGTTCGCGTATGCGCAAGTATGAGGTCATGGTCATCATCGACCCTGACGTCGACGACCGCCAGGTGAACGGCCTGCTGGAGAAGCCCCTCGCCGGGCTGACCAAGGCCGGTGGCACCGTCGACAACCTGGACATCTGGGGACGACGCAAGCTCGCCTACGACATTCGCAAGAAGTCCGAAGGCATCTACGCCGTCATCAACGTGACCGCCGAGCCGGCTGTCGTCAAGGAACTGGATCGCCAGTTCACCTTGAACGAGCAGATCATGCGGACCAAGGTCATTCGCCCGGACACCCACTGATTCCATACCGGGGTCTCGCGATTGTCAGCGCTAGCTGACAGGCTGGATCCCTGTAGACGTCCGATTTCGAAAGAGCTCACATCATGGCTGGCGAGACCATCATCACCGTCGTCGGGAACCTCACTGCGGATCCCGAGTTGCGGTTCACCCCTTCCGGGGCACCCGTGGCGAACTTCACCGTCGCCTCCACGCCGCGCACCTTCGATCGCCAGACCGGCGAATGGAAGGACGGCAACGCCATGTTCCTCAACTGCGCCGTCTGGCGTCAGGCGGCCGAGAACGTGGCCGAGTCCCTCACCAAGGGGATGCGGGTCATCGTTCAGGGTCGCCTCGGCTCCCGCACCTACGAAACCCGTGAGGGCGAGAAGCGGACGGTGTTCGAGGTCGAGGTCGAAGAAATCGGTCCTGCGCTCAAGTACGCCACCGCCAAGGTGACCCGCACCTCCAGTGGCGGCGGCAACTACGGCGGGGGCCAGTCCTCCGGCGGCGGCTCCAACTGGGGCGGCGGCGGTGGCGGCCAGAGCGAACGATCCGGCGGGAACGATCCGTGGGCCCAGGCGGGCCAGGCGGACGAGCCCCCGTTCTGATCGAACCCAGCATCATCCTGTCCCGAGGTTGACGACGATCCCTGAGGTCGCTCCGTAGGAGCGAGTCTCGAAGGGTCGGCCGAAAGCCACCAGGACCAGGCACATTCCGGCTCCGGCCGGGCTTTCGAAACCAAGGAGAGCACCACAATGGCCTCATCACGGCGTATGCCGGTGAAGAACAAGAAGATCGCGCCCGCGAAGTCCATCCGGGTGGGTCACATCGACTACAAGGACACCGCCACGCTGCGGAAGTTCATCTCCGAGCGGGGCAAGATCCGCGCTCGTCGGGTTACCGGCCTCTCCGTGCAGGAGCAGCGCAAGGTCGCCATCGCGGTGAAGAACGCCCGCGAGGTCGCCCTGCTGCCCTACGCCTCGACCGCGCGCTGAGAAGGGGAGACGTCATGAAGTTGATCCTGACCGCCTCGGTCGACCACCTGGGCATCCCCGGTGACATCGTCGAGGTGAAGGACGGCTACGGCCGCAACTACCTGCTGCCCCGCGGCTTCGCGATCAGCTGGACCAAGGGCGCCGAGAAGCAGATCGACGGCATCAAGCGGGCACGTGACGCCCGCGAGATCCGCTCCGCCGATCACGCCAAGGAGGTGCGCACCCAGCTGGAGGCGCTCTCCGTCAGCCTGCCGGCCCACGCCGGCAGCACCGGCAAGCTGTTCGGCGCCGTCACCCCGGCCGACATCACCCTGGCGGTGAAGAAGGCCGGCGGCCCGGCGCTCGACAAGCGCGCCATCGAGATCGGCAAGCCGATCAAGAACGTCGGCGACCACACCGTGGGCATCAAGCTCACCGCCGGCGTGGTGGCTCACATCAACGTGAGCGTCACCGCCGCCTGAGCTAAGCACCAAGCGCCGGTCGTCCTGTTGGGCGGCCGGCGCTTTTGCTGTGTTCGGCACCACCGGGGACGGTTCCTGCTGGTCCCGGAAC
>JAEXCA010000258.1 GCA_023393755.1 Actinomycetes bacterium | reverse complement strand
GTGGGTCCTACTTCTACTAGCTGCGCCCCCGGGCGGTGTGGGGCGGGACGCCCGATCCGGCGATCGAGGGTGCCGAACGGCACGAGATCAACGTCTTCGCGGTCCAGGCCAGCGCCCCGGTCCGTCCCGGCAGGCCGGCCGAGGCGAGGAAGCACATGAAGCGGATCTACCGCGAGTTCGTCGCGGTCGCGGCCCAGCGCAAGGCGATCGCCAAGGTGCTGAAGTCGATCGCCGAGGCCGACGGCCCGGTGCTGGTGCACTGCACCGAGGGAAAGGACCGCACCGGCTGGATCTCGGCCCTGCTGCAGTTGACCGCGGGGGCCGACGAGGTGACCGTGATCGAGGAGTACCTGCTCTCCAACCAACGGCGCGAGAGCCTGATCGAGCGCGAGGTGGCCAAGGCCGAGCGGACGGACGGGAAGCAGGCCGGTGAGATCAAGCGGGCGCTGCTGCAGGTCGACGCCTCCTACCTGCGGGCCGGGCTGACCGAACTGAAGGCCCGCTACGGCGACCTGGACGGTTACCTCACCCGGGGCCTGGGGCTCTCCGACGACACGATCGACACCCTGCGCAGCCGGCTTCGGGCGGGCTGACCACTGGCCCTAGGCTGTCGGGATGGAAGCCTCGCTGATCGCCCTGGCCGCGCGGGTCGCCGCCCCTGGAAGCCAAGCTGGCGGAGGTCTACGACCACCTCGGGCTGACCGAGCCGTCGTCGGCCGCCGCCGTGTCGTCGACGTCCTCGCCGGAGGCGATCGCCCTGGCCAGGGCCGGTCGGCGGACCGACGCGATAGCCCTGGTGCAACAGGAGGCCGGCGTCGACGCCGCCGACGCCCTGGCGCAGGTCGACGCCTATCTGCGCTCGATCGGACGTTGATGCCGGTCCTCCGTCAATGGCAGGGTCAGATCCTGGACGCCAACAGCCGCTGAGGACGTTGTTGGCAGCAACGGTCTGGAGTGCGGCTTCCAGACAGTCGGGACACCGCCCAAAGTGGTTTGGGATTACGTTGTGTCAGCATGTCCTGCAATTGAGAAAGTGGGGTCAACACATGCTCCCCACAGATCCACGGTGTTCAGTTCGGAACGATTTGTCATCAGCTATACTTACGTATGTACGTTTCGTACTGACAGCGAGGTGGCAGTGATGTCTACGTTGAGGCCAGGCACGGCGGAGGAGGCAGGCCTATCACGTAGTGGGCTGTACCGTGCAGCGCGTGAGGGGCGGCTGGAGCGGATCGCTCGGGGCATCTATCTGCCCGCGGACGCTTCAGCGGCGGACTGGGACTGGATAGAGGCTGCCACACGTCGCCCGGATGCGACGATTTGCCTGACGTCGGCGCTCGCGCACCATGAACTGACCGATGCGATTCCCGTTGCGTTGGATGTCGCGATCCCGCGGGGGTCGCGTACGCCGGCGAGCACGGGCGCTATCGCTTGGCATCAGTTCGATCGGGTTACTTTCGAGATCGGCCGAGAAGAGACTCCCGTTCCGGGCACGGATCAGTTGATCGGGATCTATTCACCCGAGCGGTCGATCGCGGATGCGTTCCGCCTGCGTGGCGAAGTCGGGTATGAGCTGGCGCGGGATGCGTTGAAGGAGTGGCTGCGCCGTGGCGGGAAACCTGCCCGGTTGATGGAGATCGCCTCTCGCCTTCCTCGTGCGAAGTCTCCGGTCCTGCATGCGCTGGAGATGCTGGCGTGAGCAAGGGTGATGAGGTGTTCCGCCGTCTCCAGTCGGCGGCACGCTCGGCAGCGGCGAAGGCTGGGACGGGTGCGCCGACACAGGAGTATCTGATTCGGCACACGCTGGAGTCGTTCCTGGATCGCCTCACTCGCACCGGCCATGCCGAGGACTTCGTGCTCAAGGGCGGGATCCTACTGGCCGCCTATGGCGTGAGGCGTCCCACCAAGGATGCCGATGCGAACGCCGTCGGAGCGGAAGTCACGGCCGAGCACCTCATCGCGGTCGTTCACGACATCGCTGCTGTGGAGACTGCTGACGGGGTGGTGTTCGATCTCGACTCGATCAGCGTGCAGGAGATCCGCGAGCATGCCGACTACCCAGGATTCAGGGTTCGGGTCGGGGTCTCCGTCGGGCCATGGAAGGGCGCCGCCGCGTGGGATGTCTCCACCGGGGACCCAATCGTGCCCGCTCCCCGTCAGGTGCGTATCGACCGCGTGCTGGGTGACCCGATCGTGTTGCTCGGCTACGCGCCCGAGACCACGATCGCCGAGAAGGGTGTGACCATCCTGGAGCGGGGTATCACCAGTACCCGATGGCGCGACTACGTCGACATCGTCCAGCTCGTCAGGCAAGGCATCGACACCGACGAGTTGCTCCGGTCGTCTCAAGCCGTGGCTCGCCATCGCGGCGTCACCCTCGAACCCATCGCACCGCACGTCCTCGGTTATGGGCAGGTCGGCCAGGCCAAATGGGCTGCCTGGCGTCGTAAGGAACGACTGGAGGACGTCTGCGAAGCAGACCTCGACCGACAAATGGCGTTGCTGTCCTCCTTCCTGGACCCAGTGTTCAGCCGCGGCGACACCCCGCCGCCTCACGCATAGGCTTGCCGCCCCTAAGTGTTGGGCATGACTGCAACCACACCGAGAGTCCGTTGTCTCCGCTTCGGGCGGTGTCCTGTGTCCGTGTCTCCACCCTGAATGAAGCCCGACGCGGTACTGAGCCGGAGGGATTGTCGATCCCGGCGCAGCGGGAAGCCAACCGGTGGCGGGCGTTGGAGATGGGCGCGCTGTATCGAACTCAACGAGCCCTACAACGTCTTGGCCCGCTCAGGACGGACACGGACGGTATCAAGTAAGTGCAGGTACGCCCGGGCAGGTACGCGCGGGGCGGACTCCACAGGCGCTTTTGATAATGACATCCTGGTGGACGCGGCCGGACTTGAACCGACGACCAACGGCTTGTAAGGCCGACGCTCTACCAGCTGAGCTACGCGTCCAGGCGACGACGAGTCGCGGCGACCATTGTGGCAGCAGCGGGCGGAAAACCCCGCATCGGTATCTCAGCCGCGGGGGCTCCCTGGCCGGGGCGGCCCGCTAGCCTGGCGCTGTGAACCGAGGGAGCGGCACGGGGTCGCCGAACGGCTGGGGGCAGCGGCTGGTACCCACCCTGCTCGGGGTGCGACCCGACGGTGCCACGCCCGACCGGGTCCGGCCGATGGTGGGCGGCCGGCTGACCGTGGTGACCGGGGCCTCCCGCGGGATCGGTCGCTGCGTGGCCGAGCGGCTGGCGCAGGTCGGTGCCCGGGTGGTGGCGGTGGCCCGGGACGAGGCGGCGCTGCGCACGCTGCCGGAAGGGGTGGAGCCGCTGGTCCTCGACCTGCGCGACACCGCGGCGGCCACCGCCGCGGCGGAGGGTCTGCTCGAACGGGCCGGTACCCCCGTGCTGGTGGTCTCCAACGCCGGGCACTCCGTCCATCGCTATCTGAGCGAGTACACCGGGCGCTTCCACGACGTCGCCCGGCTCAGCGGGGTGAACCTGTTGGGCCCGATCGCGTTCCTGCTGCCGCAGTTGCGGGAGATGATCCACCGGGGGTCGGGGCAGGTGATCAACGTCTCGACGGTGAACGTCGACCTGCCGTTGCCCGGCTGGTCGGTCTACACCGCCACCAAGGCCGGCTTCGACGTCTGGCTGGCCGGCGTCGCCCCCGAGTTGCGCCAGGCCGGGGTGCGGGTGACCTCCGTCCATCTGCCCCGGGTACGGACGGCGATGAGCGCGCCGACCGCCGGGCGCTATCCGGTGCCGGAGCTGACCGTCGACCAGGCGGCGGACGTGATCTGCCGCGCGATCGTCCGCCGTCCCCGGCTGGTCGCCCCCTGGCTGACCACCGCGGCGGGAGCGCTGGCCCGGACGGCGCCGGGAGCCGTGGACCGGTTGCTCGCCCGCGCGCTCGCCGCCGGGCTGAAGTTCTGAGCCGGCCCGTGACCCGGCTCTCCGACACCCGCGCCACCCCGGTGGAGTGCGTCCGCCAGGTCTGGGCCGGCCTGCGGGTGTTCGGGATCGGCTCCCAGCCCGTCGCGCTGGCCAGGATCGCGCTGGGGGCCCTGCCGCGGCACGGGATGACGGTGGCCGGGGCGATCGCGATCACCGCCCGGGTGTGGGGCGACCGGGTGGCACTGCTGGACGACCGGGGGGCGGTGACCTACGCCGAACTCGGCCGCGCCACCGAACGGCTGGCCGCCGCCCTCGATCACCATCGGCTGGTGCGGGCCGGAACCCGGGTGGCGGTGCTCTGCCACGACGATCGCGACCTGTTCGTCGCCGCGGCGGCGGCCGGACTGGCCGGTGGACGGGTCAGCCAGCTCTCTCCGCGGATGGGGCGGGCCCGTTTCCGGGCGTGGTTGGCCGACAGCGGGGCCGAGTTGATCCTGCACGCTCCCGACGCCGCCGACCTGCTCCGGGGTCACCCCGGACGAGCGCTCTCGACCGGGGAGTTCGCCGGGCTGGCCGCCGGTACCCCGCCCGGCTGGCCGGTGCCCGACCGGGCCCGGCAGTCGAGGTCGGTGATGGTCACCTCCGGCACCACCGGAGTGCCCAAGGGGATCGCGATCGGACGCCGCGCCAGCCAGCCGCTGGCGGCCTTCGCGCTGGCCGGTTCGACCAGGATCCGGCCCGGGGCTCCCACCCTGGTCTGGCCGGCGCTCCACCACGGCTACGGACTGGCGGTGGCCGTGCTGTGCCTGGTGGTGGGCTCGCCGGTGGTGACCGCCAGCGCGCTGCCGCGGCTCAGCCTGGCCGACGGCGCCGGGCAGGCCGCGCTGGCCGCGATCCACCGCTACGGCGTCGAGGTGGTCTGCGCGGTACCGGCACAGCTCCGGGCACTGGCCGACGCGCTGGAAAGCGACCGCCATCCGCCGCGACTACGCGCCGTGGTGAGCGGTTCTGACCTGCTCGACCAGGCGACGATCGCTGCCCTGCAGCGGACGGTCGGACCGGTGGTGGTCAACTTCTACGGCTCCACCGAGGCCGGCACCTTCACCATGGCGACCGGGCCGGCGGTGACCGGGCCTGGCTGCGTCGGACGTCCGATCGCCGGCGCCCGGGTGCAGATCGTGGGGGAGGACGGCACGCCCGTCCCGATCGGTGTCCCCGGCCGGGTGCGGGTGCGGTCGTTGATGGCGTCGGTGGCCGACCGGCCCGGCTCGCGCTGGCTCACCATGGGCGACCGGGGCTACCTGGACGAGGGCGGCCGGCTGCATCTGCTGGGTCGCGTCGGGCCGGTGGCCCGGCTGGGCGGGGAGTTCGTCGATCCGGCGGCGGTCGAGGACGTGCTGGCCGGTCTGCCGGGCGTCCTGGCGGCCAGCGTCGAGGTGGTGGCGGACGGCACCTACGGCCGGCGGATGGCCGCCTCCGTCCGGCTGGCGCCCGGTCAGCAGGCCGATCCGGCGGGCTGGCGGGCCGCCGTCCGCGACGCCCTCGGGCCGGCGGCGGTGCCGCGGGAGATCGTCCTGCGCGACTGAATTCCAACGGCTACGCAACCCATCCACCTCCGAACGGTTGACCGATGCGGACCGGCGGGATACGGTGAGAAATCGATTCCTCGGTGTTTCAAGGGCGAGAAGGGAAGGTCGGATGACCAGCTACGGTTCTCACGGCTCGAGTCTGCGTGACCTGCCCCGGCTCCGTTCCAGCAGGCGGCGGCGGGTCTCCTCCTACGACCGCAGCGGTGGCAACGAGGACCGGGTGACCCTGCGTCCGGGGGAGACCGTCGAACTGGCGGACATCGGCGGTGCCGGCAGCATCAACCACATCTGGATGACGGTGGCCCCGGCCTGCCCGACCGATCCGGACACCCCCGACAACGACTTCCTGCGCAAGCTGGTGCTCCGCGCCTACTGGGACGGCAGCGACCGGCCGTCCATCCTGGTGCCGCTGGGCGACTTCTTCGGAGTCGGCCATGCCCGGACGACCAACTTCGCCTCCCTGCCCCTGCAGATGAGCCCGCAGGACGGCAAGGCGTTCAACTCCTTCTTCCACATGCCGTTCGCCGACGGCGCCCGGTTCGAACTGACCAGCGAGTGCGACGAGTTGGTGCTGTGGTTCTACTACTACCTCGACTACGAGGCCTTCGACGAACTGGAGGAGGGGATCGGGCGGTTCCACGCCAGCTGGCGGCGGGAGAACCCCACCGACGGCTACGAGCAGGGCGAGCGCAGCAACGGCGAGTTCCTGTTCGGCGGGGACAACCTCACCGGCGACGGCAACTACCTCATCCTGGAGACCCGCGGCCGCGGTCACTACGTGGGCTGCACCTTCAACGTCACCAACCTGCGCCACACCGAGGCCTGGAACTGGTACGGCGAGGGCGACGACATGATCTTCGTGGACGGCGAGGCCTGGCCGCCCAACCTCCACGGCACCGGCACCGAGGACTACTTCAACACGGCGTGGTGCCCGTCCGAACCCTTCCACGGCCCGTACCACGGCATCACCCTGCCCGGCGGACCCAACTGGTCGGGCCAGATCTCGCTGTACCGGTTCCACATCGAGGATCCGGTCACGTTCAGCGAGTCGATCCGGGTGACCATCGAGCACGGCCACAACAACTCCCGCAGCGACGACATCTCCTCGGTGGCCTACTGGTACCTGGACCGGATCGACCCCACCCTGACGCTGGCCCCGGTCTCCGAACGGCTGCCCAGGCGAGGGTGACGGTGATGTCGCGGCGAGCGCTGTTGGCGACCGGCGGAGCGGTCGCCCTGCTGGGCGGCTGCGGCCTGTTCGACGGCGGCCCGCAGGCCCGGCGGGTGACCGGAGGGTTCCGGCTGGCCGGGGTGACCGGGGTCACCCGGATCGCCCAGCTGACCGGGCCGGGGGCGCTCAACGACACCGCCGCGGTGCTGCTGGCCGGGGCGGATCTGGGCCACATGACCACCGTCGGCGACCGGACCTTCTTCGTCTTCGGCGACAACTTCGGCGAACGCGATCCGGAGGCCTACGGCGGGGTCGGCGACATCTGGCGGTCGAACGCGCTGGCTTGGAGCACGAGCGACGATCCGTCGGCCGGCGTCCGGTTCGACGGCTGGATCCTCAACGAGTACGGCCAGGCGAAGGAGATCCTGCCCTCCGACCACCGGCCCAACGAGGTGGTGGGCGAGACCACCAAGATCCCCACCCAGCTGTTCGCCGTCGGCCGGACCCTGTACCTGGCGTACATGTCGGTGACGCACTGGGGTGCGCCGGGCGAATGGACGGCCGGCCACGCCGGTCTCGCCCGCTCCACCGACCTCGGCCAGAACTGGGAGTTCCTGCCGGAGGTCCGCTGGGCAGGGGAGTCGAACTTCGTCCAGCTCGCCCAGGTGCCGCTGACCGCCGACGGCCGGGACTGGATCTACCTGTGGGGCATCCCGGCCGGCCGGTTCGGCTCGGTCAAGCTGATGCGGGTGCCGGCCGACGACGCCGCGGTGACCGACCCCACCGCCTACCGCTACTTCGCCGGCACCGACGGCGACCAGCCGCGCTGGAGCGCCGACGAGGCCGACGCGGTGGTCGTCCTGGACGGGCCGGTGGGGGAGCTGTCGGTGATGTGGTCCACCCACCTGGAGCGCTGGCTGCTCACCACCATGGCCGACAACGCCGACGCCGTGGTTCACGAAGGACTCTCGCCCTGGGGGCCGTGGAGTGCCCCGCACACCATCACCACCCAACGCGAGACGCCGGGGCTGTACGCCCCCTACATGGCCCCGCGATACGTCTCCGACGACGGTCGCCGGGTCTATTTCACCTTGTCGATCTGGGGTCCCTACCAGGTCTTCTGGTACTCGATGGATCTCCTGCTCGCTGGTGCGGAGGGCCAGCCCGGCCCGGAACAGAACTCCTAACCGCTGCGCAGAGGCAGCCCAACGAAAGGAAGAAGCCCGTGAAGTTCACATCCACCGCAGCCCGGCTGCTCGGCGCCGGTCTGGCGCTGACGCTGACCGGCACGCTGGCCGCCTGCGGCTCCGGCACGCCGGGCGAGGCCGCGCCGACCACCACCGCCACGCCGTCCGAGACCGGTTCGGCGGCTCCGGCCACGCCGACCACGATCCAGTTCTGGCACCGTACCTTCACCCCGGTGGAGAACGAGTGGTACGCCGACATCATCGACAAGTTCAACGCCGCCCAGTCCGAGGTGGTGGTCGAGGGCACCGAGGTGCCGGCCGACGCCTGGGACCAGAAGATGAAGGCCGCGCAGGCCGCCGGCCAGGCGCCCGACATCTACACCCATCCCGGTTCCATCCAGGACGCGGTGAACGCCGGCCAGCTGCATGCCCTCAACGACATCGTCGGCATGGACGCGCTCAACCAGATCATCGACGCCGCCCGTCCCGTCTCCGAGATCGACGGCACCTTCTACGCCTATCCGCTGCTGCTCGAGCCGCAGGCCGTCCTGTTCTGGAACAAGGACATGCTGACCGCCGCCGGCCTCGACCCGGAGAAGGGCCCGTCGACCTGGCAGGACCTGATCGACATGTGCGCCAAGATCAAGCCCACCCTGGAGAAGGGGACGTACTGCATCTCCCCGGCCCAGGACGCGGTGACCTTCGCCTGGTCGACGGTCGGCCAGCAGTGGAACTTCAACGGCCACCTCGCGCTGAAGGACGACTGGACCGCGGCTGACGTCCAGACCGACGGCTACAAGGAACTGATCGAGACCTACAAGACCCTGTGGGACAACGACTACATGCCCAAGCAGGCGCTGGCGGCCTACGTCGAGGGCAAGGACTTCGGCGAGAAGAAGGTGGCCTTCAAGGTCTCCGGCTCCTGGATGATGTCCGAGATCGGCTCCGACTACGCCGATCTGCTGACCAGGACCGGGGTCGGCCCGATGCCGAACTCGCCGAACGCCGAGGGGCGCACCGCCACCACGCTGGGCAACTTCAAGTGGGTGGTGGACGCCAAGTCCGCCAACGCCGAGGCCGCCGGGAAGTTCCTGGCCTGGGCGATCGCCGGCGACCCCGCGAACCTGGTGCCGTTCTTCGTGAACACCCAGTTCACCAAAGTGCCGGTGCGTCCGGCGGTGCAGGAGGCGGTCGCCAAGGACGCCGCCGCGGCGAACGCGCCGTGGTCGGGCATCGTCACCAACGACATCGCCCCGACGGCCATCCCCGAGCCCACCTACCCGTGGGATGTCTCGCTGGCGGTCGGCACCGCGATGGAGGCCGGCATGAAGGGCGCCTCCTCGATCGACGACGCGCTCAAGACCGCGACCGACGCGATCAAGACCGTGGTCGAGCGCGAGAAGCTGCCCGAGAAGGCCCCCGCCAAGTAGCCGGGCGTTGGTCGAGCCTGTCGAGACCACTGCTGAGGTCGGAGGTCTCGACAAGCTCGACCGGCGAGAGATCGGAAGGCCCTGACAAAGGGCAGCCGGCCACGGCCGGCGTAGGTAGCGGAGAGGAGCTCCCATGACGTCCACCAAGGCTCCGCCCGTCGGCACGACGGCCGGCGCAACCCACCGTCCGGATCGGCGGTACCGGGACACCCTGGTCGCCTGGGCGATGCTGGCGCCGGTGGTGATCCTGCTGGGGATCTTCGTGCTCTGGCCGGCGGTCTACGCCGGCTACCTCTCCTTCCACGACTGGAGCTTCTACAAGGATCCCGAGTTCGTCGGCTGGAAGAACTTCACCGACGTGCTGAAGGACCCGCTGTTCGCCGCCACCATCCGGCGCGGCTTCCTCTTCGTCGCCATGACGGTGCCGATCATGCTGGTCCTCGGCTTCATGTTCGCCAGCCTGGTGGTGAGCGTCTCCGGCCGGCTGGCCAGCGTGCTGAAGGTCAGCATCTACGTCCCGACGATCATCTCCACGGTGATCGCCTCCATCATCTTCGTCATCATCTACGACTACTCCGGCGGCCTGCTGAACGCCGTCCTGGGCTGGTTCGGGATCGACCCGGTGCCGTGGATCGGCGATCCGGCCTGGGCGCTGCTGGCGGTCGCCGTCCCGGCGATCTGGCTCGGCCTGGGGCTGACCTCCCTGATCATGGTCGCGGCCATGGTCGACGTGCCCGCCGAGTACTACGAGGCGGCCGCGATGGAGGGTGCCAACTGGTGGCAGAAGACCGTCTACATCACCATCCCGCAGATGAAGAACGTGCTGCTCTACCTGCTGATCACCGGTTTCGTGGCGGCCATCCAGCAGTTCGAGCTGCCGCTGATCATGACCCAGGGCGGCCCGCTGGATTCGACCACCCTGCCGAACCTGTTCATCTTCAACCACTTCCGCAACGACATCAACGTCGGCTACTCGATCGCCGCGGCGCTGCTGCTGTTCGTGGTGCTGGGCACGGTGTCGTCCCTGGTGTTCCGGGTGCTGAACTCCGAGAAGCTGGTGGATTGACATGGACGCCGTACGACGCAACCCACAGGGCGGCCCGGGCCGGTGGCTGGTCAAGCTCGGCAAGGGGATCGCCGCGACGGTCTTCATCGCGGCCGCGCTGTTTCCGCTGGCCTGGATGCTGATCGCCGGCTTCAAGGCGCGCAAGGAGGTGATCCAGACCCCGTTCCAGTTCTTCCCCGAGGTGTGGAAGTGGGAGAACTACGTCCAGATCCTCTCCGACCCGACCTTCCTGCGGACCATGGCCTGGACCTTCGGCGGGGCGGTGCTGTTCACCCTGCTCAGCCTGACCGTGAACTCGCTGGCCGCCTACGCCTTCGCCCGGCTGGAGTTCCGGCTGAAGCGGACGCTGTGGGTGCTGGTGATCACCACCATGTTCATCCCCGGCATGACCATCCTGCTGACCAGCTTCATCGTGGTCACCCGGATGCGGATGCTCGACACCCTCGGCGTGCTGGTGATCCCGGGCGCGGCCAGCGCGGCCTCGGTCTTCTTCATCCGGCAGTTCTACCTGAGCATCCCCTCCAGCCTGGAGGAGGCGGCGATGCTGGACGGCTGTGGCAGGTTCGGCATCTTCGTCCGGCTCTTCCTGCCGCTCTCCAAGCCCGCCTTCGTGGTGATGGGGATCACCGCCTTCCTGGCCTACTGGAACTCCTACGTCTGGCCGATCCTGACCATCGTCACCCCGGAGCGGTACGTGGTGCAGCAGTACCTGGCCACCTTCCGCTCCGAGCGGGCCACCGAGCTCGGCCTGCTGATGGCCGGCTCGACGCTGGCCGCGGCACCGGTGATCGTGCTGTTCCTGATCTTCCAGCGGCAGATCATCGGCAACATCAAGATGGCCGGGCTGAAGTGACCTGGAACCCGCGCGACCACCCCGCGGTGGCGATGCCGCTGGGCGGGGTCGGCACCGGCAGCATCGCGCTGGGCTCGGACGGCGGCTGGCGGCAGGTGCAGCTGCACGGCCTGGGCAACCACGCCGGCGACCTGCCCGGCACCTTCCTGGCGCTGCGGACCCAGCAGGTGGACCCGGTCCACCATCGGACGGTGATCCTCCAGGCCGCCCGGGAGGATCGGGGGCCCGCGACGCCGCTGTTCAACGACGATCTGGTCCCCACCTGGCAACGGGAGTTGGTCGCCCAGGTGGGTGGCACCCGGACGACCATGACCGGCACCTACCCGATCGCCGAGGTCAGCCACGTCACCGGCGGCCCGGTGGACGTGGCGATCCGCGCCATGTCGCCGCTGGTCCCCGGCGATCCGGACGCCTCCGGCCTGCCGGCGGTGCTGATCGAGGCCGAACTCACCAACCGTTCCGAGACCGTTGCCTGGACCTGGCTGGCGTTCTCCGCGCACAACGCGGTCGGGCTGGATCCCCACCTCAACCCGCGCGGTGTCCGGGCCGCCGGCTACGGCGGCAACACCAACACGCTGCGCCGGGCCGGACGGCGCGCCGACCTGGTGATGGCGAACCACAGCGTCGCCCCGTCCTCGGCGTGGGCCGGTCAGCAGGTGCTCAGCTGCCAGGCCGACCGGGTGGTTGCCCTGCCCTGCTTCGAGGAGCCGGACGAACTGGTCGACTTCCTCGGGCTGCTGGCCCCGTGGGGAGACCAGACCCGGCTGGAGGTGGCGCCGTGGAGCCAGGTCGGCCAGGCCAGCGCCCCGGAGCTGCGCTACGGCCCCAGCCCGCCGGGACGGACCTGGCTGGGCGCCCTGGTGGCGCACACCGTCCTGCAACCGGGGGAGACCGCGGCGGTGCGCTTCGTCCTGGCCTGGTACTTCCCGAACCGCGAGGTCGACTTCGTCCAGTACGGACCGGACCGGCCCGAGGTCGGGCCCACCCGGTTCTGGCTGGGCAACCACTACGCCGCCCGGTTCGCCGACGCGCTCGCCGTGGCCGACGATGCCCTGGACCACTGGGAGTGGCACTGGGAACAGACCCGGCGCTGGACGGACGCCCTGGCCGCCGTCGACCTGCCGGAACGCTGGCGCACCCAGCTCGCCGCGCAGCCCGTCCCGCTGCGCACCCCGACCACCTTCCGCACCCACGACGGCGCGTTCTACGGCTTCGAGGGCCTGCTCGGCAGCTCCACCGCGATGTGGTCGGGCGATGTCGGCGGCGCCTGCCCGCTCAACTGCACCCACGTCTGGAACTACGCGATGGCGGCTTCGGCGCTGTTCCCCAGCCTGGAAGCCTCGATGCGTTCCACCGAGTTCGACCTGATGCAGGCGCCCTCGGGCGCGCTGCCGCACCGGGTGCACCTGCCGCGCTACCTGCGCCAGCACGGCGACGGCCCGGTCGGCGCCCCCGACCAGCCGGCGCTGGACGGGATGTGCGGAGCGGTGCTGAAGACCTACCGGGAACTGCGCCGGGGAGCCTTCGACCTGGCCTGGGTCGAACAGCGCTGGCCGCGGATCTGCGCCCTGCTCGACCACGTCCAGCGGACCTGGGATCCGGACGGCACCGGCCTGCTGCACGGCATCCAGCCGTGCACCTACGACATCGGGCTGCACGGCGCCAACCCCTACACCGGGACGCTCTGGCTGGCCGGGTTGCGGGCGGCGGAGGAACTGGCCCGGCTGCTCGGCGACGACGCTCGCGCCACCACCTGGCGAGACCGGTTCGAGACCGCGTCGGAGGCGTTGGACCGGACCTGCTTCAACGGCGAGTACTACATCCAGGTGCCCGATCCGGAGCTGCCCGCGCTGCACCAGTGGGGACGGGGCTGCTGGTCTGACCAGCTGTTCGGCCAGTGGTGGGCGCACCAGCTGGGGCTCGGCCACCTGTTGCCGGCCGACCACGTCCGCTCCGCGCTGGCGGCGGTGGTGGCGTACAACTTCCGGCCGGCCCAGGAACACCGCCAGCGGCCCTACGCGCTGCCCGGCGAACCGGGCCTGGTGCTGTGTACCTGGCCGGCCGGCGGGAGACCCGAGCTCCCCACCCTGTACTGCGACGAGGTCTGGACCGGGGTGGAGTACCAGGTGGCCGCGCACTGCCTGCACGAGGGCCTGACCGGGCCTGGACGGGCCGTGGCCGAGGCGGTGTGGGCCCGCCACGACGGCCGGTTGCGCAATCCCTTCAACGAGGTGGAGTGCGGTGACCACTACGTCCGGGCGATGGCCGGCTGGAGCCTGTTCGAGGTGGCGCTGGGGCTTTCCTGGAACCAGCTCGACGGCACCCTTGGAGTGGGTGGGAACGGCCGGTACCCGGTGCTGACCGGCACGGGTTGGGGAGAGGTCGAGGTGACGGCGGACGGGGTGCGGGTGACCTGCCACCGGGGCAGCCTGGCTGTCCGGCGGGTGGTGCGCGCCAGCGACGGCGCCGAGTTCGGGTTGGATAGCGTTGTCACCGAAGCGAGGACGAACCATGCAAGCTGAACCGGCCAAGCCCGCGACGATCGGCGACGTCGCGCGGGTCTCCGGGGTGTCGCCGGCCACCGTCTCGCGCGCCCTGAACGGCCACCCCCGGGTGGATCCGGAGCTGGTCAGGCGGGTGGAGGCCGCCGCGCAACAGGTGAACTACCGTCCCAACGGTGCCGGGCGGGCGCTGCGCCGGCAACGCGCCGACCTGCTGGCCGCGATCGTGCCGGATGTCCGCAACCCGTTCTTCGTCCGGCTGATCGAGGCCTTCGAGCAGAGCGCCAACGCCGCCGGCTACTCGGTGATGCTGTGCAACTCCCACGAGGATCCGGTACTGGAGAAGGCGTCCATCGAGACGGTGATCGCGCACCGGGTCTCCGGCGTCCTGATCGCCGCCGCCTCCCCGCACCTCTCCCGGCTGGCCCCGCTGCAGCGGGCGGGGATACCGGTGATCACCGTCGACCGCCGGGTGAAGGACTTCTGGGGCGACTCGGTCTCGGTCGACAACCAGATGATCGGCCGGCTGGCCGCCCGCCACCTGCTCGAGCAGGGCCGGACGCTTCCACTGCTGTTGAACCACTCCCTCGGCGTCTCGCCGATGCGGGACCGCGAACTGGGCTTCGTCGCCGAGTTCGCCGCGGCCGGGCACCCGGTGGCGCCGGAGCGGATCGTCCACGTCCCGTTCCGGGTGGACGTCCCGCTGGAGATCTCGGAACTGATGGTCGACCAGGCCGAGATCGACGCGGTCTTCGCCACCACCAACAGCCTGACCGGTGCCGCGTTCGTGGCGCTGCGGGCGCTGGGCCGGCGGATCGGGCCGGAGATCGGTCTGATCGGGGTGGACGACGACCGCTGGAACAGCATGGTGGAACCGCAGGTGACGGTGGTCGAGCAGCCCTCGGAGCAACTCGGCGCCTGGGCCGGCCAACTGCTGGCCACCCGCGCCAGCGGCACCCAGGTGGAGAGCGCCAGGATCTTCCTCGACCCGGTCCTGCGGGTCCGCGCCAGTACCCTGCGCGGGTGAGCCTGGCCGGGGCGCCGGTGGCAACGGGTTCGAGCAGCTCAACCATCGTTGCTGTCGAGGGGGCAGTAGACTGACCCCTCGTGACTCCTGCTGACCTGCTTTCCGACCTGGCCGAGCTCAACCGCAAGCTCGGCTCCATCGAGTCGGTGCTCGATCCGGGCGCCAAGCGAGCCGAGATCGCCGAACTCTCCGAACAGGTCTCCGCCCCCGATCTGTGGGACGACCAGGAGAACGCCCAGCGGGTCACCTCCCGGCTCTCCCGGCTGCAGGCCGAGGTGGACCGGCTGGCGAAGCTGCGCGGCCGGATCGAGGATCTGGAGGTGCTGGTCGAGTTGGCGCAGGAGGAGGACGACGCCGACACCCTGGCCGAGGCCCAGAAGGACCTGAAGTCGCTGGCCGCCGACATCGACGCCCTCGAGGTCCGCACCCTGCTCGCCGGCGAGTACGACCAGCGGGATGCGCTGGTCACCGTCCGTTCCGAGGCCGGGGGAGTGGACGCCGCCGACTTCGCCGCCATGCTGCTGCGGATGTACCTGCGCTGGGCCGAGCGGCACGGCTACACCACCGAGGTCTACGACACCTCCTACGCCGAGGAGGCCGGGATCAAGTCGGCCACCTTCACGGTGAAGGAGCCGTTCGCCTACGGGATGCTCTCGGTCGAGCAGGGCACCCACCGGCTGGTCCGGATCTCGCCCTTCGACAACCAGGGACGCCGGCAGACCTCCTTCGCCGGGGTGGACGTGCTGCCGGTCACCGAGGAGGCCGACCACATCGACATCCCGGAGGCCGACATCCGGGTGGACGTCTTCCGGTCGTCCGGGCCCGGTGGCCAGAGCGTGAACACCACCGACTCCGCCGTCCGGATCACCCACCTGCCCACCGGGCTGGTGGTCTCCTGCCAGAACGAGAAGTCGCAGCTGCAGAACAAGGTGGCGGCGATGAAGGTGCTGCAGTCGCGGCTGCTGGAACGCGCCCGGGCCGAGAAGGAGGCCGAGATGCGCGAGCTCAAGGGCGACGCCGGCAACTCCTGGGGCTCCCAGATGCGTTCCTACGTGCTGCACCCCTACCAGATGGTCAAGGACCTGCGCACCGAGCACGAGGTGGGCAACCCCGACGCGGTCTTCGACGGCGACATCGACGGCTTCATCGACGCCGGCATCCGCTGGCGCCGGCAGACCGGATCGAGGTGAGAGGAAGCGAGCCTGCTCGTTCCCCGAACCGATTGAACGGTTCTGACGAGCGAAGCGAGGAACAACAGGGCGAACGGTAGCCCGGACGCCGACGCGCCGATCACCGCGTGGTGACTGGCCCGGCCCCCGGTGGCGGCATACACTCGGCGGAGGTCGGCCTGAGAGATCCTCAGGAAACTTCCCCATCGTCCATCCCGGCCCAGGTTTGATCGTGATCAGATTCGAAGGCGTCTCCAAGACCTACCCGGGCCAGTCGCGTCCGGCGCTGCGGGATGTCAACGTCGAGATCGGCAAGGGGGAGTTCACCTTCCTGGTCGGCGCCTCGGGTTCGGGCAAGTCCACCTTCCTGCGGCTGATCCTGCGCGAGTACCTGCCCTCGACCGGGCACCTCTACGTGGCCGGGAAGGACCTCACCCGGATGCGCGGCTGGAAGGTGCCAGGCCTGCGGCGCCAGATCGGCACCGTCTTCCAGGATTTCCGGCTGCTGCCCGGCAAGACCGTCACCGAGAACGTCTCCTTCGCCCTCCAGGTGATCGGCAAGCCCACCTCGCTGATCCGCAAGGTCGTCCCCGAGACGCTCGAACTGGTCGGGCTGGAGGGCAAGGGCGACCGGATGCCGGAGGAACTCTCCGGCGGGGAGCAGCAGCGGGTGGCGATCGCGCGGGCGTTCGTCAACCGCCCGGCGATCCTGATCGCCGACGAGCCCACCGGCAACCTCGACCCGGCCACCTCGATCGGGATCATGAAGCTGCTCGACCGGATCAACAAGGCCGAGACCACGGTGATCATGGCCACCCACGACGCGCAGATCGTCGATCAGATGCGCAAGCGGGTGATCGAGCTGGTCGGCGGCGAGGTGGTCCGGGATCAGACGAAGGGTGTCTATGGCTACCAGTGATCGAGCGCTGCGGGAAGGGAGGGTCTGATGCGGCACCTACTGCGGGAGACCTGGTCCGGCCTGCGCCGGAACGCCTCGATGAACCTGGCCGTCATCGTGACGATGTGGGTCTCGCTCACCCTGTTCGGTGCCGGGCTGATGGTCACCCAGCAGGTCGACCTGCTGAAGGGCAACTGGTACGACCGGATCGAGATCAGCGTCTTCCTCTGCGTGGAGAACTCCCGGGGCGGCAACTGCGAGCAGGGGGTCGGCGCGACCGACGCCGAACGCACCGCCGTGGAGGCCGCGCTGCAGGACAACCCCGAGGTCCGCGAGGTCTACTACGAAAGCAAGGCCGACGCCTGGGCGGCATTTCGTGAGGCCTATGCCAACGACCCCATTCTGGAAACCATGACCGAGGAAATGATGCAGGATTCCTTCCGCATCAAACTGGTCAATCCGGAGGAGTATCAGGGCGTCGTTTCCATGGTCAAGGGAATGCCCGGAGTCCAGGCCGTCCGGGACCTGCGCGAGATCCTCGATCCCTTGTTCGCCTGGCTGAACATGGCGCGCTGGGCGACGGTGGTGGCCAGCGGCCTGCTGCTGCTGGCTGCGGCCCTGCAGATCGGCAACACCATCCGGATGGCGGCGTTCTCCCGGCGTCGCGAGATCGGCATCATGCGGCTGGTCGGCGCGTCGAACTGGTACATCATGCTGCCGTTCCTGCTGGAGTCCCTGCTGGCGGCGCTGATCGGCGCCGCGCTCGCCAGCGGCTCGCTGGCAGCCATTCAGGAGTTCGTGATCATTCGCAAGGCTAAAGTCGAGATCAAGACTGTGACCGCCTGGATCGGCTGGGAACATGTCGGGATCGCGGTGGCCAGCCTTGCGCTGCTGGGTGTGGTGCTCTCTATCATTCCCACGTTGATAGCAACTCGTAGATTCCTTCGAGTATGAGTCGAACCGAATTGGAGTAGGCCCGTGCGTCAGGTGACTTCCCCCACCGCCACGCAAGTCCGGAGGCGCCCCGCCCGCCTCGGGCTGCGCCTGCTGGCCGCCGGTGTCGCCGTGCTCGGCCTGCTGGCCGGCTCGCTCGCCCCGGCCGCGGCCGACGACCTGGAGGATCAGCGCGACCAGGTGCGCAAGGCACTGGCCCAGGCGAAGACCGAGATCAAACAGGCCAAGGGCGAGGTGAAAACGGCGTCGGCGTCCCTGGAGGAATCCGAGCGGAAACTCGCCGACGCGCGCCGGGAACTCACCTATGTTCAGGCGAAACTGAAGAAAGCCCGGGACGAGGACGCCGAAGTCGCCCAGAAACTGAAGGAAGCCGAAGCGGAGCTTGAGAAAGCCGAGGCCGCCGTGGTGCAGGGGGAGGCCGACCTGGCCGCCCAGCAGTCGCTGATCGCCTCGGTGGTCGCCACCACCTACCAGCAGCAGAACAACCTGATCGAGTTGCGCGTCCTGCTCGACGCCGGCAGCGTCGGCGACCTCGCCGACCGGGCGCAGTTCACCGACCTCGTCTTCGGCAGCACCGCGCAGGAGATGCAGCGGCTGGAGGAACTCCAGTTGCAGCTCGAAGCCGCCCAGCAGGCGCGGGAGCTGGCCCGGGCGGAGGTCGCCGAACAGCGCCGGCAGAGCAAGGCGCTGGTCGCCGAGGTCAAGCGGCTGGCCGAGGACGCCGCCGCCCGCGAGGTCGCGATCGAGCACCTGGTCGAGGAGAACACCCGGCTGCGGGACACCGCGCTGGGTGAGCTGGAGGCCTCCCAGGAGAAGTACGAGCAGCTGGAGAAGCAGGAAGCCTCGATCACCAAGAAGATCCTGGCGGCGATCGCCAAGGCCAAGCAGCTCAAGGTGAACTCCAAGGGCTTCATGCGGCCGGTCCAGGCCGAGCCGGGCTCGCCCTTCGGGATGCGCTACCACCCGATCCTGCACTACCGGCGGATGCACTGGGGCCTCGACTTCGGCGCCAAGTGCGGGGCTCCGCTGTACGCCATGGCGGACGGCAAGGTCGTCCAGGTGCTGAAGACCTCCCAGTCCAACGGCCTGGGCAACTGGACGGTGATCAACTACGGCAAGTACCAGGGCTCGCACATCGCCAGCGGGTACGCCCACCAGTCCAGGATCGTGGTCAAGGCCGGGGACACGGTGACCCGCGGTCAGGTGGTCGGCTACGTGGGTTCGACCGGGCTCTCGACCGGCTGCCACCTGCACCTGCAGATCTACAAGGACGGGGTGCGGGTCAACCCGGCGCCCTACGTCTGAGCCTCTCCCCTCGACAACGGGTTTCGACGGGCTCCAGCGTTGCCCGCCTGCGAGGCCTCCCGGTCGCGTCCGAGGTGACGTAGTTGTCCCCGCCTGGGACACTGGGTACCCGGACCTGACCGAAGGAGAAGCCGCATGCCGCGACCCACCGGGCGGATCATGGTCGCCCAGAACCGCAAGGCCCGCCATGACTACCACCTGCACGACACCTTCGAGGCCGGGCTGGTCCTCACCGGCACCGAGGTGAAGTCGCTGCGGGCCGGCCGGGCCTCCCTGGCCGACGCCTTCGCGACCGTGGACGACGGCGAGGTCTGGCTGCGCAACGCGCACATCCCGGAGTACGAGTTCGGCACCTGGCGGAAGAGTCACGCCGCCCGCCGTAACCGCAAGCTGCTGCTGCACCGCCGGGAGATCGCCAAGCTCGACAAGGAGACCGCCAACTCCGGACGGACCATCGTCCCGCTGGCGATCTACTTCTCCGACGGGTACGCCAAGGTGGAACTCGCCGTCGCGACCGGCAAGAAGGATTGGGACAAGCGTCACTCGATCGCCGAACGGGAGGCCGATCGCGAGGCCCAGCGGGCGCTGGCGGCGCGGAACCGGGGCGAGGAGTGATGGCCGGCCGGCTGCTTCGCGGGGTGCTGGCTGGGCTGGTGCTCGCGCTGGCGGTGGCCTTCGGCGCCTCGCCGCGGGCGGCGGCCGCCTATGACGACAGCTTCGACTCCTGGGACGTCCAGGCCACGTTGAACGCCGACGGCACGGTCGATGTGGTCGAGACCGTCACGCTGCGCTTCGGCAGCGGCTCCGGCAGGCACGGGCTGGAGCGGACGCTGGTCACCCGCGAGGACGATCCGGACACCGGCCAGGACATGCTCTACCCGGTGACCCACATCTCCGTCGAGAGCCTCACCGCCGGGGTGTCGGACCAGCTCGACATCGCCCACCTCGACCAGGGCGGTCCGCGCAACACCTACGTCCGGATCCGGGTCGGCGATCCCGACCGCACCATCCGTCAGGAGACCGCCAGCTACCGGCTGCACTACACCATCGCCGGGCTGATGCGCTCGCCCGGCGGGGACGACCAGCTCTACTGGGATCTCACCGGTTCGGCACTGCCCGAGATCAACGGGTTCACCGCCACGATCGCCGTTCCCGGCGGCGCGCAGGAGGTGTTCTGCTCCTCCGCGGCACCGGGGAAGCGCGGCGACTGCACCTCGGCGGACACCGATGGCCAGGGACGCGCGGTGTTCAGCCAGGAGCGGATTCCACGCGGTCAGCTGGTCACCGTCGGGGTACGGGTGACGCCGGGCCTGGTGTCACCCAACACGCCGCTGTTCGAGGAGAACGCCGAACTGGCCGAGCAACGGCTCGGCCAGGGCATGCTGCTGGGTTCCACCGGGGCCGGCGCGCTGGTCGCGATCGGCGGCTGGGCCTTCCTGCGGGGCAAGACCGGAGACCGCCGGTTCGGCGGGTTGCCCCCGGGCGTCCTGCCGGCGGCCGGGCAGCCGGTTCCCGAGGTGCCGAACCCGAAGGACATCGAGATCCCGGTCGCGTTCGCGCCACCCCGGCTCTCCCTGGCCGAGGCCGGGTTGCTGCTGGACGGTTCCAGTCAGGTCAGGCACACCACCGCGACGCTGATGTCGTTGGCGGTCAACGGTGCGATCCAGCTGCGCAGCGAATCGCCGCCCCAGGCGCGGCTGGTGGACGCCGCCGCCGCCAAGGACGGGCCCAGCCAGGCGATGGTCCGCTCGCTGTTCTCCGGCGGCGACGTCGCCGACCTGTCGACGCCGGGTTCGATGACCAGTGCCGACCAGGCCGTCCGCCGGGCGGTCCGCAAGGCGTCCGACCGGGGCAGCTGGTTCCTGCCGCGGGCCGCGACGGCCGGCGCCTCCGGGTTGTCGTTGGTGGTGCTGGTGCCGATGGTCGGCGCCGCGGCGCTGGTCATCTTCGGAACGGTGGTGCTCAACCTGTGGCCGCTGGCGCTGGCCTTCGTGGTGACCGCGATCGTGGTGGCCGTCAAGCTCGCCAAGGTCCGCCGCAGCGGCACCGGACGGGCGCTGACCGACCAGATCGAGGGCTTCCGCACCTACCTGGCCACCGCGGAGGCCGACCAGCTGCGGTTCGAGGAGGGGGAGGACATCTTCTCCAAGTACCTGCCCTGGGCGGTCCTGTTCGACCTCGCCGATCGGTGGGCCAAGGTGTGCGAGCAACTGGTGGCGATGGGCAGACTGTCGGCCCAGCCGCCGCAGTGGTACTACGGCAGCTCCTGGGATCTGCACACCATGGGTTGGCGGATCAACCAGATGGGCACCCAGGTGGCCACCGCGGTGGCCCCGCCGCCCCCTCCC
>JAEXCA010000200.1 GCA_023393755.1 Actinomycetes bacterium | reverse complement strand
CTACCGCGCCCCCCCGGGGGGGGCGGCTTCACGATGGATCAGGCTTCGGCCGGAGCCTCTTCCTTGGCCTCTTCCTCCACGACCGGGACGAGCGAGAGCTTGCCCTTGTCGTCGATGTCGGAGATCTCCACGGTCAGCTTCTGGCCGACGCTCACCACGTCCTCCACGTTCTCGACGCGGCCGCCGCCGGCGAGGGCGCGGAGCTTCGAGATGTGCAGCAGGCCGTCCTTGCCGGGCAGCAGCGAGACGAACGCACCGAACGGCATGATCTTCACGATCGTGCCCAGGTAGCGCTCGCCCTTCTCCGGCGTGGTCGGGTTGGCGATGGCGTTGATCAGAGTGCGGGCCGCCTCGGCGGATTCGCCGTTGTCGGCACCGATGTAGATGGTGCCGTCGTCCTCGATCGAGATATTGGCGCCGGTGTCGTCCTGGATCTGGTTGATCATCTTGCCCTTGGGGCCGATGACCTCGCCGATCTTGTCGACCGGGATCTTCACGGTGATGATCCGCGGTGCGTAGGGGCTCATCTCGTCCGGGGCGTCGATCGCCTCGGCCATGACCTCCAGCAGGGTGTGACGGGCGTCACGGGCCTGCTGCAGCGCCCCGGCCAGCACCTCGGACGGGATGCCGTCGAGCTTGGTGTCCAGCTGCAGCGCGGTCACGAAGTCCTTGGTGCCGGCGACCTTGAAGTCCATGTCGCCCAGCGCGTCCTCGGCACCCAGGATGTCGGTCAGCGCGACATACCGGGTCTCACCGTCGATCTGCTCGCTCATCAGGCCCATCGCGATACCCGCGACCGGAGCCTTCAGCGGCACACCGGCGTTCAGCAGCGCCAGCGAGGACGCACACACCGAACCCATCGAGGTCGAGCCGTTGGAGCCCAGCGCCTCGGAGACCTGACGGATCGCGTAGGGGAACTCCTCACGCTTGGGCAACACCGGCACCAGAGCGCGCTCGGCGAGCGCACCGTGGCCGATCTCGCGCCGCTTCGGCGAACCGACCCGGCCGGTCTCACCGGTGGAGTACGGCGGGAAGTTGTAGTTGTGCATGTACCGCTTCGTCGTCTCCGGCGAAAGGGTGTCGAGCTTCTGCTCCATGTCGAGCATGTTCAGCGTGGAGACGCCCAGGATCTGGGTCTCGCCGCGCTGGAACAGCGCCGAACCGTGCACCCGCGGCAGCACGCCGACCTCGGCCGACAGCGTCCGGATATCCGCGACGCCACGGCCGTCGATCCGGATCTTCTCGGTGAGGGTCTTGTGCCGCACCACCTTCTTGGTGAGCGCCCGATAGGCCCCGGTGATCTCCTTCTCCCGCTCGGGGAAGAGGTGATCCAGCTCCTCGTGCAGGGTGGCGAGCAGTTCCTCGGTGGTGGTCTCCCGCTCGGCCTTGCCGGCGATGCTCATCACACTGGTCAGCCGCTCGGTGGCGGCACCGGCGACAGCCTCGTAGACGTCCGGCTGGTAGTCCAGGAAGACCGGGAACTGCTGCACCGGCTTGGGCAGCTGGGCGGCCAGTTCGGCCTGCGCGTCGCACAGCGCCTTGATGAACGGCTTGGCGGCCTCCAGGCCCTGGGCGACAACCTCTTCGGTCGGCGCGGTGCGGCCGGAGCGGACCAGATCCCAGGTGTACTCGGTGGATTCGGCCTCGACCATCATGATCGCGACGTCGCCATCGGGCAGGACGCGACCGGCGATGGCCATCTCGAAGGTGGCCTGCTCAGACTGCTCCACGGTCGGGAAGCCGACCCACTGGTCACCGATCAGGGCGACCCGCAGGCCGCCGACCGGGCCGGAGAACGGCAGGCCGGCCAGCGTGGTGGAGGCGGAGCCGGCGTTGATCGCCAGCACGTCGTAGCGGACGTTCGGGTTCAGCGCCATCACGGTGATGACGACCTGGACCTCGTTGCGCAGCCCCTTGACGAAGCAGGGACGCAGCGGACGGTCGGTCAGCCGGGCGGCCAGGATGGCGCCCTCGGACGGCCGGCCCTCGCGGCGGAAGAAGGAGCCGGGGATGCGGCCGGCGGCGTACATCCGCTCCTCCACGTCCACGGTCAGCGGGAAGAAGTCGATCGCGTCGCGCGGGTTCTTGGCGGCGGTGGTGGCCGACAGCAACATGGTGTCGCCGTCGAGGTAGACCGCGGCCGAGCCGCTGGCCTGGCGGGCGAGCAGGCCGGATTCGAACCGGACGACGTGCTTGCCGTAGGAGCCGTTGTCGATCACGGCTTCGGTGAAACGAAGGTCAGGGCCTTCCATGGGTTTCCTTTCGGTGATGCCACCCGCCAGTACCCGTCCCGGTCTTCGATCGAGGCCCTCGGGAGCTATCCCCGAAGGCCACTACCGAGGACCGAAGTCCGGCTTGGCTGTCCCGGTGGCGGTGGTTGAGTTGTGAAGGCGGGACGGACGGACCGACCCGGGTATGGCGATAGGGAGCGGCCGCGAGGGCCACTCCCTATCCGTGGTTGTCCGGTGTCACCGACGCAGGCCGAGGCGGGCGATCAGCGACCGGTAGTGCTCGACGTCCTGCTTGGCGACGTAGTTGAGCAGACGGCGGCGCTGGCCGACCAGCAGCATCAGGCCACGGCGGCTGTGGTGGTCGCCCTTGTGGACCTTGAGGTGCTCGGTGAGGTGAGCGATCCGCTTGGTGAGCAGCGCGATCTGGACGTCCGGCGAACCGGTGTCGCCCGGCTTGGTGGCGTACTCTTCGATGATCTTCTGCTTGGTCTCGGCATCCATGAAGTGGCTGCTCCTCTCGGTTTCCCGTTGCGCGGCGCTCCCCTACCAGGTGGCACGAAGTCGAAGATTCGAGGATCGTCAGGAGCTCTTGGGCATCCGCGGCCGACGTGACGGCGAACCCACTCTACCGGGTCGGCCGCCGGCGCGCGAATCCGGGACACCGGCCTCTTCGAGGCCCTTCGAGCGCGGCTTCGGGTTCCTCCGATTCTGCCAAACGGACTGACCAAAACCACTAGGCTTCCGGCCAGTGGCGGTGTTCGCCGTACTGGAAGGACATTCACAACGATGCGAATCGGGATTCCCCGGGAGCCTGGTGGCGAGACTCGGGTAGCCGCCACCCCCAAGACGGTGGCCCAGCTGATCAAACTCGGGTACGAGGTGGCGGTGGAGGCGGGAGCCGGCGCCAGGTCGTCCTATCCCGACGCCGACTACGAGGCGGCCGGCGCGACCATCGTCGATCGGGCGGACGCCTGGACCGGACCGATCGTCGCCAAGATCAACGCCCCCACCGACGACGAGATCGCCCTGCTGCCGGACGGCGCCACGCTGATCTCGCTGGTCGCGCCGGCGCGCAGCCCCGAACTGGTGGCCAAGCTGAGCCAGCGGAACCTCACCGTGCTGGCGATGGACGCCGTCCCCCGGATCTCCCGCGCGCAGGCGCTGGACGTGCTGTCCTCCATGGCCAACATCGCCGGCTACCGCGCGGTGGTCGAGGCGGCCAACGAGTTCGGCTCCTTCTTCACCGGCCAGGTCACCGCGGCCGGCAAGGTGCCGCCGGCGAAGGTGCTGGTGGCCGGGGCCGGCGTGGCCGGGCTGGCCGCGATCGGCACCGCCAAGTCGCTGGGTGCGATCGTCCGCGCCACCGACGCTCGTCCCGAGGTGGCCGAGCAGGTGCAGTCGATGGGCGGGGAGTTCCTCACCGTCGAGGTTGAGCAGCAGGTCTCCACCGACGGCTACGCCAAGGAGACCAGCGAGGACTTCAACCGGGCCTCCGCAGCGCTGTACGCCGAGCAGGCCAAGGAGGTCGACATCGTCATCACCACCGCGCTGATCCCGGGACGCCCCGCGCCCCGGCTGATCACCGAGGAGATGGTGGCGACCATGAAGCCCGGTTCGGTGATCGTCGACATGGCGGCCTCCAACGGCGGCAATGTCGCCGGCTCGAAGCCGGACGAGTTGGTGGTCACCGCCAACGGCGTGAAGATCATCGGCTACACCGACCTGGCCGGCCGGCTGCCAACCCAGGCCTCCCAGCTGTACGGCACCAACGTGGTGAACCTGTTCAAGCTGCTCACCCCGGAGAAGGACGGCGAGCTGACCCTCGACCTGGACGACGTGGTGCTGCGCGGCATGACGGTGGTCTCGGCCGGCGAACTGCTCTGGCCGCCACCACCGGTGCAGGTCTCGGCGGCCGCCCCCGCGGCGGTGGTCGCCCCGGTCGAGGACCCCGCCGAGAAGGCGGCCCGCGAGGCTGCCCAGGCGGCAGCCCGCGGCAAGCGCCGGCTGGTGATGTCGGCGATCGCGGCGGCGCTGGTCGTCCTGGCGGTCACCTTCTCCCCCGCCAGCTTCGTCGGCGCCTTCACGGTGTTCGCGCTGGCGGTGGTGGTCGGCTTCTACGTGATCAGCGGCGTCTCGCACTCGTTGCACACCCCGCTGATGGCGCAGACCAACGCCATCTCCGGCATCATCCTGGTCGGCGCGCTCCTCCAGTTGGGCTCGACCAACATCGCGGTGCTGGTGATGTCGTTCATCGCGGCCACCATCGCGTCCATCAACATCTTCGGCGGGTTCCTGGTGTCGTACCGGATGCTCAGCATGTTCAAGAAGGAGGCATGAGCATGCTGCTCGGTTTCATCCAAGGGCTCTACATCGTCGCCGGGGTGCTGTTCATCCTCTCCCTGGCCGGCCTGTCCAAGCAGACCACCGCCCGGCTGGGCAACATGGCGGGCATGATCGGCATGGTGCTGGCGCTGGTCGCCACCATCATCCACTCGGTCAACCTGTCGGCCACTGAGCCGAACCGGCTGGATCCGCTGGTCACCCTGCTGCTGATCGCCGCGGTGCTCGCCCTCGGCGCGGTGATCGGCACCCCGATCGCCCGCAAGGTCGAGATGACCCAGATGCCCGAACTGATCGCCGCCTTCCACTCCTTCGTCGGCATGGCCGCTGTGCTGGTCGGCTTCAACTCCTTCGCGGTGGCCGAGGGCCACGGTGACGCCGTCCACATGGTCGAGGTGGCGCTCGGCGTGCTGATCGGTGCCTACACCTTCACCGGCTCGGTGGTGGCCTACCTCAAGCTGTCGGCGAAGATGAAGTCCGCGCCGTTGATGCTGCCGGGACGCAACCTGCTCAACCTGGGCGGGTTCGTCGCCTTCTTCGCGCTGATGATCTGGTTCGTCATGGCCGGCGAGACCAACGCCGTCCTGGGCTGGGGGCTGATCATCGCGATCGCGGTGATCGGCTTCGCCCTCGGCTGGCACATGGTCGCGGCGATCGGCGGCGGCGACATGCCGGTCGTGGTGTCGATGCTCAACTCGTACTCGGGCTGGGCCGCGGCGGCCGCCGGCTTCATGCTGAACAACAACCTGCTGATCATCACCGGCTCGCTGGTCGGCTCCTCCGGTGCGATCCTCTCCTTCATCATGTGCCGGGCGATGAACCGCTCCTTCATCTCGGTGATCCTGGGCGGCTTCGGCTCCGAGGGCGGCAAGGTCAGCGCCAGCACCGAGGAGGAGGGCGAGCACCGCGAGATCGACGCCGCCGGCGCGGCCGAACTGCTGCTCAACGCCAAGTCGGTGATCATCACCCCCGGCTACGGCATGGCCGTGGCCAAGGCGCAGTACCCGGTGGCCGACCTGACCGCCAAGCTGCGGGCGCAGGGGATCGAGGTGCGGTTCGGCGTCCATCCGGTGGCCGGACGGCTGCCCGGGCACATGAACGTCCTGCTGGCCGAGGCCCACGTGCCCTACGACATCGTGCTGGAGATGGACGAGATCAACGACGACTTCCCCGGCACCGACGTGGTGCTGGTGATCGGCGCCAACGACACCGTCAACCCGGCCGCGCTGGACGACCCCAACTCCCCGATCGCCGGGATGCCGGTGCTGGAGGTCTGGAAGGCCGACAACGTGATCGTCTTCAAGCGGTCGATGGCCACCGGCTACGCCGGCGTCCAGAACCCGCTGTTCTTCAAGGAGAACACCCAGATGCTGTTCGGCGACGCCAAGCAGCGGGTGGACGACATCCTGAAGGCGCTGGGCTGAGCCCGGGAACGAAAGCGGCCGCCACCCTCGATGGGTGACGGCCGCCTTTCGTTGCCCGGCGTCAGGCCGGCATCTCGACCCAGTCCTTCGGGGCCTCGATGGTCACCGGCTGGTTGAAGTTGTCCATGGTCGCGTTGACCTTGGCGGTGACCTCGCCGGCCAGATCCACCACGAACTTGCGGGTGAAACCCTCGCCGTCGACCCAGACGTCGAAGAGCACCTGGGCGTTGTCAGCGCCCTCTCCCACGCCCAGATCCTTCAGCGCCTCCGGCTTCATCGTCAGCCGGTAGTGGGAGGTGTTCACTCCGGAGACCTGCTCGTCGCCGATCAGCTCGACCGACTCGAGGTTCTTGGCGTAGTCCTCGGTCCACTGTCCGATGTTGGGGCTGCCGGAGGAACTCATCTCCGCCGCGGTCGCGGCGTCCATCTTTATCCAGTCCTCGCCCAGGGCGGCCATCTTCAGGTAGGCGTCGCCACCGATCTGGATCACTTCGATGTCCATCCCCATGGCCTGCATCTTCAGGTGGGAACGCGGTGCCGCCGGATCGGTGTTGTCGAACGAGCCGGTGGACGAGACCGGCATCTCGTTCCCCTCGAGCTCGGTGACCATCTCCATCTCCATGGTGTAGGTCTTCATCTGCGCCCCGCTGACGCGCTTCAGGAAGTCGTCGACGGAGGCGTCACCGCTTCCGGCGGGTGCGCTGGTCGTCTCGGCCGGCGCGGGAGCCGACTCGCTGGCCGGCGGTGGCGGGGGTGTGGTCTGGGTCGGGCTGGGCGTGCTGCAGCCGGTCATCAGGGCGATGCCGACGATGCCGGCCGCGAGTGCGCCGATGGTCCTCATGGTTCCTCCTGTACTAGGTACCTCAGCTTAGGGGGACGCGGCTCATCAGCCGAGGACCGGGCACACTTCCGATACCGGCAGCGCGAGGACCGATGGGCAAGACGGCGCCGGCGATCCTTGACCGCCCGGCAAGACTGGGGACTGTTCCATCACCGGCTCTGGGAGGACGTATGCCTGACGACCCGATCACCATCCGGCTCGCCACCGCTGACGATCTGGCCGTGCTGCACTCCCGGGAGGCCCATCCCGACGCCCACCTGGCGCTCAAGCACTACGAACGCCAGCAGTCGGGCGACTACTTCTTCGCCGTGGCGGAGCAGGCCGGCGGCCTGCTGGGCTTCTGCGCGCTGGACTGCGATCCGGAGAACGACCTGTGCCCCGAGGCGAAGAGCCTGTGGGTGTACCCCGAGGCGCGGCGGCTCGGCGCCGGCCGGGCGCTGACCCGCTACCTGGAGAACCTCGCCCGGGAACGGGGTTTCGTCGAGATCTTCCTGCGGGTCGATCCGGAGAACGCCGCCGCCATCCCGATGTACATCGGCCTGGACTACACCCCGACCGGAGATCACCTGCTGACCAGCTACGAGAGCGTGGACGCGGCCGGCAGCGTCGAGGTCAGCGAGCGACTGGACGCGGTGTACCGCAAGTCGCTGCTCGCGCACTAGGCAGGGTTCAGCGGGGCTGGCGGACGCCCAGCGCGGTCAGCCGGAGCCGGTGTCCGTCGTGCATCACGTCCAGCGTGGCGCGACCCGGGGCGACGGAGAAGCCCGCCAGCAGCACACGTCCGTTGACCAGCCAGACCGCGAGCCGGCCGAGGTCGCCGGAGTGCTCGCCCCGGACGATCGCCACGGTACCGTCGGCGAACCTGAGTTCGGCCACCCCCGGCGCCAGGGCGGTGCCGGCCACGCCGCGGACCGGTACCCGGCGGTGAACCAGCCGGGCCGCGGTCGCGACGATGAGCTCCGGCGCGGAGAAGGCGAACTCGGCGGCGACCCGCGCCGCGGCGTTCTCCAGCTCGGCCAGATCCTGCGGGCTCAGCGACAGCTGGGTGTCACCCTGGTGTCGCAGCCAGCCCCACAGCTCGTCCCACATGCCTCCAGTATGAGCCGGGCGGGCCGCGGCCGCGAGCCCTGCCCTAGGCTCGGTCGAGGCCGAGCAGTCGCCGGGTCTGCGCCACGTCGTCGCCCATCCGGACGATCAGCGCGTCGATGTCGGTGAACCGCACCTGACCCCGGATCCGGTCGACGAACTCCACCGTCACCGGGGCGTCGTACAGCTCCAGGTCGTCGCGGTCCAGGACGTAGGACTCCACCCGGCGGTCGTGACCGTCGAAGGTGGGATTCGTGCCCACCGAGATGGCGGCCGGCCACCGCCGGGCCCGCTCTCCCTCGGCCAGCTGCTCGCCGTGCGGCCCGCGGTGGTCGCGACGGGTCAGCCAGCCCGCGTACACCCCGTCGGCCGGACAGGCCAGAGCCTGGGGCACCGGCAGGTTGGCGGTCGGGAAACCCAGCTCCCGGCCCCGCCGGTCGCCGTGGGTGACGATCCCGCGGAACGAGAACGGGCGGCCCAGGTGCTCCGCGGCATGCGCCACCTCGCCCTCGGCCAGGGCCTGCCGGATCAGCGTGGAACAGGTCTCCTCGTCGCCGTAGCGCACCAGCGTGATGCCCTCGACCTCGAACCGTCCGGCGGCCAGCTCCCGGAGCGTGTCGACGCTGCCGGCGGCGCGGTGGCCGAACCGGAAGTTGGCCCCGACCACCACCCTGGCCGGATTCAGCGGCAGGATGACGTCGTCGACGAAGCGCTGCGGCGACCAGGCGGCGAACTCGGGGGTGAACGTCACCACCTCGACCCGGTCGGCACCGGCCGCGGTCAGCAGCTCGATCCGCTCCTCCAGCCCGGTCAGCAGCATCGGCCCGACCTCGGGACGGAGCACCGACACCGGGTGCGGCCAGAAGGTGACCACGATCAGCGGAGCGCCGGGCTCGCGGCTGCGCGCCTCGGCCAGCACCGCGCGGTGGCCGGGGTGCACGCCGTCGAAGTTGCCGATCACGACTACCGAGCGCTCCACGTACCGACCTTCCCATCGCGTGCCGAAGAACGATAGCAACCCGAGTCAGCCACCCACGAACACGGCCACGGCAGCGGCCCCTGAGCCTTTCGGACGGTACAGCGCCAGCAGCTCCCCGCCGGCCAGCAGGGCGGTGGGATCGGCCGGCACCGGACGGTCGAGCGGCTGGCCGTGGCGGACGCCGGCCGCGGCGGCCTCGTCCAGTTCGACGACCGGGAAGCACCGCCTGGCCACCTCGGCGGGGGTGAGCAGCGGAATCCTCACCCCCGGGTCGGCGTCGAGCCCGTTGGGTGACAGGTGGGGCTCGTCGAAGCTGAACGGCCCGACCCGGGTACGGCGCAGCCGGGTGAGGTGACCGCCCGTGCCGAGGTCACGGCCCAGGTCGCGGGCCAGCGCTCTGATGTAGGTGCCCGAGGAGCAGTCGACCTCCACATCGAGGTCGAGGACGTCGACGGCGTACCCCTCCCCCGCCCGCCAGCCGAAAACGCCCGGCCGGTGGGTTCGGAGCAGGTCGAAGCGCGACACCGTGACCTCACGGCCGGCGAGCTGCACCTCCTCCCCGGCCCGTACCCGGGCGTAGGCGCGTACCCCGTCCACCTTGATCGCCGAGACCGCCGAGGGCACCTGGGTGATGGTGCCGCGATAGGCGGCCATCGCGGCCTCCACCCGGTCGGCTTCCACACCCGCGGCGCCCCTGGTTTCGAGGATCTCGCCCTCGGCGTCGTCGGTGGTGGTGGACGCACCGAGCCGGATGGTGGCGGTGTAGCTCTTGTCGGTGAGCGCCAGGTGACCGAGCAGCCGGGTGGTCCGGTCCACCCCGATCAGCAGGACGCCGGTCGCCATCGGGTCGAGGGTGCCGGCGTGGCCCACCTTGCGGGTGCCGAGTAGACGACGCAGCCGGCCGACCACCTGATGGGAGGTCCAGCCGGCCGGCTTGTCGACGACGATCAGGCCGTCACTCAACCTCGTCCTCGTCCAGTTCGGTCCGGCGGTACGGATCCGGGTCGCCGGCGTAGGTCGCCCCGGCGGCACGGGCCGCCACCTCGGCGTCCAGCGCCTTGGCCCGGGCCAGCGCCTCCTCGATGTGGGCGGCTTCCTCCTCCACCGCGTCCAGCACGAAGGTGAGGGTGGGGGTGAACTTCAGCCCAAGCCGCTTGCCCACCGTGGAGCGCAGCAGGCCGGTGGCCGAGGTCAGCGCCACCGCCGAGTCGGCCCGTGCCTCGGCATCGCCCAGCACGGTGTAGAAGATGGTCGCCTCACGGCCGTCGCCGGTCAGCCGGACGTCGGTCACGGTGACGAAACCCAGCCGCGGATCCTTGATCCGCCGCTCCAGCATCTCGGCCACCACGACCTTGATCTGTTCGGCGGTCTTGGCCCGGTACGGGTTTGTCATGGTTCCTCCTGCTCAACGGACGGAGGTGGCCCCAGGCCGGGACCACCTCCGTGACCGAATCAGTTGCGCGGCTTCTCCACCATCTCGAAGGTCTCGATGATGTCGCCCACCCGGATGTCGGAGTAGTTGGCCAGCGTCATGCCGCACTCGTAACCTTCGCGGACCTCGGTGGCATCGTCCTTCTCCCGCCGCAGCGAGGCGATGGACGAGGTGTGCACCACGATGCCGTCGCGCAGCAGCCGGGCCGACGCGTTGCGCCGGATCGAGCCGTCGATGACCATACAGCCGGCGATCGTCCCGACCTTGGAGGACCGGAAGATCTCCCGGATCTCGGCCTGGCCACGGACCTTCTCCTCGAAGATCGGCTTCAGCATTCCCTTCAGCGCCGCCTCGACGTCGTCGATCGCGGCGTAGATCACCGAGTAGTACCGGATGTCCACACCGGCCGCGTCGGCCATCTGGGTCGCCTTGCCCTGCGGCCTGACGTTGAAGCCGATGATCACCGCGTCGGAGGCGGCCGCCAGCGAGACGTTGGTCTCGGTGATGGCGCCGACACCGCGGTCGATCACCCGCAGATCGACCTCGTCGCCGACGTCGATCTGGGACAGCGAATCCTCCAGCGCCTCGACCGAACCGGCCGAATCGCCCTTGAGGATGAGCCGCAGCTCCTGGGTCTCGCCCTCCTGCATCTCCTTGAAGAGATCCTCCAGGGTGCGCCGCTTGGTGGTCCGGGCCAGCATGGCGGCCCGCTGCCGGGCCTCCCGCTGCTCGGCGATCTGGCGAGCCATCCGGTCGTCCTCGACGACCAGGAAGTTGTCGCCCGCGCCGGGCACCGAGGTCAGGCCGAGCACCTGCACCGGCATGGACGGCGGCGCCTCGTCGACCACGTCGCCGCGGTCGTTGATCAGCGCCCGGACCCGGCCGTGGGCGGAACCCGCCACGATCGAGTCACCGGTGTGCAGCGTGCCGCGGTGCACCAGGACGGGGGCCACCGGGCCGCGACCGCGGTCGAGATGACCTTCGATCGCCACGCCCTGGGCGTCCATGTCCGGGTTGGCCCGCAGATCGAGCGCAGCGTCCGCGGTCAGCACGACCGCCTCCAGCAG
>JAEXCA010000137.1 GCA_023393755.1 Actinomycetes bacterium | reverse complement strand
GGCCCCCGCGGTCCCGGCGGCGGGCGTCCCGTCACCGGAGAGCGCGGCCTCGCCGGGGGCGCCGTGGCCCGCGCGCGAGCGGACGGCCATCAGCACGACGATGCCGATCAGGCCGCCCCATGCGAAGACCTCGGTCAGCCACTCCCAGGGCGCGAAGTGGCCGATGAGAGGCAGGGACCACGTCGGTGTGCGCAGCTGCGCGTAGCCCGTCACCAGGGTGAGGAACAGCAGCGGGAACGAGATCATGACGAACCAGTGGGCGACCTTGACGGCCGTGCGCCCCTTGAACTCGCGGTGGGTGAGGGCCGCCGCGAGCATCCCGCCGAGCCTCCCCCAGAACGGCCGGAGCCGTCCGGGCGCCGGTTTGCCTTGGGAGACCTGGCGCCACAGGGCGGCGATGCCGCGGATGAACGAGATCAGCCCGAAAAGGGTCGCCAGCATGGCGAAGGCCCACGCCAGGGTGGACAGGAGGGGAGTGGCCATTGCGGAGAGCTCCTTGGCTGATCAGTCGGTGCGGCCGGTCCGTCCCCGGGGGCAGAGCGACTCGCTCCATTATCTCCCCTGATCGGAGGCTCGCCCGAGGACGAAGAGACCGCACCCCCCCTCGCCGGGGAGGGCGGGAGCCGCGGGAGGGCAGGTGGGGGATGCCGCGGTCCTGGCCGGGCGCGCGGAAAGCGGCTCCGTTAGTCTGGGAACGGTCGGTCCCATCTGTCGATGTCTGAGCAGTCAGCGCCCGTGCGCCTCCGCGCCCCGAGCATCTGCGGCGGGTCGGCCGGCCTGCCCCTGCCCGATCCTCGCGCGCCTGTCCGGGAGACCCTCATGATCGCTGTGCTCGCCGTCGCCTTCGGCGCGGCGATGCTGGCGCCCTGGATGGTGCGGCGTCTGGGCAACCGGGCCTTGGCCGTCCTGGCGCTCGCGCCCGCCACCGCGGTCGCCTGGGCGCTGGCCCACACCGGGGAGGCCTTGTCGGAGGCGCCTCTGGTCGAGCATCTGCGGTGGATCCCCGGCCTGGACATGGACCTCTGGTTCCGCATGGACACGCTGTCCTGGCTGATGACGCTGATCGTGGGCGGGGTGGGGACGCTGGTCCTCCTCTACGCCAGCGCCTATTTCCATGACACCGCGGCGGGCCTGGGGCGCTTCGCCGGGGTGTTCACGGCGTTCGCGGGCGCCATGCTGGGCGTCGTCACGGTCGACCACACGATCGGCGTCTACGTCTTCTGGGAGGCGACGTCCCTCCTGTCGTTCCTCCTCATCGGCCATCACCACGAGCGCCGCCCCGCCCGCGCCGCCGCCCGTCAGGCCCTCCTGGTCACGACCTCCGGGTCGCTGGCGATGTTCGCCGGATTCGTCATGCTGGGCCTCGCCCCCGGTGGATCCTTCCGGCTGTCCGAGCTGGTCCCCGCCGTCGCCGATGGGACGGTGGACGCCTCCTCGCCGCAGGTCGTCGTGGCGGCGCTCCTGGTCCTGGCCGGCGCGTTCTCGAAGTCCGCGCTGGTCCCCTTCCACTTCTGGCTGCCAGGAGCCATGGCCGCGCCGACCCCCGTGTCCGCGTTCCTCCACGCCGCCGCCATGGTCAAGGCCGGCGTCTACCTCATCGCGCGCCTGACCCCGGGCCTCACCGAGATCGCCGTCTGGTCCCCGCTCATCCAGGTCGTGGGCCTGGCGACCCTGCTCATCGGCGGGTGGCGCGCGTTGCGCCAATGCGACCTCAAGCTCGTCCTGGCCTACGGCACCGTCTCCCAGCTGGGCCTCATCACCGCGGCCGTCGGCCAGGGCAGCGCGGGCGCGATGGCGGCCGGCCTCACGATGCTCGTCGCCCACAGCCTGTTCAAGTCGACGCTGTTCCTCACCGTCGGCGCCGTCGAGTCCGCCACGGGCACGCGCGACCTGCGCCGACTGTCCGGCCTGGGACGCCGCAAGCCGGTGCTGGCCGCCGCCGCGGGCCTGGCTGCCCTGTCGATGGCCGGCGTGCCGTTGACCACCGGTTACCTGGGCAAGGAAGGACTGCTCGGGGCGCTTCTCCACGGCTCCGGGGCGGCGTGGACCCTCGTGGGGGAGGCCCCCGCCGGCGCCCACGGGGCGGCCGCCTGGGACATCGCCCTCGCCGTCGTCATCGCCCTCGGCAGCGTCCTCACCGTCGCCTACTCCTGGCGCGTGTGGTGGGGCGCCTTCGGCACGCGGCGCACGCCGTCCTCTCCCGACGCCCACGAGGCCGCCCCCCCCCCCCCCCCCCCAAGCCCCGCCCCCCCCCCCCCCCCCCCCCCCCCCCCCCCCCCCCCCCCCCCACCACGCCCCATCAGGAAAGGACCATCGTGGCCCAGGATTACCCGACCCGCGTCCGCGCCAGCGCCCGGCTGCTCTCGCCCCAGGTGGCGGAGAAGCTGACCGAGTACCACTGGAGACGGGTCTTCCAGCAGTTCGAGTGCCTGATGACCGACAGCGATCACGGCACCAAGGGGGCCGAGCCGCCGATCATCCCGGCGATCCCCGGGGCCCGCCGGTCGGTGGTCTACTACGGCAACGCCGAGAACGGCTCCTACAACCACCACAACCAGATCGCCCGGTTCGCCGGCCGGTACTGGTTCGCCTGGTCGAACGGCTTCCGCAACGAGGAGGACGCCGGCCAGCGGGTGCTGATCGCCTCCTCCCCGGACGGCCGGACCTGGAGCGATCCGGACATCGTGGCGGACGTGGAACCGGGCAGTCCCTGGGCACACAACTGCGTGGCCATGCACGCCACCGACGACATGCTCTACATCGTCGTGATGACCGAGGAGACCGAGCACGACGAGACCGTGACCGGGATGCGGCGGATCAACCCCGACACCGCCTACGTCGACCTGTACGGCTCCGCTGACGGCCGCCACTTCGAGAAGGTGCTCAGCTACGGCTCGGAGATCAAGTGGATCTTCGAGGCGCCGCGGCTGACCGCCGAGGGACGGCTGCTCTGCGTCTGCACCACCCGGGACCGCGGCCCGGCGATCCTGCTCTGGCCCGGCGCCGACCTGCTCGACCAGCCCGAGTTCATCACCGTCCCCGAACCCGAGGGCGCCAGCTTCCCCTACGGCGAGAGCACCTGGTACCAGCTCGACTCCGGCCGGATCATGGTGTTCTGGCGGGACGAGGGCGCGTCCTGCCGGGTGTACGTCAACCATTCCGACGACGGCGGCCGGACCTGGAGCGAGCCGATCCTCTCCGACATCCCTGATTCGATGAGCCGGCTCTACGCCGGGCGGCTCAGCGACGGCCGCTACTTCCTGGTCAACAACGCCATCCCCACCCTGCTCGACCGGCGGCCGCTGATGCTGCTGCTGAGCAACGACGGCGTCGAGTTCGACGACGTCCACGTGATCAACGACTCACCGTCGGAGATGCGGCGCAAGGGACTGCTGAAGGTCAACGGACACCAGTACCCCTGCTGCCTGGTCGACGGCGACCGGCTGCTGGTCGCCTACGACGCCAACAAGGAAGACATCCTCTGCGAGGTCATCGACACCACCCGCCTCGCCGCCACCACCACCCAGAAGGAGAACGCCCGATGACCACCACTGCCCCCGAGAAGCTCAGCGATCCCAGCGGCCGCGGCTGGGTCGACGGCTATCGGGTCATCTTCCCGCAGCGTCAGCACCCGTACACCGAGGAGGAGATCGCCGCGGTGGTCGACGTGATGCGCCACGCCGAGGGCCAGACCCAGGGCGCCTACCTGGAGGCCTTCGAGAAGGACTTCGCCGCGTTCATCGGTGCCGAGCACGCCTTCGGCGTCTCCAACTGCACCAACGCGCTGAAGCTGGCCGGCATCTTCTCCGACATCGAGCCCGGCGACGAGGTGATCGTCCCGGCGTACACCTACTGCGCCACCGCGATCCCGTTCGGCGACCTGGGCGCCACCATCGTGTGGGCCGACATCCACCCGAAGACCTGGACGATCGACCCGGCGGACATCCTCCGCAAGATCACCCCGCGCACCAAGGCGATCGTCGCGGTCCACCTGCTGGGCATCCCGTGCGACATGAAGGCCATCATGGCCATCGCGCGGGAGCACGGCCTGAAGGTGATCGAGGACTGCGCCCAGTCGCTGGACTGCACCATCGACGGCCAGCACGTCGGCACCTTCGGCGACTTCGGCTGCTTCAGCTTCCACGCCGCCAAGACCATGACCACCCTCGGCGAGGGCGGCATGTTCATCGTGAAGGATCCGGAGATCGCCAGGGCGGTGCCCGGCGTCCGGCACAACGGGCTGACCGCCTTCCAGGGCCCGCGGGAGCGCTACTGGCTGCCGGCGATGAGCAATGTGGACGAGTTCTGGCCCGGCCAGTGGCCGCAGAACTTCTGCATCGGCGAGCCGCAGTGCGCCCTCGGTTCGGTGCAGCTGCGAAGCGTCCACCCGAACAACGAGATCCTGATCGAGCAGGACCGCAAGATCCGCGCCGCGCTGGCCGACGTGCCCGAGCTCAGCTTCCCGGAGATCATCGAGGGCGGACGCTACGTCGTCCACCAGTACGTGCTGCACTTCGACGGCAGCGCCTTCGGCAAGAACCGCAACGACCTGATGGACCTGATCACCACCGAGTTCGGGGTGCGCGCCATCGTCCAGTACCACCCGCTGTACCGCTACCCGCTGTTCCAGAAGCTGGGGGCCGGCGAGCAGGACTGCCCGGTGCTGGAGTCGTGGTGGGACAACTCGTTCTCGCTGCCGTGGTGGTGCGGCATCACCGACGAGGAGATCGGCATCATGACCGACGCCCTGCGTGGCGCGATCGAGAAGCTCAAGGCCGCATGAGCACCCCACGAAGTTCTTCTCCTCCGCTGCGCTCCCCCGAACAACTCCGCGGGGACCCCGCATGAACCTGACCGGCATCATCGTCCCGCTGGTCTCGCCGATCGCGGCGGACGGCGGGGTCGACCTCGACGGCGTCGCGGCCAACGCCGAGCGGGTGCTGGCCGCCGGGACGCAGGGGCTCTACCTCTGCGGTGGGACGGGCGACGCCGCCGAGCTGGCTCCGGCCGACCGGCGGCGGATCGTCGAGACCGCGCTCCCGGTGGCCCGGGCGCACGGCGCCTCGACCATCGTCCACGTCGGGCAGGCGCCGCTACGGGACGTGCTGGCGCTGGCCGAACACGCCCTGGCGGCCGGCGCGGACGCGGTGGCGTCCGTCCCGCTGCGGGGGGAGTGGAGCCGGACGGTCGCCTACTACCGGGAACTGGCCGCCCTCGGCGGGCCGGTGTTCGTCTACCACATGCCGCCGGCCGGCTACCACGCGAGCTACGACCAGCTGGCCGAACTGCTGGCCATCGACGGGGTCGCCGGGGCCAAGGTGAGCGACTGGAACCTGTTCCTGCTGCGGCGGCTGGTGGAGAGCTTCGGCGAGCGGACCTTCTACTCCGGGCTGGACGAGAACCTGGGCTTCGGCCTGCTCGCCGGCGCGCACGGCAGCATCGGCACCTGGGCGAACCTGGTGCCCCGGTTCTACGCCAGGGTCTGGGCGGCCGCGGTCGCCGGCCGCGAGGCCGAGGTGCTCGAGCTGCAGCGGCCCTGGCAGCACTTCCTCGCCCTCGGCTGGGCGGGCGACATCATCGCCGCCTTCGAGGCGCTGATGGCACACCGGGGCTACGCCCCGGCCTGCTTCCGGGTGCCCGGCCGGGCAGCCGGGCTGGCGGACGGGCAGCTGGCCGAGCTGGCCGCTGAACTGGAACGGATCGAAGCGCTCGGGGAGGAGCGATGATGCAGCGACGAACCCTCGGCGGCAGCGGGATCAGCGTCCCGCGGGTCTGCCTGGGCACGATGACCTTCGGCACCCCGGTGGCCGCCGAGGACGCGGTCGACCTGATCCTGGGTGCCGCCCAGCTCGGGGTGGACTTCATCGACACCGCCAACATGTACGAGGGCTACGCCCGGGTCGCCGGCTCCTCGGGCGGGGTGGCGGAGGAGATCGTCGGCCGGGCGATCGCCGGCCGGCGCGCGGAGTTCGTGGTCGCCACCAAGCTCGGGATGAAGGTGGGCGAGGCCGAGGTCGACGAGTTCACCTCGCCGGCGGCGATCCGGACCCAGCTCGACCGCAGCCTGCGCCGGCTGGGCACCGACTACGTCGACGTCTACTACCTGCACAAGCCCGATCCGCACACCCCGGACGACGACATCGTCGCCGCCCTGGGAGCCGAGCTCGCCGCGGGCCGGATCCGCGCCTGGGGAGTCAGCAACCACGACGCCGACGAGCTCGCCGGCCTGGTCACCGCGGCCGACCGGCTGGGGGTCGCCCGGCCGGCGGTCTGCCAGCCGCGGCTCAACCTGCTGGACACCGCGGCCCTGGACCGGCTGGTCCCGTACTGCGTCCAGGCGGGGATCTCGGTCGTCCCCTACCAGGGGCTGGCCGGCGGCCTGCTGACCGGCAAGTACCGTCGCGGCGAGGCCGCGCCGGCCGGCACCCGCGGCGCGGAGAAGCCCGACTGGGTGGCGCCGATCGACGAGGAACTGCAGACCAGGCTGGACCGGATCGCCGCCGACGCGGCGGAGGCCGGGCTGCCGATGGCGTCCTGGGCGTTGCGCTGGCTGGCCGGGCAGCCCGGGGTCGACTCGGTGCTGGTCGGGGCCACCCGGCTCTCCCAGGTGGAAGCCGCCATCACCGCCGTAGGCTGAACGTCGAGCCGGAGGAGGCCCGGATGACCGCACGAGGCGATCTGCCCGGGGTGACCATCACCTCGGGGCTGGTGGACTGGCAGCTGCTGCCCAGGGACGCCGACGACACCGCCACCGTCACCCTGTCCGGCCGGGTCCAACCGGCCGCGATCGATCCCGAGCCGCCGTTCGGGTTCAACCTGATCCAGGCGGAGGTGGCGGTCTCCGCCCGGGTGGTGAGCGAGCTGGACGGCGGCGCGGTGGTGCCCTGGACCCGGGCCGAGCTGGCGCCCGACGCGACCTGGCAGGTCACCCTGCGGCTGCCGGCCGGTGGCGGCTACCGGGTGGAGACCCAGTTGGAGCAGGTCGGCGGCGACGGCTACTCGCTCACCCGCGGCGACCTCGTCCATCACGTCGGGGTCGGCGACCTGTACCTGGTGATCGGGCAGAGCAACGCCGCCGGACGGGCCCGGGACCGGGTGGTGGACGGACCCCAGCTGGGCGTGCACCACTACCGGGCGGACGGCAGTTGGGCGCTGGCCGCGCATCCGCTGAACGACGGGACGCGGGCCGTCCACACCGGGCACTTCGAGAACCACAATCCGGGCCACTCCCCGGCGCTGCACTTCGCCAAGCGGGTGTCCGCGGCAGCCGGCGTCCCGGTCGGCCTGGTGATGGCGGCCTTCGGCGGTTCACCGCTGCGCTGGTGGCTGCAGGACGCCAGCCTCGGCCCGCTGGCGGAGAACGCCCTGGAGATGCTGGCCGCGGCCGGCGGCAGCCCGCGCGGCGTGCTGTGGTACCAGGGGGAGGCGGACTGCTTCGAGCACAGCGCCGGCGACTACGCCGACCGGTTCGCGAGCTTCGTCACCCGCTTCCGCGAGCGGCTCGACGCCCCGCACCTGCCGTTCTACACCGCGCAGCTGGCCCGGTGCACGATGGCGGTCGAGGACGACCAGGACAGCCAGTGGGGGATGCTGCGCGAGCAGCAGCGGCGGGCCGCCCACCGGGTGCCCGGCGTCCACCTGGTGCCGACCGGCGACCTCCCGCTGTACGACTTCATCCACCTCAGCTCGGCGGGCAACCTGGTGCTGGCCGAGCGGCTGGCGGACGCCGCGCTCGCCGAGGGCCACGGGCTGGCCAGGGACTGGCGGGCGCCCGAACCGGTCGAGGCGGTCCGTACCGGGACCACGGCGGTCCGGCTGCGGTTCGCGCCGATCCGGAACTGGATCAACGACTTCGGCCTGCCGGTCGAGCGCTGCCCGTTCGACCTGGTGGACGGGCTCGGCGCCGTGCCGCTCGCGGCCTGGGCGATCGACGGCGACACCATCACCCTGACCGCGGCCCGCGAACTCTCCGGCCGGACCGTCGTCCACGGCAGCTGGCGGATGGACCACGGCGGCATCGTGCTAGCCGACTGCACCCGCCTGCCGTTCCTCTCCTTCTACGACGTGGAGGTCGGATGAGCTACCTGTACTCGCTGCGGCTGGCGCTCGACCCCGGCTGGACCGACGAGGCCGGCCTGGCCGTCCTGCCGGAGCTGATCGGGGCCGGGCGGATCGACGACGTCATGGTGTTCGCCAACGTCGAGGAGCTCAACACCGGGCACACCGACGAGGCCGAACGGCTCCGGTACCGCGACCTCGCCGAGCGGGTGGCCGCGGTGGCCGCCCCGGCCGGCGCGACCATGTCGCTCAACCCCTGGCACACCGTGATGCACGGCGACTACGGCAAACACCTGCGGCCGGGCCAGGACTTCCGGCTGATGGTCGATCCGGCCGGACGCACCGCCGAACTCGCCGTCTGCCCCCGCGACCCCGCCTGGCAGGAGTACCTGGCCGGCCTGTACGGCTGCTACGCCGCGGCCCGGCCGCGGTTCCTCTGGGTGGAGGACGACTTCCGCTACCACAACCATGCCCCGCTGGAGTGGGGAGGCTGCTTCTGCGACGACCACCTGGCGGAGTTCTCCCGGCGGGCCGGCCGGACGCTCACCCGCTCCGAGTTCGTCGCCGGACTGCTCGCTCCCGGCGAGCCGCACCCCTATCGCCGGATCTGGCTGGAGACCGCCCGGGAGGCGCTGGAGCAGGCCGCGGCCGGGGTGGAACGGGCGGTGCACGCGGTGTCGCCACAGACCCGCCTCGGCCTGATGACGTCGGTGCCCGCCGTGCATGCCAGCGAGGGCCGCCGCTGGACTCCGCTGCTGGCCGCGCTGTGCGGCCCGCATGCCCCGGCGGTGCGGATCCATCTTCCGGCCTACGCCGAGCGGCGGCCGGCCGACTACCTGTCGCTGTTCCACAGCATCGCCGACGCGCACCGCGCGCTGCTGCCCGCCGGCACCGAGGTCTACCCCGAACTGGAGAACTTCCCGTACTCCCGCTTCGCCAAGTCGCTGGCCTTCACCCGGTTCCAGCTGCTCAGCGCCCAGGTGCTCGCCCCGTCCGGAATGACGCTGGACTTCTACGACCTGAACGGCAACGGCCCGGTCCTGGCCGACCGGTACCAGGACGCGCTCGCCGACACCCGCGAGGAACTGGACGCCGGTCTGGCCGGCGGCGTCTTCGCCCGCCCCCGGCAGGGCGTCGCGGTGCTGGTCAGCGAGGAGTCCGCGGCCGCGCTGCACACCGCCTCCGGCGCGTCCATGGTGGAGCTGTACCCGCGGGAGTACCTGTTCGGCCCACTGCTGGCCGGCTACGGGATTCCGTTCCGCTACACCACCGACCACACCCTCGCCGGGGAGATCGTCGCGGTCGGCGGCCAGTACTTCCGCACCATCGGCGCCGAGGCCGCCCGCGCCCTGCTGGAGCGTAACCGCGCCCTGCTGGACGCCGAGGCGGTCGAGAGCCTGATCGCGCTGGGGCTGGGCGACCTGGCCGGCGCGGACGCCGTGGCCTGGACCGGCGACCAGGAGGGGTTCGCCACCTACGAGCAGGCCGTCGGGGGCGTCCGGCTGATGGAGCGTTCGGGCGCCCGGGCCTCGGTGCTGCTGCTCGGCGGCGACATCGCGCTGATCGACTACCGTCCGGGACGCGCCCGCGACCTCACCCGGCTGCAGGGCGCGGAGCACCGCGACGCCGGCCCGGGCCACGTCGTGGTTGACGAGCGGCTGCTGGTGATGCCGTTCGGCCGCTTCGACCCGCTCGAGGTGGTGCCGCCGATGCTGCGCACCACCCTGCGGCAGGAGTTGCTGCAGCAGGTGCTGGCGGAGTGGGATCCCGGCCTGGTGTTCCTCCGCGGCACCGCCGACGTCACCGTCTACAGCTACCCGGATTCCGACGGCGAGGTGGTCTACCTGCTCAATGGTTCGCTGGATCCGCTGGCGGGGCCCCGCCTCCGGGTCGGTGACCGGACTGTCTCCCAAGTACGCTCCGTGCTCCAGCAGGACGCTGTGGTCGGCTTCGTTCGGGACCGCGATGACCTGGTGCTCCAGCTCAGCCTGGCGCCCCTGGGCGCGGTGCTGCTCCGGTTGGCCTAAGCGCTGATCAACGCCCGCCCGGTAGCTGCGGGCGGCCCAAAGGGCCGAGTCTCGAAGCCCCGCGACCCTTCGAGACTCGCGCTTCGCGCGACCTCAGGGATCGATGCCGCGTTTGATCAGCGGTGCATCAGTGACGGATCGAGGCAGGACCAGTTGGTCTCCACCAGCCGTCCGGCGCCGTCCAGCAGGTCGCCGGTGAACACCGACACCCCGTCGGCCAGCCGGGTCGGGCCCACCGCCGGGTCGAGGTAGAAGATGTCCTGCTCGAGCCCGTAGCGGTCCAGCAGCAGGTGGATCAGGTCGCGTAGCGCGAACACCCGGATCACCGCGTTCCCGATCGCGCCGACCCGTACCTTGCCCGCCTCCTCCAGCAGCGCGCCGGCCCGGTCGAAGTCGTGCTCGTGCTCGTATTCCCGGCCGTCGTCGGTCGGCCGGGGCTGGTAGTCGAGCAGCACCGCCCCGGTCAGTCCGCCGTCCGCGCCGCGTAGCCGGACCGGCCGCTCCACCACGTGCCGGTCGGGGATCTGCACCAGGTACTCGCCGAAGTGGAAGCTGGTGCAGGAGACGTAGGTGAGGCCGAGCAGGACCACCCTGGCGTCCAGCGCCAGCAACCGGCCGAAGGTGCTGCGCAGGTCGAACACCGACAGCGCGGGATCGGTGTCGGTGACGGTCGCCGCGTGCCGTCCCACCGCCGAGAAGCTGTGCCGGTAGGCGGTGCTGCGCAGCGCGCCCGGGGTCAGCCGGAGCGCCTCGCTGATCGCCCCCATCTCGGAGTGGTCGTTCGCCGGGTCGATCACCGGGTCGGGCTCGACCTCGTGCCGGAAGGTGAAGGCGGGAGCCACCACGGTGCCACCGGGACCGACCGCCTCGCGCAGCGCGGCGGCGATGGCGGCGGCACCGCCGCTCACCTCGCCGAACGGACGCAGTGCCGAATGCACCAGCAGGACGTCGCCCTCGGCGACCCCGCAGCGGCGGAGTTCGGCCGTCGCCTGTCGGCCGGTGACCGGCAGTTCGGCGCGGCGGTGCGGATCGAGTGGCATGGGATACCTCCTGGGATCGATCAGGACTGGGCGAGTTCGCGCAAGGCGGTCGCCATCCGGCTGACCACGGCGTCGACGGTGGTCTCGTCGGAGATCACCGGCAGCTTGGTCAGCGCGGTCGGCGGAGCGCTCGGCTTGTAGGCCTGGGTGCTGGTGTCCACCCCGAGCTCGTCCAGCCGGCGGCAGAATTCGACCGCCACCTCCGGCCGGTGGAACTGCAGGCAGCCCATGTGGCCGTCCCCGGTGGCCGCGGCCAGCAGACCGGGGAAGCCGTCGACGAGCTCGCGGAGGCGGTCGCTGTACAGCCGCCCGATCGCGTCGATCCACTCGCCGTTCGCCCGGACGAACTCCATCGTGATCAGGTAGGCCAGGCTGGCGAGCTCCTCCTGGCCGTTGGTCACCAGTGCGCCGAACTGGGAGAGCCGGTCGGCGGCGCGGGTGAGGAGCAGTCGGCTGGCCGGGTACACCCCGCCCGGGAAGCCCTTCCCGATCGCCACCAGGTCCGGCTGGATGCGGTAGCGGCGGAACAGGAACAGCTCGCCGTACCAGGCGCCGCTCTGGATCTCGTCGCAGAACACCGGCACGTCGTGCTGCTGGCAGAGCTGGTAGGCAGCCTGCAGGAAGGCGGGGTCGAGGGTGTGCCCGCCGTAGTTCATCAGGACGATCTCGTGGCAGAACCCGGCGATCCGGTACCGGCCGGCGTGGTGGCGCTCGAACCGCGCGCGGAAGCCGTCGATGTCGTCGATCGGCACCGGCACCACCTCGAAGAGCTCCGCGGCGGAGGCCCTGGCCACCCAGGACGGCCACAACCCCCGCAGGCCCTGCGCCAGCACCGTCGTGCCGTGGTAGTTGGCCGCCGGGCCGCCGCCCCAGTCGGCCAGCACGAGGAAGACCGGGATCAGCCCGGACTGCGGGGCCTCGCCACCGTCCGCGTCGTGGAACCGGGTGAGCATCAGCTTCAGCGCCGCCTCGGCCGCCAGCGAACCGGTCTCCAGGTTGAGGACGCGGTTGAGTGCCCGTGGTTGGTCGCTGGCCAGCAGACCGGCCAGGTCGTCCGGATCCTCGATCCCGTTCGCGGCAGCGACCAGCGCGGCCTCGGCCAGCCGGGTGATCTGGCCGCGGGTGTTGTTGTGGGTGGCGTTGGGAATGCCCAGTTCGCGGGCCCGGTCGATCAGCTGGTAGCCCGGGAAGGCGTGGCCCAGGGCCAACTGGTAGTGCTCGCTCTTGGCGGCGAGGTGGATCCGGCCGTCCTGCCCGATCCGGCAGACGCCCAGCCCGCCCAACGGAGCGGAGGAGGTCTGCTGGGCGCGGCGGAAGGCGTCGGTCGGCGCTCCGACGAGGCCGTCGTCGAAGCCGGTGACCAGCGGTTCGCCGGCCCGCCGGGCAAGGTCCGCGCTCCGTGCGGCGAAGTCGGCCGGGAAGAAGTCGACCGGTTCGTCGCCCAGCGCCCGGAGTTCATCCAGCGGGCGGCCGGTGAGGGCGTGGTTGGTCCGTATCACCGCGTCGAGATAGTCGCTTCCGACCAGTTCGCGCAGCGAGCGGGAAACCTGGGTGAACATGCTCCTCCTCAGGGGTGGCGGTGGCTAGAGCCGGACCTGCTCGATGCCGTTGATCCGGCACCACAGCGCGATCCGCGCCTCGTGGTCGCCCAGCACCAGCGCCTGGTGGTGGGCTCCGGCCGAGCGCAGCCAGTCCGCGGCCAGCGCTTCGGCGCCGCGGTCGGGACGGAAGAAGAAGGACGGCATCTCGCAGCCCGGCAGATCGACCTGCTCCAGCAGCTCCCCGGAGGCCGACACCAGCCGGAACCGCTCCTCGCCCAGGTGCACCAGGGAGGCGATCGTCGCTCGTCCCGGACGGGGGGTGAAGATCGGGGTCGGCGGGTTGCCCAGGCCGCCCTCGGTGAGCACCCGGTCGATCAGCCGCGGCCGGCCGGCGGCGGTGGCCCAGTTGCCCTCGCCGGCGTGGGCGAACAGGATCGCGTCGCGTTCCAGGTCGAACATGTACATCTCGGTGAAGTTCACCTCGCCGACCAGCCGGCCCAGGATGGTGACCAGGGCGGCGGCCATCACGTCGCCCTCGGCGGCGTAGCCGTAGCCGTCGGCCAGCAGGTGGGAGGCGGCCAGCAGCGGCAACTGGTGGAACCGTCCGTCGGCGCCGAAATCCTCGTAGTGGGCGGTGTAGCCGGCGTAGCCGTTCTCGTCCAGCCACGCCTTGATCCCCAGGTACAGCCGGACGGCGTAGCCGTGCGCCTCGGGGCCGAGCCCGGGATCCACCTCGAACCGCTCCCGGTCCTCGGCCACCCGGCGCAGCACGTCGGCCTCGGCCACCGCCTCGCAGTGCCGGAACACCTGGCCGACCGCGTCGTGGCAGATCTGCGGGCCGAGGCCCCGGAACATCGCGAGTTCGTCGACGATGATGTCGCCCATCCCGGTGAGCGCGCCGATCGCCCCCAGCCGCATCCGCCGGGCCGCGGTGGTGGTCGCCGCCGCGGCGGCGAAGTCGACCAGGAAGCGGGCCAGCCGGCCGTCGGTCCGGCTGCCGGCGTAGACCTCGAACCTGACGCCGGAGCGGGTCAGCGAGTTGGCGACGTCCTGCGAGCCGTGGATCCCCTGGTTGACCGTGAGGCCACGCTCGTCGATGTCGGGACGGACCCGCTCCTCGGGCTGGATCAGCACCAGCGCCAGCGGCAGGTGGTTCTCCCGCAGGGCGTGGATCAGGTGCTGTCCCGGGGCGTAGGAGAGCATCACGATGAGCACGCCGTCCAGTCCGTCGGCGTTGAATCGGCGGACGGTGGCCTCGATCTCGTCGCGGGTGGTGGCGGCGCCCGGGAAGTCGAAGTCGGCGATCTCGCCGAAGCCCGCCAGGACGCCGCGCAGGTAGGCCTCCTGTTCCTCCTGGATGCCGGGGAACAGCGGTTTGTAGGCTTCCAGCAGCAGGCCGAGAACGCCGATCTTCGCGCGGGTCATGATCCTTCTCCTTGCGGTGTGGGCCAGAACGGACGCAGCGCGTCCAGGGCCTCGCGGTAGCGGCGGTGGCCGGCGGTGTAGGCCGGTTCGGGCCGGGGCCGGACGGGTTCCAGCCGATCGAGGGCGCGGGGGTCGGTACCGGGCGGGAACAGGCCCGCCCCCCAACCGGCCAGCAGGGCGGCGCCGGCGGAGGTGGCTTCGCCGGCCGGCAGCGGGGTCAGCGGGACGCCGCAGACGTCGGCGGCGATCGACTGCCACAGCCGGCTCCGCGAGCCGCCACCGCTGGTGCGCAGCTGGTCGGCGGGGATGCCCAGGTCGGCCAGCGTGCCGAGCAGGTCCCGCAGCGCGAAGGAGGTCCCCTCCAGCAGGCTCCTGGCCAGGTGGCCGCGGCCGGTGCCGAGGGTGAGGCCCAGCAAGCCGCCCCGGGCGCGGGCCTCCGGGCCGTAGCCGCCCTCGAAGAAGGGCAGCGCCAGCAGGCCCTCCGAGCCGGGCGGGACGCCGGCCGCCAGCCGGTCCAGGTCGGCGTAGTCGAGGTCGTCGGAGAGCAGGTCCCGCAGCCAGCGGAGCAGGGCGCCGGCGGTCTGCGCGATCAGCACCACCAGGTAGCCGCCGTCGAGCGCATGCCGGTAGACGGTGGGACGCAGTTCCAGGTGGTGGGGGAGGTCGGTGGACGGCGCGGCGACCACCAGGGCCGTCCCGAAGGACACCCCGACCCGGCCGGGGGCGTCCAGCCCGGCGCCCAGCGCCGCGGCGGCCTGATCCATCGCCCCGGAGACGACCACCGTGTCCGGCGGAAGGCCGAGTTCGCGGGCCCGCTCCGGCAGGACCGTCCCGAGCGGCTGGCCGCTGCCCACCAGGTCGGGCAGCCGGGCGCGGTCCAGGCCTGCCGCGGCCAGCGCCTCCTCCCAGTAGTCGTCGGTGCGCAGGTCGAACCAGCCGGCGGAGGTGTGCAGCGAGCGGTTGCCCACCGCGGCTCCGGTGAGCCAGCCCACCAGGTAGTCCTCCAGCAGCAGCAGGCGCAGGCCGGGTTCCGTCCCCAGCACCGGGGCCAGTTGCAGCGCCTTCGCCAGCGGCACCGCGCCGTTCAACTCGGGGAGTCCGGTGGCGAGATAGAAGGTGTCCGGGTCGATCCGCCGGCCCAGTTCGGCGGCCTCGGCGCCGGCCCGGTCGTCCAGCCAGACGATGGCGTTGCCCCGGGGGCGGCCGTCCGGGCCGGTGACGATCAGGGTCTCGCCCTGGGTGGTGAACGACAGCGCCACCACCCTGCCTTCCGCCGCCCGGAGCACCTCGCGGGCGCCGGTGACCACCGCGTCGGTGTAGACCGACGGCGGCACCTCGATCCGCGAGCCGCGGGTGGTCAGCGGGTACTCCGCCCGGTGCAGGCCCAGCGGGCGCAGCGACCCGTCCCACAGGGTGGTCTTGATCGCGGTGGTCCCGACGTCGAAGGTCAGGAGCAGGCTGTCGGTCACGGCCGTGAGTGGCGGCGGTCTCGGACGGCGCCGCTCAGCGCGACTGCGAGGTCGGCGAGATGACCAGCTCGTCGATCACCACGTGGCTCGGGCTGTCGAGCACGAAGCGCACCGTCCGTCCGATGTCGTCGGCGCTCAGCATCCGGGCCCGGGCGTCCTCGCCGGGCATCGCCGGACGCATCCGGAGGAAGTCGGTGTTCACGTCGCCCGGGCACAGGTGGGTCGTCCGCACCCCGTGCCTGGCCTCCTGGGCGTTCAGGCTGAACGCGATCGACGACAGCGCCAGCTTGCTGGCGGAGTAGGCGACGCCGGGGGAGGAGGAGAGGTGCCAGCCGGCGTAGGACGAGATGATCACGATCACCCCGTCGCCCCGCTCCCGCATCCCCGGCAGGACGGCGTGGATCGGCCGGACCACGCCGGCCAGGTTGGTGGCGACGATCGCGTCGAACTCCGCCAGGTCCTGGTCCTCCCAGGCCCGGCGCGGGGTGTTCAGGCCGGCGGCGGTCACCAGGCGGGTGACCGGGCCCCACTCCGCGGTGAGCTGCCGGTGGGCGGCGGAGACGGCCTCGGCGTCGGCGACGTCGAGCGGCAGGACGTGGGCCCGGCCGCCGGCGTCGCGCACCAGCCGCGCGGTCTCCTCCAGGGCGTCGGGGCGCCGCCCGGACAGCACCAGTGGGGTCGTGGGAGCGATCGCCAGGGCTGCCGCACGGCCCATCCCGCTGCCGGCGCCGGTGATCCAACAGAGGCTGAGGTCGGTGGAGTTCACGGCGCCAGTCTACGCGATCGTGATCGATAGCGATCAAATCTCAGCGATTCTCGTCAATATCGCTCGCTCTGCCGGGAGCTCAGCTGACAACTGAGCGGATCGAGTCGAGCACCCTGGCCGCGGCGATCGAGCGCTCCTGCTCCTGCGCTACCTCCGCCCGGCCGGTGCAGGCCGCGACGAACCGCTCCACGCAGTCCGCCATGTTGGCCAGCTGATCGTCGCCCCGCTTGGTGACGGTGAACTCCTCCTCCGACCGGTCCAGCGAGAGCAGGGTCAGCCGGCGCGGATCGTCCACGTGATCGATCAGCAGGGTGCCGAGCTCGCCCTCGATGGCGCTGGGCAGGGCCGAGGTGGTGATCTTGGAGAAGCTCAGATCGGCCACGAAGCCCGGGTAGACGGCGAGCGCGGCACCGGCTCCGTCCGCCCCGCTGGCCACCGGCACCAGCGCGGCGAGGATCCGCTGGGGTTCGCCGAACAGGTGGACCAGCGACTGGGTGCAGTACACGCCGAGGTCGTACAGCGCGCCGCCGCCCATCGCCGGGTCGAAGACGTTGACCGGCTCGCCGGCGAGCACCCGGTCGTAGCGCGGGGAGCGCTGGTGGAAGCGCAACGTCACCCGGCGGACCTGGCCCAACCGGGGGAGCAGTTCGCGGATCAGGGAGTAGCCCGGGTCGTAGAGGCTGCGGATCGCCTCCAGGAACACCACGCCGGCGGTCCGGGCGGCCGCGACCAGTTCGGCGGTCTGCGTGGCGCTGGTGGTGGCCGGCTTCTCGACCAGGACGTGCTTGCCGGCGGCGATCGCCGCCAGCGCCTGCCGGTGGTGGACGACGTTCGGGCTGGCCACGTACACCGCATCGATCCCGGGCGAGGCGAGCAGGCGCTCCAGGTCGGACTCGGTGGCCGGCGCCCCCAGTTCCCGCGCCACCTCGGCCGCCCGGCCGGGATCGCGGGAATAGACGCAGGCCAACTCGATGCCGTCCACCTGCCGCACCGCGGCGGCGAACCGCCGGGTGATCATGCTCGTGCCGATCGTCGCCACACGGATCACTGCAACCCCCTGAAGTCCGGTGCCCCAACCCTAGTGCCGTTGCCGGGCCGTCGGGTGCGGCTGTCCGGGCCTGGGCGCCGTGGGGCCGGGCGACGGAGGAAGTTCAGGTCAGTTCGCGGAAGCCCCGGGCGAGCAGGCGCTCGATCGCCGCCGGGTCGTCGGTGCGGACCTGCATGCTGCGGACGCCGGAGCGGGTCGCCCACCAGGCGACCGCCTCCAGCGGTTCGGACGCAGCGGCGGTCACCCATTCCCCGTCCGCGGTGGCGATCTCCGGGACGACCACCTCGGTCGGCGGCTCCAGCCCGTCCAGCAGGTCGAACAGCCGGATCACGAACCGGCGGCCGCGCAGGCCGGTTCGCGCCGCCATGGCGTCCAGCAGGTCGGTGGGCATCCGCAGCGGGTCGCGGCCGCGGGAGACCGGCACCCGGTGCCCGGCCACGATGTCCCCGCGCACCACGGTGTGCTCGACGCCGCGGCGATCCAGCACCGTCATGGTCAGTTCGTCGACCGAGACGATGTGGCCGACCACGTCCCGGGTGCCTCCCGGCACCGTGAACCGCACCGTCACCCGTACTCCGACCTGGGTTGGGACGCGGTGCAGCTTTTCGTCCTTGGGAGGGTTCATCGGTTGTACAGTAGGCGACGGAAGCGTCGTAGGAGGAACCAGCGGACATGACTTACGTGATCACCTTGCCCTGCGTGGACATCAAGGATCGCGCGTGCGTCGAGGAGTGTCCGGTCGACTGCATCTACGAGGGCAACCGGATGCTCTACATCCACCCCGACGAGTGTGTCGACTGCGGCGCCTGCGAGCCGGGCTGCCCGGTCGAGGCGATCTACTACGAGGACGACGTCCCCTCCGATCAGGCCGAGTACTACGACGTCAACGTCCACTTCTTCGACGACATCGGCTCGGCGGGGGGGGGCCCCCCCCCGGGGGGGGGGGGGGGCGGCC
>JAEXCA010000004.1 GCA_023393755.1 Actinomycetes bacterium | reverse complement strand
CACGGGGCAGGGTTCCGGCACCACCTGCAACCGGCCCCGGTGGTCCAACCTCAACTCGACAGTAGAAAGGAAGCCCGATGAAGACCTTCCCGCTCGGAACCACCGATCTGCAGGTGCCCGCCGTGGTGGCCGGCATGATGCGGATCCAGGAATCCTCCGACGCCGAGATCCGCACCTTCTACGACACCGCGCGTGAGGTGGGGATCGACTTCTTCGACCACGCCGACATCTACGGTTCGGCGCCCGCGCACGGCTGCGAGCGCCGGTTCGCCGAGGCGTTGCGCCTCTCCCCCGCCGAGCGGGAGCAGATCGTGCTGCAGTCGAAGGCCGGGATCGTGAAGGACGGACCGTACTTCGACTTCTCCTACGCCCACCTGATCGAGGCCGTGGAGGGGTCGCTGGCCGCGCTGGGCACCGAGTACCTCGACGTCCTGCTGCTGCACCGCCCGGACGCGCTGGTGGAACCCGAGGAGGTCGCCCGGGCGTTCGACGCCCTGGCCGCCGCCGGCAAGGTGCGCCACTTCGGGGTCTCCAACCACACCCCCGGCCAGCTGGAGTTGCTGCGCCGCTACGTCGATCAGCCGCTGGTGGCCAACCAGGTTCAGTTGTCGCTCACCCACGCACCGCTGATCACCCAGGGCATGGCGATGAACATGGCCGGCCACGACCAGTCGATCGACCGGACCCTGGGCACCCTGGAGTACTGCCGGCTGCACGACATCACCCTGCAGGCCTGGTCACCCTTCCAGTCCGGCTTCTTCACCGGCCCCTTCCTGGGCAACCGTGGCTACCCCGAGCTGAACGCGGTGATCAACCGGCTGGCCGGGCAGTACGCGGTGGAGCCGGAGGCCATCGCCGCCGCGTGGATCACCCGGCACCCGGCGAAGATCCAGGTGGTGCTCGGAACCACCAGCCCCGCGCGGGTGCGCGCGGCAGCGGCCGGTGCCGATCTCGTCCTGACCCGGGCGGAATGGTACGAGCTGTTCCGGGCCGCCGGTCACCTCGTCCCCTGAGCCGCGCGTCACCAGATCGCTGAGGCGAGCGCCAGGATCAGCGGCATGGTGACGATGGACGACAGGGTCGACACGGTCAACAGCCGGGTCGGGAAGCGGGTGTCGCGTCCGTGCAGGATGCTGAACATCACCACGTAGGCGCCGACCGGCGCGGAGATCGCGATCAGGGTCGCCATCCTGGCCACCGGATCGAGCGGCAACGCCGCGAACGCGCCGACGAACACCAGCGGAACCAGCAGGTTGCGGGCCAGCATGCCCAGCCAGGCGTCCCGGTCCCGCAGCACCGACCGCAGGCTGATCGCGGCCAGGTTCGCGCCCACCACGATCATCGACAGCGGGGTGTTCATCGCGGCCACGTGGTTGATCGCCTGGCCCAGCAGTGCCGGAAGCTGCCAGGAGGCCAGGAAGCAGATCAGGCCCGCGGCGGTCGCGAGCAGATTCGGATTGAGCACCACCTCCAGCAGCCGGTTCTTCCGCGCCCCCTCGCGGGGGCCACCGAACAGCAGGACGCCGTGGGTCCAGGCGAAGACGTTGAAGGCCACCACGAACGCGACCACGTAGAACACGCCGTCGTTGCCCAGCAGTGCCTGTGCCAGCGGAATGCCGAGGAAGCCCACGTTGGAGTACGTGGTGCCGAACCGCAGCACCGTCCGTCGGGCCTGATCGGGGAAGAACCGCCGCGAGAAGAGCGCCGCCGCCAGCGGAATCGTGAGCGCGAGCACCACCAGGTCCAGCCCGAACACCAGGCCGATGGTGCGCAGCTGGGCGGCTTCGAAGGGACGTTGGAAGGCGGTCAGGATCACCGCCGGCGTGACGATGAACATCACCAGCTTGGTCATGCCGGAGACCGCCTCGTCCCCGATCCAGCGCAGCCGGAAGGCGAGGAAGCCCAGCGCCATGATGAAGAACATGACGGCAACCTGCCCGGCGGAGATCCCGAAGCTCATCGGCCCCCTCTGCAGGCATGGTCGGCGACCGGCGCCGCCTGCCCCAACCTATCGCGCCGGACGACGGCCGCGGGACCGGACGTCGCCGATGGCGTCGGCCGCATCGGCCGGCTACCGCGGCTCGGTCGTCGTCCTGAGCTGGCCCAGGGCGGCGGCCAGTTCGGCGTCCGCGGTGTCGCGGAGGAGGACGGGGATCGAGTCCCGGGGCGCCTCGACCTCGACCCACTGCCCGCCGGCGTGAACCTGTCCGGTCCGGGCCTGCGTCCAGTCCGCGCCGCGGGGAAGATAGACCCGCCGCGCGTCCGCGTGGGGCTCGACGACCGGCGCCACCAGCAGGTCGGGGCCGAACAGGTACTGGTCGGAGATCTCCCAGCAGGTGGGGTCGTCGGGGAACTCGTGGAAGAGGCCCCGCATCACCGGCTGGCCGTCCCGGTGGGTCTGCGTCATGACCCGGCGGGTGTACGGCCGTAACGCCTCCCGCAGCCGGACGTACCGGGCGAGGATCCCGAACACCTCCTCGCCGAAGCTCCACAGCTCGTTCGGCGCGCCGCTGCGCACCCGCTCCGCCCCGTCCCGGCCGGTCACCGACTCGTACGGCACCCGGTCGCCGTGCATCCGCATCACCGGGCAGAAGGTGGCGAACTGGAACCAACGGACCAGCAGGTCGTGGAAGTCGGGATCGTCCACCCGGCCGTTGTGGAACCCGCCGATGTCGGTGGTGAACCACGGGATGCCGGCCGCCCCCATGTGGATCCCGGCCGTGACCTGACGACGCAGGTCGGGGTAGCTGGAGTGGATGTCGCCGGACCAGGCCAGGGCTCCGTACCGCTGGCTGCCGGCCCAGACGCACCTGACCAGGTTGACCACCTCCGTCTGGCCGGCGGCCAGCTGGCCTTCGTGGAACGCCCGGGCGAACTGCTGCGGGTACAGGTTGCCGATCTGCGCGGCCGGCCCGGCGTGATAGCGGTAGTTGTCGAAGTCGTAGGTGCCGTACTCGGGCTCGGCCTCGTCCAGCCAGAACAGCTTCACGCCGAGGTCGTGGTAGTTCCGGCGACACAGCTCCCACACCCGCTGGCGCGCTTCGGGGTTGGTGGCGTCGAAGAAGGCGCTCGGCCCGCCGAAGGCCATGTGGACGTCGATCCCGCGGTCCGCCCTGACCAGCAGGTTGCGCTGCTTGAACTCGGCGTAGTTCTCCGAGCCGGTGCCCACCTGCGGCCACACCGACACCATCAACTCGATGCCCAGTTCCCGGAGTTCAGCCAGCATGGCGGCGGGATCGGGCCAGAACTCCTCGTCGAAGCGGTAGTCGCCCAGCGACGGCCAGTGGAAGAAGTCGGCGACGATCACGTCCAGCGGCAGGCCCCGGCGCCTGTGCTCGCGGGCCACGGCCAGCAACTGCTCCTGGTTCCAGTACCGCAGCTTGCACTGCCAGTAGCCCAGCCCGTACTCCGGCATCACCGGCGCGTGGCCGGTGGCGTCGGCGTAGGCGGCGGTGATCTGCGCCGGGGTGTCCCCGGCGGTGATCCAGTAGTCGAGCTGCCGGGTCGACTCCGCGTACCACTCGGTGCGGTTGGCGGCGAACGTCGCGCGTCCGATCGCCGGGTTGTGCCACAGGAACCCGTAGCCGGCGCTCGACAGCACGAACGGCACCGAGGCCTGGGAGTTGCGGTGGGCGAGCTCGAAGGTGCAGCCCTTCAGGTCCAGGATGTCCTGCTGGTACTGCCCCATCCCGACCAGTTTCTCGGCCGGGTCGGCCTCGAAGCAGGCGGTCAGCGCGTGGTCGCCGCCGATGATCGGACGGAAGCCGCGCGCCTTCAGGTGCAACGACCCGCCCGGCTCCAGCTCGCGGAGCAACAGCCGGCCGTCCCGGTCCCGGAACTCGATGCTGCAGCCGACCGTGTGGTACGCCAGCGGCTCGTTGAGCCCGGCGCGGGCCCGCAGTACCGCCGTGATCCGGCCGTTGGTGATCGTGGCGGTCGCGCCGTCCACCGTGATCCGCGGCTGGCAGGCCGGTTGGGGCAACAGCGCGAAGTCGGTGTCGAGCACCCGGCCGGCGCGGGTCGCTCGCACCCGCAGGCTGTCGGCACCCCAGGCCTGGACGACCAGCGTCTCACCGTCGCCCCGCCAGGTGAGCGCCTCGTCGGCTACCGCGAAGTAGGTCATGGCCACTGCCTTTCTCGAGTTCGACCGGGAGCGCGGGCATTGCCTGCTCCGAGCCTGGAGGCGCCCGGCGGGTCGGCGGACCGAACCGTCAGGCCAGCCGGCGAGCGGCGTTCAGCACGGCCAGGCTCTCCTCGACCGCGTCAACCACCTCCTGCACGACCCGGCTCCGCGGGCCGAACAGCGCCTCGGTGGGTACCCAGGCGGCCCGGCGGGTGAAGAGCCGCGCCGCCTGCGGATCGATCCGCTCGAAGGTCTCCACGACCGTCCGGTAGGCGACCGGGTCGTCCAGCACCGCGGCCAGCGAGCTGCTGGTGGTGAGCTTGACCGGCGCCTCCTGCGGCAGGTCGGCAACCGTCCACTCGTGGCGACCGGCCGCCACTTCGTGGGTATCGCCCCCGGGCAGCCGGACGGTAGCGGTGGTGGCGGCCGGCACCGTGGCGGTGATCGTCAGCCGGCCGTCCGCCCGCTCCCAGCGCACCCCGGCGGTGCCGTAGGGGGTCTCGTGCCGGGTGGTCGCCCACTCCAGCCCCGGGATGGGCTGCGGGGCGATCTCCAGCTTCCGGTAGCCGGGAGCGGCGGCCGCCAGCCCACCCACACTGCGATGCAGCCAGTCGGCCACCGCGCCCAGGGCGTAGTGGTTGAAGCTGGTCATCTCGCCGGTGTTGATCGAGCCGTCCTCCAGCAGGGAATCCCAGCGCTCCCAGACGGTGGTCGCGCCCATCCTCACCGAGTACAGCCAGGAGGGGCACTCGGTCTGCTGCAGCATCCGTCCGGCCTGGCGCAGGTGCCCGGTGTGGGTCAGCGCGTCGGTGACCAGCGGCGTCCCGACGAAGCCGGTGCTGATCCGGTAGCCGTCGCGGCGGACCAGCCAGGCCAGCCGGTCGCCCAACTGCTGACGCAGCTGGGGATCCTTGGCGATCCCGAACTCGATCGCCAGCGCATAGCTGGTCTGGGCGTCGGACATGATCCGGCCACCCGGCGTGACGTACTCGGCCAGCCAGGCCCGCCGCACCTCCTCGGCCCGCGCCGCGTAGCCGGCGGCGTCGGAGTCCTTGCCCAGCAGGGCGGCGGTCCGGGCGAGCAGGTCGGTGGAGAGGAACAGGTGGGCACTGGCCACCAGGTCGGTGTCGGCCTTGGCCTTGGCCGGCTGGTCCGGCGGCGAATCCGGGTCGACCCAGTCACCGAACTGGAAGTGCCCCTCCCACAGGTGGCGTTCGCCGGCGATGGCCAGGATCTGGTCGACCCAGGCCTTGGCGGAGTCGTACTGGGCGGCCAGCACGTCGAGGTCGCCGAACCGCTGGTACAGCACCCAGGGCAGGACGGTGGCCACGTCGCCCCAGGCGGCTGCCGGCACCCTGGCCGAGTCCAGCACGTCCGGGACGATGTAGGGCACGCCGCCGGCATGCTGCTGTTCCAGCGCCAGGTCGACCAGCCAGGAGGCGAGGAAGCCGTGGCTGTCGAACAGGTAGGTGGCGGTCGGGCCGAACACCTGGATGTCGCCCGTCCAGCCGAGCCGTTCGTCACGTTGCGGGCAGTCGGTGGGCAGGTAGAGGAAGTTGCCGCGCATCCCCCAGACCACGTTCTCGTGCAGCCGGTTGACCAGCGGGTCGGAGCACTCGAACCAGCCGGTGCGGGGCATGTCCGAGCCGATCACCTCGGCGGTGATCGCGGCGGGATCGAACCCGCCGGGCCAACCGCTCACCTCGGCGTAGCGGAAGCCGTGGAAGGTGAAGCTGGGAGCCCACTCCTCCACGCCCTCGCCGGAGAGGGTGTAGCGGTCGGTCGCCTTCGCGGCGCGCAGCGGACGGACGCCGAGTTCGCCGTTCTCCAGCACCTCGGCGTGGCGCAGCGTGATCGTCGTTCCGGCCGGGCCCTGGACCCGCAGCCGGAGCCGTCCGACCAGGTTCTGGCCGAAGTCGAGCAGCAGCTTGCCGGACGGCGAGGTGAGCACCTCCGCCACCGGCAGTACCTGCGTCACCCGCACCTCCGGTGACGTCCTGGCGCCGGGCACCGGGCCGGTCGGCCGCACCGCGGCGGCCGACCAGTCGCCGCCGAACCCCGCCGACGACCAGCCCGGCACCACCCGGCGGGCGTCGTAGTCCTCGCCGTCGTAGAGCCCGGAGTCGACCCACGGCCCGTCCCCGTCGGCCCGCCACTGCGGACCGGTCGCGATCCACTGGGTGCTGCCGTCGGCGTACTCCAGCAGCAACTGGCCGGCGAACGACGGCTGGTCACCGTAGAACCGCTTGGCGAACTTCGAGAAGCCGTACTTCTCGGTGTACCAGGCCCCGGCCAGGGCGACCCCGATCGCGTTGTCGCCCTCGGTCAGCAGGGTGGTGACGTCCGAGGTCTCGTGGATCAGCCGGTACTGGTACGGCGTCCAGCCGGGCTTGAGGAACTGGTCGTCGTTGAGCCGCCCGTTGAACTCGGAGTAGTAGACGCCGTGCGCGGTCGCGTACCAGGTGGCCCGGACCAGGCCGGGCGCGACGGTGAACTCGTGGCGCAGCAGCACCGGCTGCGCATCGCGCCGCGGGTCGGCCAGACCGATGAACTCCGCCCGCCACTCCCCCGGGGCCAGGAAGGACGCGATCACCTCGCGCGGGGCGCTCCACTCCGTCCAGCCGTCCGGGCCCTCCGTCCGGACGCTGAGGACGCCGCGCTGCCGGGCCGTCAGAGCCGCGAACGGCCAGGCGACCAGCACCGACGCGTCGCCGTCGAGCCGGTGGACCTGCGGACCGGAGCCGTCGTCCCAGCTGAGTTCGGCGGCGAGCTGGCGCCAGCCGGGCAGCTCGCTACGGGTCACCCAGGAGACCCGGGGCTCGGCAACGGCGACGAAGGGGGTATCGACCCGGTATTCCAGGCGGACGGAATCGGCCACGGCGGACATGGCAACCTCTCTACTTTGAAACGTTACGAACAGCCTCGCGGAAGGGCGGATGCAGGTCAACCTCCAATCGTCGGGGAAAACTCGGGAAGCACTGCGGTCGCGAGCGACGCGGCGCCCTCAGCGTCCAGGTGTGCAGGAGTCCAGCGTGAAGGTCACCGCAGGATCGCCCGAGGTCCCCGGACCGGCGATCGGCAACCGGTGGCAAGGCCTTCTGTGCCGTCCCCGGTTGTGGCAGTCTGCGGCCATGCCCTGGTTCCAGCACACCGCCGAGTCGATCAGCCGTCCCGAGATCGAGGCACTGCTCGACCGCACCATCGCCGAGGCCCGGTCCCGGCTGAACATCGGACGGCTGAACCGCGTGCTGCTGCTGCCGCCGGACATCACCCGGGCCCACGCCGGGGTGGGCTGGATGACCGAGTACCTCTACCGGACGCTGACCGACGACGGCGCCGAGGTGCACGTGATCCCGACCCTGGGCCAGCACGTCCCGCACACCGTGGCCGACAACGAGTGGATGTTCGGGTCGATCCCGCAGGAGCGGATCCACGCGCACGACTGGAAGAACGGGGTGACCCACGTCGGAACGGTGCCGGCGGAGTTCGTCGAGGAGGCCACCGGCGGCGTGGTCGACTGGGAGATGCCGATCGACCTGAACACCATGACGGTCACCGAGCCCTGGGACCTGATCGTCAACATCGGTCACGTGGTACCGCACGAGGTGCTCGGCTTCGCCAACCACAACAAGAACTACTTCATCGGCCTCGGCGGCAAGCGGACGCTGGGCGCCTCGCACATGGCGTCCGCGGTCTATGGCATCGAGAACAACCTGGGCAACCTGCTCACCCCCGTCCGGCGCTGCTTCAACTACGCCGAGGAACACTTCCTGGGGCAGCTGCCCGACACGTACGTCCAGGTCGTGATGGACTACAACGACGCCGGTGAGCTGATCCACACCGGGGTGTTCGTCGGGGACGATCTGGATACCTACCTGGAGGCGGCCAGGCTGAGCCGTGAGCAGAACATCACGGTCTTCGACGAACCGATCCCGAAGATCGTCGCGGTGATGCAGGCCGACGAGTTCCGCGCCACCTGGGTGGCCAACAAGGCGGTCTACCGCACCCGGATGGCGATGGCCGACGGCGGTGAGTTGCTGGTGATCGCGCCCGGTGTCGAGCGGTTCGGCGAGCAGCCCGAGGTGGACGCGCTGATCCGCAAGTACGGCTACATCTCGCAGGCCGAGGTGCTGGAGCTGTTCCCGAACAGCCCCGACATGCAGGACATCCCGCACGGCACCGCCCACCTGGTGCACGGCTCCCCCGAGGGCCGGTTCACCATCCGCTACGCCCCGGGCAAGCTGACCCGCGAGGAGATCGAGTCGGTCGGCTACCAGTACGCCGACGTCGACGAGGCCCTGGCCAGGTACAACCCGGATGTGATGAAGGACGGCTGGAACACCATACCGGACGGCGAACGGGTGTTCTTCATCTCCACCCCCTCAGCCGGCCTATGGAGCACCCGAGACCGCCTCTACAACCGTTGAGGGCTGTCCGTCGACCCACCGGGGACGGTTCCGGGACCACCGGGGACGGTTCCGGGACCACTGGGGACGGTTCCAGGGCCACCGGGGACGGTTCCTGGTGGCCCCGCAATCTGAGCGGCGAGATGGCCGGCACCGTAGCCGTTGTCGATATTGACGACGGCGACCCCGGGAGCACAGGCGTTGAGCATGGCGAGCAGGGCAGCCAGTCCGTCGAAAGCGGCGCCATAGCCAACAGACGTGGGGCAGGCCACCACCGGAGCCGAGACCAGGCCGGCGACCACGCTGGGGAGCGCGCCGTCCATGCCGGCGACCACCACGATGCAGCCGGCCGAGCGCAGTAGGTCGAGCCGGCTCAGCACGCGATGCAGGCCAGCCACACCAACGTCCACCACAAGGGCGGCTTCGCGGCCGAGGAACCGTGCGGTCAGCCAAGCCTCCCGAGCGACGGGTAGGTCGGACGTCCCAGCGCAAGCGACCACGACCGGACGTCCGGTGGGTTCGGGGAAGTCCCCGGGCCACCAGGCCAGCCGAGCCTGTGGGTCGTGGGCAGCCTCCGGTAGTTCGGCGCGCAGGGCGGCGAGCTGGGCGTCGTCCACCCGGGTGAAGAGGGTGCGCATCCCGGCCTCACGGACGCCGGTGGCGATCAGCCGCACCTGCTCGGCCGTCTTGGACGCACAGTAGACCGCCTCGGGGTAGCCTCGGCGGGCGGTGCGATCGAGGTCGAGGTCAGCAACGTCGCGGAGCACGTCGGCAGGCTGCCAGTCGCCACCCGGCAGATCGCCGAGTGGACCAGCAGGAACCGTCCCCGGTGGCCCCGGAACCGTCCCGGGTGGTCCAGGAACCGTCCCCGGTGGGCCCGGCGGATCGTCGAGGGAGGGCTGCTCAACCACGGGTCACCAACGGGAGGGTGAAGGCGCCGGACTGGATGCCGCCCAGGTCGATGGTGACGAACCGGAAGCCGGCAGCCTTCACCTGTTGTGACAGCTCCGTCCGGAGTTCCAGTGCGCGCGGCAGTTCGGCGACCACGAGCTCGATCCGGGCCAGTTCGCCGTGGTGGCGCACCCGGCAATCGCTGAATCCCAACTCGCGGACGGCGGCCTCGGCCTGGTCGATCTGGCGCAGCTTCTCGGGGGTGACCTCCTCGAAGTGCGGAATCCGGGAAGCCAGGCAGGGCGCTGCCGGTTTGTCGGCCACCGCCAGCCCCAGTTCGCGGGCCAGCAACCTGACCTCGGCCTTGCGCAGCCCGGCGTCCGCCAGCGGACGCAGCACCCGGTGGTTGGTCGCCGCCCGCGCGCCGGGACGATCCGGCCGGAGCGCGTCGTCGGCGTTCTCGCCGTAGGCGACAGCGGTCAGCCCGTACTGCGCGGCCACCTCGTCCGAGATCCGGGTGAACAGCTCGTCCTTGCAGTGGAAGCAGCGGTCCGGGCCGTTGGCGCGGTAGGCGGCCGATTCGATCTCGTGGGTCTCCAACTCCACCAGCGGCGCACCGATCGACGCGGACACCTCGTGGGCCAGCCGCCGTTCCTGGGTGGCCAGCGAGGCGGACACCCCGAGGATGGCCAGGGTCCGGGACGGCCCCAGCGCCCGGGTGGCCAGCGCCAGCAGGACGGCGGAGTCGACCCCACCGGAGAACGCCACGCCGAGCCGTTCCGGCTCGCCGAGCGCGGCGGTCACCCGTCCGGCCAGCTCGGCGGCAGAAGGGCTCAGTGCCGGGGCCGGCGCCGTGGTCCCGGCAAGCTCGACCCCGGGGATCCCCGGCAACTAGACCTCGATCTCGGTGTGGTCGCCCACCCACAGGGTGTGGAAGGTGCCCGGACGATCGGTCCGGCGGTAGGTGTGGGCGCCGAACAGATCGCGCTGGCCCTGGATCAACGCGGCGGTGGAGCGGGCCGCCCGCAGCCCGTCGAAGTACGACAGCGACGAGGCGAAGGCCGGGGTCGGGACGCCGTGCAGCGCGGCCTCGGCGACCACCTTGCGCCAGGACGCCAGGCCGGCGGAGACCACCTCGGCGAAGTACTCGTCGCCGATCAGCAGCGGCAGGTCGGGGTCGCGCTCGTAGGCCTCGGTGATCCGGTTCAGGAACTGCGCCCGGATGATGCAGCCGCCCCGCCAGATCCGGGCCAGGTCGCCGCGCTTGACGTTCCAGCCGTAGAGCTCGCTGGCCGCCGCGATCTGGTCGAAGCCCTGGGAGTAGGCGACCACCTTGGACGCATACAGCGCCTGCCGCACCTCCTCAATGAACGCCGCCCGATCCTCGATCTGCCAGGGGGCGGTGTCGGTGCCGAAGGTCTCCCGCGCGGCCGACCGCTGCGGCAGGCCGCTGGAGAGTGCCCGGGCGAAGGTGGCCTCGGCGATGCCGGTCACCGGGATGCCGAGTTCGAGGGCGTTCTGGACGGTCCACCGTCCGGTGCCCTTCTGGCCGGCCTCGTCCACCACGATGTCGATGAACGGGCCGCCGGTCTTGGCGTCGGTCTGGGCCAGCACCTCGGCGGTGATCTCGATCAGGAAGGACGACAGGTCGCCGGCGTTCCACTCGGCGAAGATCTCCGACAGCTCGGCCGGGGTGGCGCCCAGCCCCTTGCGCAGCAGGTCGTAGGCCTCGCCGATCAACTGCATGTCGGCGTACTCGATGCCGTTGTGCACCATCTTGACGAAGTGACCAGCGCCGTCCGGGCCGATGTGGGTGCAGCAGGGGACGCCGTCGACCTTGGCCGAGATGTCCTCCAGGATCGGGCCGAGCTCGGCATAGGCCTCGGCGGTGCCGCCGGGCATGATCGCCGGGCCGGTGAGCGCACCCTCCTCGCCGCCGGAGATCCCGGAACCGACGAAGTGCAGCCCTGCCGCGCGCACCGCGGCCTCGCGGCGGATGGTGTCGGGGAAGTGGGCGTTGCCGCCGTCCACGATGATGTCGCCGGCCTCCATCAGCGGCACCAGAGCATCGATCACCGCGTCGGTGCCCTTGCCGGCCTGCACCATGATGATCAGCTTGCGCGGCCGCTTCAGGCTGGCGACGAAACCCTCCAAAGTCTCGGACGGGACGAACGCACCTTCCGAACCGTGCGCCGCGATGACCTCCTCGGTGCGCGCCCAGGTCCGGTTGTAGACCGCCACGGCGTACCCGTGGTGGGCCAGGTTCCGGGCCAGGTTGCTGCCCATCACCGCCATTCCGACCACGCCGATGTCGGCGGTGGCAGTGGTGTCGGCAACCGGTGTGGTCATGGTCTCTCCTCGTTCCGTTCTTCCGCGCCCGGGCGGTATCGGTACCAATCAACCAGCCCCGTCCTGGCCAGGCAACAGGTTGCCCACGGTTGCCCCCTATCCTGACGGTGTGAACCCGCCCGACACCCGCCCGGTGACGATCTACGACGTCGCCCGGGCCGCCGGTGTCGCACCGTCCACGGTGAGCCGCACCTTCGCCCGGCCGGGAAGGGTGAACGCCGAAACCGCCGCCCGGGTCAGGGCGGTGGCCGAGGAACTGGGCTACCGGGCGCGTCCGATCTCGCAGGGCCACTCGATCGCGGCCAGCCGGATGCTGGCCGTCGCGGTCTCCGACATCGCCAACCCGTTCTACTCCACCCTGGTCCGCGGAACCCAGGTGGCGGCCGCCGAGGCCGGCTACGAGATCGTCCTGGTCGACGCCCGGGAGTCCGCCAACCGGGAACGCTCCGCGCTGACCCGGTTGCTGCCGGTGGTCGAGGGGGTGGTGATCGGCGGGTCGCGGATGCCGGACGCCGCACTGCGGACGATCGCCAAGCAGAAGCCGACGGTGGTGTTGAACCGGGAACTGCGGGACATCCCCAGCGTGATCCCGGACAACCCCGGCGGGATTCGCGCGGCTGTCGAGCTGCTACGCGGGCTGGGCCACGACCAGGTGGTCTACATCGCCGGCCCGGAGGCCTCCTGGCAGGACGGGATGCGCTCCCGCGCGGTGCGCGACTTCGCCGCCCGGGCCGGCATGCAGACCCACAAGGTGGGACCCTTCCTGCCCACCGTCGAAGGGGGCCTGCAGGCGGCCCGCCAGCTGCTCACCCGGCTGCCCTCGTCGGTGATCGTCTTCAACGACCTGATGGCGATCGGGGTGATGCGCGGCCTGCTGGACGCCGGCGTCCGGATCCCGGCCGACATCAGCGTGATCGGCTGCGACGACATCCTCACCTCCCAGCTGGTCACGCCGTCGCTGACCACCATCTCGATGCCGATCCGGCAGCTCGGGATCACCGGGGTGAACAACCTGGCGGCGATGATCAACGGGGCCAAGCCCAGCGGCGGCGAGGCCCTGGTGCTGCCGGTGAAGCTGAAGACCCGTCGTTCCACCGGCCCACGGGCCTGACCCGGCCAGCGGCAACTCCCGGCAAGGGCTTGGCCGCCGGACCACGCTGCGCCACGATGGCCACAGCGGACTTCGCCCGCCGGTCGTGACTCCAAGGAAGGTGGCCGTTGACCAACCCCACGCTCTCCCGGGTCGCCGGCCACGGCCGTCCCGCGGCCCCGGTCCGGATCGTCCACATCGGATTGGGCAACTTCGTCCGCGCGCACCTGGCCTGGTACACCGAGCACGCCCCGGACGCCGACCAGTGGGGCATCGCCGCCTTCACCGGACGCTCGCCCGCGGCCGCCGAACTGCTCGAACCCCAGGGCGGGTTGTACACCCTGATCACCCGGCAGCCACAGGGCGACCAGTACGAGGTGATCTCCTCGATCTCGGCCGTGCACCCCAGCGACGACCACGCCGCCTGGCTGCGGTACTGGCGTTCGCCCGATCTGGCCGTGGTCACCCTCACCATCACCGAGGGCGGCTATCTGCGCCGCGGCGACGGCGGCCTCAACCTCGAGCTGCCCGAGGTCGCGGCCGACCTGGCCGCGCTCCGGGACGATCCGGCGGCGTCCGTCCGAACGGCTCCGGCCAAGCTGGTCGCCGGGATGCTGGCCCGGCGGGCGGCCGGCGCCGGCCCGGTCACCGTCCTGCCCTGCGACAACCTGCCGGCCAGCGGAGCGGTCGCCGCCCGGGTGGTGGGCGACCTGGCCGCCGCGGTCGACCCGTCCCTGACCGAGTGGATGGCGACCGGCGTCTCCTTCGCCACCTCGATGGTCGACCGGATCACCCCCGGCGTGACCGACGCCGACCGGGAGGCCGTCCTGGCGGCGACCGGCCTGGTGGACGCCTCGCCGGTGCAGACCGAGCCGTTCACCGAATGGGTGGTGGCCGGCGACTTCCCGGCCGGCCGGCCCCAGTGGGAGGCCGCCGGGGCGCGGTTCGTCGAGGACGTCACCCCGTTCGAGCACCGCAAGCTCGCCCTGCTGAACGGCGCCCACTCGCTGCTCGCCTACGCCGGTACGATCGTCGGCCACCAGACCGTGGCCGAGGCGATCAACGACCCACGTTGCCGGGCCTGGGTCAACCAATGGTGGGACGAAGCCGTTCGGCATCTCTCCCTGCCGGCCGGGGAACTGGCCGCCTACCGCGAGGCGCTGCTCACCCGGTTCGAGAACCCGCGGATGCGGGACGCCCTGGCCCGGATCGCCGCCGACGGCTCGGCCAAGCTGCCGATCCGGACCGTCCCCACGCTGCGTGCCGAGCGCGCCGAGGGCCGGGTACCGGCCGGGGCCTGCCGGACGGTCGCCGCCTGGGCGCTGCACCTGCGCGGCCACGGGGCCGCGGTGAAGGACGTCCAGCCCGAGCTGGTCGCCGGCCTGGCAGCAGGGTCGCTCAACGACACGATCGCCGGAGTACTGGCGTACCTGGGGGAGGACCTCGCCTCCGACCCGGTGGTCACCGAAGCCGTCGGGGCCGCCGCGGACGAACTGCTCCCGGCCTGAGAAAGGAAGACAATCATGGAACTGCGCCCCGACTCCGCCTGGGCCCTGGTGACCCCAACCAGCATCGGCGTCCGGATCACTCCGGACGATCGCCAGCCGGTCCACATCTCCAACCGGTACACCCTGCAGGCGACCTCGGCGGAGAGCAACGTCCTGTCGGTCTCCAGCTACCTCGGACTGCCGACCAAGATCCTGACGAACTTCGTCGCCGACTCGCCGATCTCGGCGTTCATCAAGGCCGACCTGCGGGCGCGCGGGGTCGCCTACGAGGGACCGGAGAAGCCGCAGGGCGGCGCCTGGGGCTACCGGCATCAGTTCAACATCGCCGACTCGGGCTTCGGCGGACGGGCGCCGCGGGTGTGGAACGACCGGGCCGGCGAGGTCGGGCGCGACCTGGACATCGCCGACTTCGACACCGAGCGGCTGTTCGGCAGCGAAGGGGTGCAGATCCTGCACGTCTCCGGCCTGATCGCGGCGCTGTCGGCGAACTCGAGTCGGTTCTGCCTCGACCTGGCCCGGGCCGCCAAGACCCACGGCACCCTGGTCAGCTTCGACCTGAACTACCGCGCCTCGTTCTGGAAGGGCCGCGAGGCGGAGCTGTCGGCGGTGTTCACCGAGATCGCCTCGGCCGCCGACATCCTGATCGGCAACGAGGAGGACTTCCAGCTGGCGCTGGGGGTGCAGGGCCCGGAGGCCGGCGGCAGGGACATCGCCGACGAACTGGCTGGCTTCGTCGAGATGATCGGCCGGGTTCGCCAGCGGTTCGGGCAGGCGCAACTGTTCGCCACCACCCTGCGCGAGGTGGTGGACGCCAACACCCACCACTGGGGCGCGCTGGTGAGCGACGCCGCGGGAACCTATGTCGCCGAACCCCGTCCGATCGCCGTGCTGGACCGGATCGGCGGCGGCGACGGCTTCGTCGGAGGCCTGCTGTACGGCCTGCTCCGCGGCTGGCCCACAGAGAAGGCAATGCAGTTCGGCTGGGCCACCGGCGCCTACGCCGCCGGCTCGCTGACCGACTACGCCTCCCCCGCCGACGAGGCCGCCGTCTGGTCGATCTGGGAGGGCAACGCCCGCGTCGTCCGCTGACCGAAACCACCGGGGACGGTTCCTGGGCCACCGGGGACGGTTCCGGGGCCACCGGGGACGGTTCCTGCTGGTCCCTCGCTGTCAATCACACGCTGGATCGTCTTGCGATCAAGCTGCGTGACGCGCGCCAGCTGACGAACCGACATGCCGCGACCCAGGGCATCAAGGAATGCTCTGCGCTGCTCACTCCGGGAGGGCCCAAAGTCGGGCCACCTCCCAAGCTCGCTGTAGAGCTGCGCCATCAGCTCGGCCGCCTCGCTGTCGCGCATTGCCGACGGACGCCAGCCAGGGTCCTGCGCATCCACGACCGGTACGGTGGCCAGCTGGGCAAGGACATCCGGTTCGACCAGTCCCCGAAGCGCTATTTGGTCCACGATGGGGTTCGGACGGAGGCTACTCCACCGATAGTGCTCTGGGTGACTCACCAATCCAGCCTTGACAGGGTTGTTCCAGACGTAACGCAGCAACGTGACAAGGTAGCTGTCGTCGTCCACCGGGCGGCTCTTTGAAGCGGTCCTGGAAGAGGTGGCCGACACGATTGTGCTTGAGGTTGTGCCAGTAGACATACCGGACACCGAGACGTTTGATCACCTGTCCAACCGGTTCGCTCCGGACCTGGATCACCAAGTGGACGTGGTTTGTCATCAGGCAGTACGCGAGCACGCTGCATCCCGATAGCTCCTTGGCAGCGTCCAGGCATTGAAGGAAACACCGGCGGTCGTCCTCGTCCAGGAAAACGTCCTGACGATTGACGCCACGGAGCATGACGTGATGGATGTCGGAATCGGCGAGTTGTCGAGGTTGTCGAGGCATGGGGAACTCCTTTCGTCACCCACACCATCGCCAGCAGCAGCGCCAGTGTGCCAACGACTTCCTCGGCCTGTGGATATCTCTGCCTATCCACAGGCTCGGGACCAGCAGGAACCGTCCCCGGTGGCCCCGGAACCGGCCCCGGTGGCCCAGGAACCGTCCCCGGTGGGCCCGTCCCACCACCTGGGAGGGACGATCCGGTTCGCTATGCTCGCGGGTCTCGGGTACTTCGTCGTCCCCGGACCCCAAGGAGCAGGCAGCAGATGGCAGACAAGACCCTCAATCGCGACACCTCCCAGCTCGACCCCACCACCTGGGATCACCGCTGGGGCTACCGGGACACCAAGCTGGTGGTGCAGCCCGACGAGTGCGTGATCATGACCGGCTCCCGCTACAACCTGTGCGGGTTCGCGATGCCCTACCTGATCCCGTTCGTGCGTGAGGAACTCGACTACGACATCGACTTCACCACCACCCGGCCGCTCACCGAGCAGCCGTACGTCTCGAAGGTGAAGCAGAACAAGAAGTTCCTGACCGGGCTCGCCAAGGCGCTGAAGGACGACCAGTACAGCGAGGACGACCGGGAGCGGCTGATCCACTCCCACGGCCAGACCACCACCGACGAGGTGTCGCGGGTGCTCTACGGCAACCTGCCCCGCACCGTCGACCTGGTGGTGTGGCCCGAAACCGAGGACGACTGCGTCGCGGTGGTCAACCTGGCCCGTGAGCACGACGTCTGCCTGATCCCCTACGGCGGGGGGACGAACGTCTCCGACGCGCTGCAGATCCCCGAGTCGGAGACCCGGACGGTGGTCTCGGTCGACATGCGCCGGATGGACGCCATCGAGTGGCTGGACGCGGAGAACCTCACCGCCTGCGTGCAGGCGGGCATCCTGGGCAGCCGGCTGGAGGAGCTGCTGGCCGAGCAGGGCTTCACCTGCGGCCACGAGCCGGACTCGATCGAGCTCTCCACGCTGGGCGGCTGGGTCGCCACCAACGCCTCCGGAATGAAGCGCAACCGCTACGGCAACATCGAGGACGTGGTCGAGAACGTCACCCTGGTCACCCCGTCCGGCGTGGTGGAGAACCTCTACTCGACCCCGCGGCAGGCGGCCGGCGTCGAGGCCTACAAGGCGGCCTTCGGGTCCGAGGGCAACCTGGGCCTGGTCACCAAGGCGGTGATCCGGATCCACAAGCTGCCCGAGGCCAAGAAGTACGGCTCGGTGATCTTCGAGAACTGGCAGAAGGGCGTCGCCTTCATGGCTGCCCTGAACCAGACCGGCGCTCGGCCGGCGTCCATTCGGCTGGTGGACAACGTCCAGTTCCGGCTGGGGCAGGCGCTGAAGCCAGCGCCGTCCGATCGGGTGCACATCCTGAAGAGCAAGGCCGAGAAGCTGCTGGTCACCAAGGTGAAGGGCTTCGACCCGCACAAGATGGTGGCCGCCACCATGGTGCTGGAAGGCACCAAGGATGAGGTCGACTACCAGTTCAAGGTGGTGATGGATACCGCCAAGAAGTTCGGTGGCATCTCCGGCGGCCCGGGCAACGGCGAGCGGGGCTACATGCTCACCTACGCGATCGCCTACATCCGGGACCTGCTGGCCGACTACTACATCGTCGGCGAGACCTATGAGACCACCGTGCCGTGGAGCAAGATCCACGAGGTCTGTGATGCGGTGAAGCGGGTCGCGGCGGCTGAGCACAAGCGGCTCGGCTTCCCCGGCAAGCCCTTCGTCTCACCGCGGGTGACGCAGATGTACCACACCGGGGTCTGCATCTACTTCACCCACGGCCTGGTGCACGCCGGGATCGAGGACGGCGACGGCCGGTTCGCCGAGATGGAGAAGAACATCCGGGCCGCCATCATGGAGGCCGGCGGCTCGATCTCGCACCACCACGGCATCGGCAAGCTGCGCAAGCGTTTCGTCGACCGGGTGGCCAGCCCGGAGAGCCGGGACGCCGTCCGCGCGCTCAAGGCGGGCGTCGACCCGACCAATGTCTTCGGGGTCCGGAACAACATCTTCGCCGAGTGAGCGAGTTCGCTGGGACGATCCGTTCGGCAACCGCGGACGATGCCGCCGCCTGCGTGGCGATCTATGCCCCCTACGTCCGCGACACCACCATCACCTTCGAGACCGAGGTGCCCTCGGTGCCGGAGCTGGCCGAGCGGATCGCCACCTTCGCCACCAGCCACGCCTGGTTGGTGCTCGAGCGCGATCGGGAGATCGTCGGGTACGCCTACGCCTACGGATTCTCCCCGCGGGCGGCCTACGACTGGGCCTGCGAGACCAGCATCTACGTGGCGGCCGATATCCGCGGCGGCGGCGTGGGACGGGCGCTGTACGAGGTCCTACTTCCCCGGCTGGCAGCGCGGGGCTACCGCCGTGCGATCGCCCGGATCACCCTGCCCAACCCGGCCAGCATCGCCTTCCATGAACGCTTCGGCTTCACCGAGTCGGGCGTCATGCGCCGAGTCGGGTGGAAGCACGATGCCTGGCACGACGTCGCCTACCTGCAGCGCGACCTCGGTGATCCGGACGCGCCGCCGAGCCCGATCCAGCCCTCGTGACCAGGCGGGACGCCGGAACCGTCCCCTTGTCCCACGCGCCGCCGACCCCGCTCCGGCTCTCCTGACCACGGTCGGGACCGTCCCCTGTCCCGGGCGGCGAACAAATCGACCTCCAGATTGCGGTTTCGAGCCC
>JAEXCA010000257.1 GCA_023393755.1 Actinomycetes bacterium | reverse complement strand
ACGGCTGGGTGGTGAAGGCCTTCCAGGCCGCGCTGGCCGCCATCGCGGGGGCTTCCGATCTGCCCGAGGCGCTGTACCGGGCGGTCCGCGGCGGCAATGACACCGACACCGTGGCCGCCATCGCCGGTTCGCTGGCCGGGGCGGTCTGGGGCGCCTCCCGGCTGCCGTCCGACTGGGTGCGGCTGGTGCACGGCTGGCCGGGCTACACGGCCGACGATCTCAAGCGCCTGGTCGAGGAAGCGGTGAAGGGGGAGCGTCCGCCGATCGTCCCGCGGAAGCTGGAGTTGCGGGCGGCCGACCTCGGCGGGCTGCGCAGCCACCTCACCGCCGAGTTGGACGCCGAGGGCCGGCTGCGCCTCGCCGGCCAGGATCTGGGCGGCCAGCGTGGCGAGTATGAGTACTTCCGGACCATCCAGGCTGAGGACGTTCCCGCGCTCATCGAGCTGCTCGGCGGCCAACCGGACGACGATCTGCAGCAGCTGCTGCGGCAGTGGACCGGCGACCGCTCCTTCGAACTGGAGAAGCTGCTGCGCGAGGCACCCTTCAAGGTGTCGCTCTACGTGGTCTGAGCGGAGACGTAGATTGTGACCGTGGGCTCTGACCAGGCGTATCCAACCGCGGCGGCCAGCACCGCGAGCACCCTCGCCGAGCTGGACGCCCGGGTGACCGACTGCCGAGCCTGCTCCCGCCTGGTGGCCTGGCGCGAGCAGGTCGCGATCGAGAAGCGGGCGTCCTTCCGCGATCAGGAGTACTGGGGACGCCCGGTGCCCGGCTTCGGCGACCCGGCCGCGCGGATTGTGATCGTCGGGCTCGCCCCGGCCGCCCACGGTGCCAACCGGACCGGCCGGATGTTCACCGGCGATCGCTCCGGCGACTTCCTGTACGCCGGGCTGCAGCGGGTGGGGCTGGCCAACCAGCCGACCTCGGTGAGCATCGACGACGGACTGGAGCTGACCGGCGTCCGGATCACCGCTCCGGTCCGGTGTGCCCCGCCGGCCAACCAACCCACCCCGCTGGAACGACACACCTGTGCCCCCTGGCTGTCCCGCGAGCTGGAGCTGCTCAGCCCCACCGTCCGGGTGCTGATCACGCTGGGCGGGTTCGGCTGGCAGTCGCTGCTGGAGACGCTCGCCGAGCTCGGCTGGCAGGTGCCCCGGCCGCGTCCGCGTTTCAGTCACGGGGCCGAGGTGACCCTGCACGACCCGGAGGGCAGAGACGTCACCCTGCTGGGCTGCTTCCACGTCTCCCAGCAGAACACCTTCACCGGACGCCTCACGCCGCAGATGCTGGACGAGGTCCTGAACCGCGCGGTCCGGGTCGCCGGGCTGTCGTCCACCGGGCCGGGACCGGGTGGTCGAATTGCCCAGGACGGACCCGCGGAGCGTCCCAGTAGCCTGCCGGAATGAGTGACGACCGCGTCATCCGGGTGTTCGTGTCGTCGACCTTCCGGGACATGCAGGCCGAGCGGGACGAACTGGTCAAGCGGGTGTTCCCGCTGCTCCGCCGCCGCTGCGAGGAACGCGGCGTGGCGTGGAGCGAGGTCGACCTGCGCTGGGGCGTCACCGACGAGCAGGCCGCCGAGGGGGCGGTGCTGCCGATCTGCCTGGCCGAGATCGAGCGCACCCGTCCCTACTTCATCGGGCTGCTCGGGCAGCGTTACGGCTGGGTGCCGGACGGGATCGGGCCCGACCTGGCCGCCCGCCTGGGCTGGCTGACCGAGGACCTCAACCGCTCGGTCACCGAGCTGGAGATCCTGCACGGGGTGCTGAACCACCCCCGGCCGGACGGCCACGCCCACTTCTACCTGCGTGATCCGGCCTGGGTGGCCGCCCTTCCCGAGGACCAGCGGGCGCTGTACCTCGAAGCCGATCCGGAGGGCGCCGCCCGGCTGGAGGCGCTGCGGCAGCGGGTGCGGCAACTGGGGGACGGGACGGCGGGAGCGCTCGTCCACGTCGCCGACTACGGGTCGCCGGCCGAGCTCGGCGAGCGGGTGCTGGCCGACTTCGAGGCGCTGATCGACCGGCTCTTCCCCGCCTCGGCGGTGCCGAGCGCCGCCGAACGGGCGACGGCCGTGCACCGGGCGTTCGGCCGGGCGCGGTTCGGGCTGCACGTACCCCGTCCGGCCCTGGCAGCTGCGCTGACGGCCGCGGGCTCGCCGCTCTGGTCACCGGGGAAGCCGACGCGGGAGCGTCCAGCCTGGTGACCACCTGGGCGGAGGAGTGGGCCGCCGCCAACCCGGGCGCGACGGTGGTCGTCCACCACTGCGACGCGGACGCCGACGCCGGCGACTTCCGGCTGCTGGCCGCCCGGCTGATCGGCGCACTCGGTGGCGACCACGACCGGGCGGTCGAGCAGTTGGCCGAGGCGCCGTCGGCGGCCGTGGCGAGCGCGCTCGGCCAGGCGGTGCGGGCGGCGTCAGGTCCGGCGCTGGTGGTGCTGGACGGGGTCGACCAACTTGCGGAGGGGAACCCCGGTGACCGGGCGCCCGACCTGCGCTGGCTGCCCACCGACCTGGCCGGATCGCCGGTCCGCTTCGTGCTGACCGGGTCCGGGGAGCGGGCCCGCGCCGCGTCCGCGCATCGCGGCTGGCCCGTGCTCGGGGTGCCGCCGCTCACCGACGCGGAGCGGCGGGCGATCGCGGGCGCGGTGCTGGCCGCGGGAGCCAAGCAACTGGACCAGGCGAACCTCGCCGCGCTGGTGGCGGCACCGGCGACCGGCAATCCGCGCTTCCTGGTGACCGTGCTGGACGAGCTGCGGCAGCACGGCGACCACTTCATCCTGCGGTCGGTGATCGACCGGCTGGTCGCGGCACCGTCGGTCGAGGCGCTGCTCGGCCTGATCCTGAACCGCTACGAGCACGACTTCGAACGGGACCGCCCCGGCCTGGTGGCCGACGCCCTGCGGTCGCTCTGGGCGGCCCGGTACGGCCTGGCCGAGGCCGAGCTGCTCGACCTGCTCACCCCCGGTGACGGGCAGCTGCCGCAGCGGATCTGGGCGCCGCTGCACCTGGCCGCCGAACGTCATCTGGTGAGCCGCGGCGGCCTGCTGGGGTTCGCGCACGCCGCGATCCGGCGGGCGGTCGAGCAGCGCTACCTGGCGACGCCGGAGTGGCGCGCGGCCGCGCACCAGGGG
>JAEXCA010000237.1 GCA_023393755.1 Actinomycetes bacterium | reverse complement strand
CACCCGCCTCTGGGGCCACGGGGGCGGGTTCCTGGGGGCCCCACGCGGGTTTCCGCCTGGCACAAACCGGGCGAGAGCGGCCAGCCGTGTGCACTATCGACGCGACCAGCCTCTGCTGCCCGGTTTGTGTCGGGGAGGGAGGAGCCCACCTGTGCCTGTCCGGAGCCGGATTCGGCCGGTTCGACCGGAGGTGGGACGATGGGCGGACGATGCGCCTGACCGACCTGATCCCGGAGACCGGCGCCGCCGATCCCGATGCGCTCTACGCGGCGTTCGTCGAGTGGGCCGGCGGCGACGGCCTGACGCTGTACCCGCACCAGGACGAGGCGATCATCGACATCCTGACCGGGGCGAACACCATCGTCACCACCCCGACCGGCTCGGGCAAGACGCTGATCGCCACCGCCGCCCACTTCGCCAGCCTGGCCGCCGGTGGCCGCAGCTACTACACCGCGCCGATCAAGGCCCTGGTCAGCGAGAAGTTCTTCGCGCTCTGCGAGATCTTCGGTGCCGACCGGGTCGGCATGGTCACCGGGGACGCCTCGGTGAACCCGGACGCGCCGATCGTCTGCTGCACCGCCGAGATCCTGGCCAACATCGCCCTCCGCGAGGGACGTGAGGCCGCGGTCGACCAGGTGATCTCCGACGAGTTCCACTTCATCGCCGACCCCGATCGCGGCTGGGCCTGGCAGGTCGGGTTGGTCGAGCTGCCGCAGGCCCAGTTCGTCATCATGTCCGCCACCCTGGGCGACGTCACCAGCCTGGCCAGGTCGCTGACCGCCCGCACCGGGCGTCCGAGTTCGGTGATCGGCGGCGCGGTCCGTCCGGTGCCGCTGGAGTACGACTGGTCGGTCCGGCCGATCCACGAGACCATCGAACTGCTGCTCCGTTCGGACAAGGCGCCGGTCTACATCGTCCATCCCACCCAGGCGGCGGCCGTCGAGCGAGCCCAGGCCATGCTCAGCTCGGGGCTCGCCGATCGCTCGCATCGGCGCGAGTTGGTCGAGGCGATGGCCGGTTTCCGGTTCGCCGGTGGGTTCGGCAAGACCCTGGCCAAGCTGCTGAACTCGGGTATCGCCGTCCACCACGCCGGGATGCTGCCGCGCTACCGCCGGCTGGTGGAGACCCTCGCCCAGCGTGGCCTGTTGAGCATCATCTGCGGGACCGACACCCTCGGCGTCGGGATCAACGTCCCGATCCGGACGGTGCTGTTCTCCTCCCTCTCCAAGTTCGACGGACGGCGGCAGCGCATCCTGAGGGCCCGGGAGTTCCACCAGATCGCCGGTCGGGCAGGACGGGCCGGTTTCGACACAGTCGGCTACGTGGTCGGCCAGGCGCCCGAGCACGTCGCGGAGAACGAGAAGGCGCTGGCCAAGGCCGGCGACGACCCGAAGAAGCGCCGTCAGGTGCAGCGCAAGAAGGCCCCCGAGGGCTTCGTGAACTTCACCGAGGAGACCTTCGCCCGGCTGACCACCGCCGAACCCGAGCCGCTGGTCGCCCGGATGCGGGTCACCCACGCGCTGCTGCTCAATCTGCTGCAGCGGGACGCCGACACCGTCGCCGCGGTGGTCTCGCTGGTCGACTCCTGCACCGACGACCCGGCCGCCCGACGGAAGCTCTACCGCCGCGCCCTGCAGCTGGGACGCTCGCTCATCGCCGCCGGCGTGGTCACCCGGCTCCCCGAACCCACCCCGGGCGGACGCCGGTACGCGCTGAACGTCGACCTGCAGCACGACTTCGCGCTCAACCAGCCGCTCTCGGCCTTCGCCCTGTCGGCCCTGGACCTGCTCGACCAGAACTCGCCGACCTACGCCCTGGACGTGGTCAGCATCATTGAATCGACCCTGGAGGATCCCAAGCAGATCCTGCTGCAGCAGCAGTTCAAGGCCAAGGGCGAGTTGCTGGCCGAGTTGAAGGCGGACGGCGTCGAGTACGAGGAGCGGCTGGAACTGCTGGACGAGGTGACCTGGCCGCGTCCGCTCGCCGACCTGCTCGAGCACGCTTACCGGGTGATGCTCGCCGGCCACCCGTGGCTGGCGGAAACCCCGGTCTCGCCCAAGTCGGTGGTGCGGGACATGTACGAGCGGGCGATGGGCTTCGGCGAGTTCGTCGCCTTCTACCAGGTGCAGCGGTCCGAAGGCCTGGTGCTGCGCTATCTGTCAGACGCCTACCGCGCGCTGCGGCAGACCGTCCCGGAGTCAGCCCGCACCGACGAGCTCACCGACCTGATCGAGTGGCTGGGTGAGGTCACCCGGCTCACCGACTCCTCCCTGCTGGACGAATGGGCCCGGCTCACCGGCCTCTCCGGGGGTGACATGGTGGACGACGTCCCGCCCCCGTCCCGCCCGGTCACCGGGAACCCGCGTGCCTTCCGGGTGCTGCTCCGCAACGCGATGTTCCGCCGGGTCGAGTTGGCCGCCCGGGACGACATCGACGGCCTGCTCGCACTGGACGCGGACGACCCCCTCCGCAGCATGAACTTCGCCAGCTGGGACGCCGCGCTGGAGGAGTACTACGACGAGCACGACCAGATCGGGCTGGGCGCGGACGCCCGCGGCCCGGCGCTGCACCTGGTGACCGAACACGGCCGGCGCTGGGAGGTCCGCCAGATCATCGACGACCCGGCCGGCAACCACGACTGGTCGATCACCGCGACGGTCGATCTCGACGCCTGCGACGAGGCGGGGGAGCTGATCCTGCACGTCAGCGGCTTCGGCCGCCTCGACTCCTGATCGGTAACCAGTCAGGGGAAGCTGACCAACGGCCCCACCGCCACCGATGGCTGAGGTCGGCCCGCAGGGCCGAGTCTCGAAGCCTCGGCGACCCTTGGGAAGGCGACGACGAGTGCGAAGGGTTTGCTTGCTCACCCTCGCCGAGGAGGAAGCCTGGACGCCGCGGGCGTCCCGACTCGCACTTCGCGCGACCCCACTCGTGAGCGCGACAGAGGGGTGCTGAGGCGGGGCGCCCTTCCTCCGAGGCCGTCGATGCGGGCCGAACGGTCCCGGTGGCCGAGGTCCGACCTGTGGCGCAGCTGTGAGTAGGGCCGGGAGCGGCGCTTTTTCCTCAGTTGACTGGATTCCCCCGGTGGCGTCCTGTAAGGTTTCACGCAGAGAGTGACGCGTGGTCGATGTTGTCTCCTGGGGGTGGGTAGACGGCTTCAAGCCCTTCGATCTGCGTCACTCTCTCTTGTGTGTCCGGGCCGGGATCCCGCCGGCGATTCGGCCGGCCGCGCATCCGGGGCCGGATGTCTCCTACGATGCGGACATGAGCGAACACGGGCTGTCCCTGGCAACGCAGAAGATGGTCGACGCCGGCGTCGACCCGGTGGCGATCGATGTGTTCACCCACTACTACCGACTCGCCGAGACCGGCACCACCGGACTGATCGGCGAGGACACCATCGAGCCGCTGCTCGCACCCGCCCAGCTGGACCAGGTCGAGGTCAGCCAGGCCGATGCCCAGGACGCGCTGGCGAAGACGGTGATCATCAAGCTCAACGGCGGCCTGGGGACCTCGATGGGGCTGGACCGGGCCAAGTCCCTGCTGCCGGTGCGGGACGGCAGGAACTTCCTCGATCTGATCGCCGCCCAGGTGCTGCACGCGCGGCGGACCTACGGCGTCCGGCTGCCACTGCTGTTCATGGATTCGTTCCGCACCCGGCAGGACACCCTGGAGTACCTGGCCCGCTACCCGGAGCTGGCCACGGACGGGCTCCCGCTGGACTTCCTGCAGAACGCCGAGCCGAAGATCCGGGCCGACGACCTCACCCCGGTGGAGTGGCCGGACGATCCCAGCCTGGAGTGGTGCCCGCCCGGCCACGGCGACCTGTACCCGGCGCTGTGGGGATCCGGCGTGCTGGACGCGCTGATCGATGCCGGCTTCCGGTACGTCAGCGTGGCCAACGGGGACAACCTCGGGGCCGCGCCCAATCCGCGCCTGGCCGGCTGGTTCGCCGGCACCGGCGCCCCGTACGCCGCCGAGGTGTGCCCGCGGACGGTGAACGACCGCAAGGGCGGCCACCTGGCGATCCGCAAGCGGGACGGCCAGCTGATCCTGCGGGACACCGCGCAGACCGCGCCCGAGGAGATGCACTTCTTCACCGACGAGTACCGGCACCCGTTCTTCCACGCCAACAACCTGTGGCTGGACATCGTGCAGGTTCGCCAGGCGATGGTGGCGCGGGGCGGGGTGCTGGAACTGCCGCTGATCCGCAACCTGAAGACCGTCGACCCGACCGACCGGACCTCGCCGCAGGTGATCCAGTTCGAGACCGCGATGGGCTCGGCGATCGAGGTCTTTCCCGGCGCGCAGGCGATCGCGGTCGGCCGGGACCGCTTCCTGCCGGTGAAGACGACCAACGAACTCATGCTGTTGCGCTCCGACGTCTTCGACCTGCGCGAGGACGGAACTCTGGCGGCGGTCGCCGACATCCCGGGCATCGACCTCGATGACCGCTACTACAAGCTGGTCGACGACTTCGACGAGCGGGTGCGGGTGGTTCCCTCGCTGCGCCGGGCCGAGTCGCTGGTGGTGCGGGGAGACTGGGTGTTCGACGCCCCGTCCGAGGTGGTCGGCGAGGTGGCGCTGGCGGACGACGGCGAGCGCCGCCACTACCGATGACCGCTCCCGTGCCACGCTGGCACGCCGCTCTGGGCTACGCGCTGGTCGGGGAGGAGCTGGCCCCGGCCGAAACCGGCCGGCCGGATCCGGAGCAGCTGGTGGCGCAGTTGGCGGCGGCCGGTTGGGACGCCGGACGGATCGCGGCGCACGCCCATGACCGGGCCGGCGCCGAACAGCCCTGGCCGCACCCGATCCCGGACGCGCTGCGCCAGGGCTGCGGGGCCGCTCAGCTGTTCGCGGCGCTCGGCCGGGCCCGCGGCCTGCTGGGGCTGATGACGCTGGAGACCCGCGGGCCCTCCGCCCGGACCCGGCTCGACGCCGACGAGCAGCGCCTGCTCCGCGACGTCCCGCCGCACTACTGAGGCGCGCCGGACGCTGCTACCGCGTCGGGTCGGTCGGCCTCTGGGCCTTTAGCAGGTCGCGGATCTCGGTGAGGAGTTCCTCGGTGGAGGGGCCGGCGGCCTCCTCCTCGTCCTGCTCCTTCTTGCGCAGGCTCTGCATCGCCTCGAGCGGCTTGATGATCCCGAAGTAGACCACCGCCGCGACGATCAGGAAGGCGACCACGGCGTTGATGAACGGACCGATCAGGATCGGGCCGAGCTGCACCGAACTGAAGTCCGGGTTGCCGCCGATCAGTCCGATCACGTCCAGGATCACCTGGGTGAAGGTGCTGACCACGGCGCCGAACGCGCCGCCGATGATCACCGCGACCGCCAGATCCAACAGGTTGCCGCGCATCAGGAAGTCCTTGAAGCCCTTCATGGCCGATCATCTCCTTGTGTGAGGTGGGTTTCGACCAGCTTAAGCGTGTTGCCACGGGAGTCGACAGGTGGTCGCCTGGTGGCTTGCCGGCCGGGTTCAGCTCAGCGCGAAGCTGAGCGGGGAACCGGCCGCCACCAGCCGGGCGGCTTCGTCCCGGCTGACGTCCACCAGGATCACCGGCGGGCCGCCGCCCAGGAGTCCGCCGTCGGTCTCGGGAATGGCGATCACCCGGGTGCCGCTGACCAGGACCTCGACCGAGCCGGAGCCACCGGGGCCGAGCAGGTCGATCCGGTCGCCGGCGTGCAGCAGGCCGATCGGCGCCGACTCCGCCAGCGTGACCGGAAGGGCCACCTGCCCGGGAGCGACCAGGTCGCCGCCGCCGGCCAGCGCGGACGCGGTGAGGACGGCGCGGGCCGGGACCTGGACGATCACCGCCTGCCCGATCGCCTGCTCCGGCTCGATGAGGGCGCCGTCGGGGACGGCGGCACGCGGCAGCGTCAGGACGATCAGGTCGCCCCCGCTCACCGTTTCACCGCCCGGAATCGTGTGGGCGGCCGCCACCACCTCGATGGTGTTCTCAGTCGCGGTGAGGGCGGCCAGTGCGAAGTAGACCGCCAGGCCGGCGCAGGCGGCCGCGAGCAGTCGGCGGTGCCAGCGCAGCGCGCGGCGCAGGGAGGAAAGCAGGTTCGTCCGGTTCACGCCCGCAGTCTTGGCCGGCGGGCGTCGGGTGGGTCAGTTGTCCACAGCCTCAGGCGGCGGTGGAGGTGGTTGTGGACGCGGTCTTCTCCGGCTTGGCCGGCTTCGAGTCGCCGGTGCCGGCGGATTCGGTCTTGCCGGCGCCCTCACTCGGCTTGGCGGCGTTCGCCTTGCCCTTGGACCGGTTGTCGGTGGCGTAGAAACCCGAGCCCTTGAACACCACGCCGACGGCGCTGTACACCTTCCGCAGGTCGCCCTGGCACTGCGGGCAGTCGGTCAGCGGGGGATCGGTGAACTTCTGCACAGCTTCCAGTTCGGTGGCGCACTCGGTGCAGCGGTACTGATAGGTGGGCATGGCGTTCTTCCTATGGCAAGGGGTTGACCACCGCGCATCTTACGGGATCACCTGACCCAACCCGGCATCGGTCCGGCCTATTCCGCGCGCAGGGTGAGCGACGAGGTCAGGATCCAGTCGACCCGGCGATCCCACGGCTCGGTGGGCAGGGTCTCCAGCACCTCGCCGTCGAACAGCAGCACCCCGACCGGCACCCCCGCGCCGGCGTGGGCCAGGGCGCGGTCGTACCAGCCTCCGCCCGTCCCCAGCCGGTCCCCGTGGACGGTGGCGGCCAGGCCCGGTACCCAGATCCATTCCGCCTGCCGCAGCGCGTCGGCGCCCAGCGGCTCCCCGGACGGCTGCAGGATGCCGCGCCAGGAGGGCGTCAGCCGGTCGCGTCCGGCATACCAGGCCCAGTCGGGCTCGGGTCCCAGCACCGGAAGCAGCACCCGGACGCCGCGGGCGGCCAGCCCGTCGATCAACTCCCAGCTGTCCGGTTCGTCGGCCACCGAGGCGTAGACGGCTACCGCCGTCCGGTCGGCCGACAGGCCGAGGGCGCGTGGGGTGCGGTCGCCCTGCGGTAGCCCGCCGGCGGCGCGACGCGCTCGCAGCCGCTGGCGGAGGGCGTCCTTGGCGGCTCTCCCGCCCGCGTCGGCGCGGGGTCCGCGGGGCTCGCCGGTCATTGACCTATCGTAAGCGCATGGCCTTGTTCGGACGCTCCAAGTCGGATCCCGCCACCGCGCGGCCCGCTTCCCTCCCCGAGCCCACCTCCCCGGCGGAGGTCGGCGGCGAACCGCGCACCGTGGACGACCATCGCGACCGCCTGCTCTCGTCGGTGAGCAGCCTGCGTCCCTTCGGCATCGGACTGCTGGACGCGGTGGGGCTCACGCTGTGCGAGTCGATCAACTCCGACCTCGATCTGCCGGTCTGCGCGACCGCGAAGGTGGCCGGCTGGGCGGTGCGCGGCTCGAACCTGGTCGGTGCCACGCCGCACCATCCCGTCCGCCTGCCGGTGGTCGGCGAGATCGACGCCGGCGGCTACCGCGGCGCACCGCTGATGCCGGGCACCGTGGTGAAGGTCGCGGCCGGCGCGCCGCTGCCCGACGGCTGCGATGCCGTGGTGCCACTGGAGGAGGCCACCGAACTGGCGGAGGAGGCCCAGTTCACCGCCGAGGTCACCTTCCAGTCCGGCCTGGAGCCTGCGGGCGCCCGGGTCTCCGACGGCGACCTGCTGCTGGAGAGCGGTACGGTGATGGACGCCCGGGCGATCGGGCTGCTGGCCGAGGTGGGCCTGGACAAGGTGCTGGCCCGGCCGAAGCCGCGGGTGGTGGTGGCCAGCCTGGGTGCCGACCTGGTCGAGCCGGGCCTGCCGCTGGAGCGGCTGAACCAGGCCTACGACGCCGGTACTCCGCTGATCTCCGCCGCGGCGCGGGCCGACGGCGCCCAGGTGTTCCCGATCGGCATCCTGCCGGGCAAGCCCGCTGAGTTGCGCCGGACGCTCGCCGACCAGTTGCTGCGGGCCGACCTGATCCTGCTGGTCGCGCATCCGTCCGCGGAACTGGCGGGCGTACTGGGCGAACTGGGCACGGTGGACGCCACCCCGGTGGCGATGGAGCCGGCCGGTCCCAGCCTGTACGCGGCCGTCGGGAGCGAGCGGGTGCCGTTGCTGGTGCTGCCGCGGGACAGCGCCGCGGCCTTCATCAGCTACCAGGTGTTCGCCCGTCCGGTGATCCGCAAGCTCGCCGGCGTGACCGCCGCCGACCACGAGCCGGTGATCGCGCCGGTCACCCGAGCGCTGTCGGCCGACCCGGAGGTGACCAGCTTCGTCCTCGCCCGGTCCGGTGATCGCGGGGTCGAGCCGGCCGGCGGGCCGGGACCGGTGGAACTGGTCGCCGCGGACACCCTGATCGTGCTGCCTCCCGGGGTGGGGGAGGTGGTCGCGCACAGCGACGTCGCCACCTGGCGGCTGCGGGGGTAGCGATGGCCCTCGGCCACTGGCCGGTCACCCTGCGGCACGAAGCGGTGCGATTGCGTCCGGTGCGGGCCCGCGACGAGCGGGCCTGGTCGGAGATCAGGCAGCGGGGCGAGGCGTGGTTTCGTCCCTGGGATTCCAGCCGTCCGCCGGAGTCGCTGGAGGAGTCGATCAGCTTCACCACCCTGATGCGACGCTCCCGCGCCCGGGCGCGACAGGGGACGATGCTGCCCTGGGCGGTGGAGTACACCCCCGAGGGGGGAAAGCCGCGGTTCGTCGGCCAGGTGACGGTGGGTGGCATCACCCACGGGTCGGCCTCCTGGGCACAGATCGGCTACTGGATCGACCCGGCGTGGGCCGGCCGCGGGATCATCCCGACCGCGGTGGCAATGGCCTGTGACTACTGCTTCGCCAGCCTCCGGCTGCACCGGATCGAGATCGCCATCCGGCCGGAGAACACCAACAGCCTGGCGGTGGTCCGCAAGCTCGGCTTCCGCTACGAAGGCCGCCGGCCGGCCTACATGCACGTCGACGGTGCCTGGCGGGATCACGACATGTTCGCGCTGCACAGCGAGGAAGTGCCCGAAGGCGTGCTGAACCGCTACCTGCGTCGGACCGCTTGAGGCAACCGTTCGACCCCGCTTCGCCCGGTGATCTCGCGCGCGTCCCGGGCCGGCCGCCGATCTTGTGGTTCCCAGCAGGAATGGAACCGCCTCCCGCACGCGACCGCAGAGGATGTCGTTGTGGCGGCGGATTCAGCCCTGAGAACCGCCAGATCGGCGGTCCGGCTCGCGCCCGCGACTCCGACGCCGCTGACATCGACAAGATCGGCGGACGGGCCTCCCGATCGCCAACCTGTGGGGTGATTCTCCGACACTCCGCCCGGGGTCGCGCGGCTGGCCATCGCGGCCCCGTACGGTGCGGGGTGTGGGTGTGACCGGTGTGATCTTCGCGATGATCGCGGCGTTCTGGCTGGTCTACCTGATCCCCTACTACCTGCACCACCGCGGCGACGCCGAGGAGGGTGAGGTGGAGATCCCCTTCACGCCGTCGGCGGTCACCATCGTCCGTACCGGTGAGTCGCTCGCCCAGGCGGACGAGGGCGTCGCCGAGGTGTCGACCCCGCTCACCCGCCGGGCACAGTTGCGCGAGTTGCGGATGATCGACGAGCAGGCCGCCCAGCGGCGGCGGCGGGTGCTGATCTTCCTGCTGCTGGTGCAGTTGGGCGTGGCGGTGCTGGCTTACTTCGGCATCGGCGCCTGGTGGGGTGCCGCCATTCCGGCGGGCCTGCTGGTCGCCTTCCTGGTCGTGGCGCGGTTCAGCGTCCGGGCGATGCGGGCTGATCTGGGCCGGCGGGCGGAACGGATCAAGCAGACCTTCGACGAGGAGACGGTGGCGCTGGCGCTCACCGACCAGGACGTCAGCAGCCACGAGCACTCCGTCGAGTTGAGCGTTCCGGTGGCCGGCCTGGGCTCACTGTGGGATCCGGTCCCGATCACCCGTCCGACCTACGTGTCCACCCCGCTGGCGCCGCGAACCGTCCGCACCATCGACCTCTCCGCGCCGATGCCGCCCACCCCGGTGGTCGCCGAAACCCCCGCTGACGAACTCACCACCGAGGTGGAGGGCAAGCGCGACGCCGGTTAGCCTCCTCCCGGCGTCCGGTGCTACTCTGGACGCCGCCGCAAGGCACCTGGGGCTATGGCGCAGTTGGTAGCGCGTCTCGTTCGCAATGAGAAGGTCAGGGGTTCGAATCCCCTTAGCTCCACCCAACGGATGCATCGCGTCGCGGCTGGGAGGTGGCCATGTTCGACAGAATCACCGCCGACCCGACAGTGATGGGTGGTCAGCCAACGATTCGCGGGCTACGTTTCCCGGTCAAGACGATTGTCCGAATGGTTGCCAACGGCATGTCGAACGAGCAGATCCTGACCGAGCATCCTGATCTCGAGCTGGCGGACATCCGGGCGGCTCTGGAGTATGCTGCGGCCGCTTTGGACTCTGAGACCTACCTGCCGCTCTCGCACACCGCATGAAGCTGCTGCTTGACCAGAATCTGTCGCCGAATGTTGGGGACAGGCTCAGTCAAGCGGGAGTCGAGTCGGTGCACGTGCGTGACATCGACCTACACGATGCGTCCGACGAGGCCATCCTCGGGTATGCGCGACAAGAGGGCCTGGTGGTGGTCTCGCAGGATTCCGACTTTGCGAACCTGCTTGCACATCAGGCCGTCTCGTCGCCGTCCGTGATCCTGCTGCGCATTCCGAATGCCGTGACGGCGTCCGAAGTTGCCGCAGTACTGCTCGCCAACCTCGACGTGATCACCGAACATCTCGAAGCTGGCGCGATCGTCTCGCTGAATCGGGAACGGATCCGGGTTCGCCGACTGCCGCTACGGTAGTCACCCGGCCAGCTCAAGTCGCCGCGGGTCAGGCGTCTGCTTCCATCGCGGCGACGAAGTCGCGTTTGATGGTGCGCCATGCTTCGTCGGTCATGTGGCGCCGCCAGTAGGGCGAGCAGGACATGTCCGCACGCGTCAGCCCGCGTTCGCTGAGCAGGTGTCGCCGGATGCCACGGATCTCCTCGGCCTCGCCGTGGACGAAGGCGTGCGGGCGGCCCGCCGGGAACTCGATGTCCTGGGTGGCCCTGAGTAGCAGTTCGGCGTCGTCCGGTGCCCCTGTGCGATGGAGCCATCGGACGTCGTGGACCGGTGCTCCGGCGAGTTCGACCTCGTGGTCGGAGCCGTCGCAGAGCAGCCGGACGATCGCCCGCGCGCCTTCCGGAAGCGCTTCGAGGGAGGCTGCAATCGCCGGCAGGGCCGACTCGTCGCCGATCATGAGATGCCAGTCGGCGTCCGGATCGGGACGATAGCCGCCGCCGGGACCGGTGAAGACCAGCGCGTCGCCGGGTTTGGCGTTGGCCGCCCACGGGCCGGCGATCCCGGAGTCGCCGTGCACGACGAAGTCGATGTCCAGTTCCTTTGGTTCGGGACGCCAGGCGCGCACCGTGTAGCGCCGCCGGGCGGGCCACTGACTTTTGTCGCTGACCTGCCTGACCTCGGCCGGGTCGAAGATCGAGTCATACGGTGCACCGGCTGGAGGGATCGCAATGTTGATGTAGGCATCGGTCTCAGGAATCATGACGAAGCCCTCAAGATCGCCGTCGCCCAACGTGATCCGCACCAGACCCGGAGTCAGCCAGTGCGTCCGTTTGACGATTCCGTACATTGATTCCCTGTTCCCGAGCCGGCCTGTGGTCAGCGGATCAGGGGCGACCCACCAACTGATGCAGATGTTAAAAGGCTAGCCCAAGGGGAAATGTCGATCCCGTAGCCCGCCCAGGGGATGAGCAATGATCAGAACCTGTGGATCGGTCCTCGGCGGGGTGGCGTGGAGTAGGCGTACCTTCCCGGGGATGATCTGAAGTCCAGATAGCTCTGATCAGGACCGGCGTTGGCGCGCTGGTTCGGGAAG
>JAEXCA010000051.1 GCA_023393755.1 Actinomycetes bacterium | reverse complement strand
AGCCGCGCCAGCCCGGAGCGCATCACCGGTTCGACCATCTCGAAGGGCATCACGCCGGTGACGAACAACATGCAGGCGCCGTGGCCGAACAGCCAGACCTCGTGGGCGAAGCCCACGGCGTCGAGGGACGACACGAAGCGCCCCGCCTCGACGCACCGCTGCACTGCGGCGACGAGGTGGCCGAGGGCGCCATCGGCCGCGGCTTCGTCCGGCAACGGCAGGGAACCGTCGAACATCAGCGCGTAGAACTCGGGGCTCCGCCTGGCCGAAGCCGCGTACGCCGCCCCGGTTGCGGCGAGGTCGGCGACCGGATCGTCGGACGAGGAGAGTCGCGCCAGCCCGGCTGCCAGCCGGCTGAACCCTTCCTGCCTTACCGCTCCAAGCAGGCCGGGCATGCCGTCGAAGTAGGTGTAGACCGCCATGGTCGACAGGCCGGTTCCGTCCACCAGTTTCCGCAGGCTGATCGTTTCGCGCCGCGCCAGCATTCCGGCGGCGCGCTCGATCAGCAACTCACGGACTTCGGGACGAGCGGGACGAACCACTTGACCATTCTATAGCACTGGTATTAAATAGCAGTGTCATGTAATGAAGGAGGATGCCATGCCAGTCCAGTTGCTCAACCCGCCCACCCTGCCGCAGCCCGAGGTCTACGCCCAGTTGTCGATCGCCGAGGGCTCGAAGCTGGTCTTCATCTCCGGTCAGGTGGCCCGCGATGCCACCGGAGCACCGGTCGGCCCCGGCGACCTGGCCGCTCAGGCGGAGCAGGCCTACGCCAACCTGCACGCCGCGGTGACCGCGGCCGGCGGGTCGTTCAGCGACATCGCCAAGCTGACCATCTACCTGGTGGATTGGGAGCCGGGCAAGATGGCCCAACTGGCCGAGGGTGCCGTCCGGGCTGCCCAGCGGCTCGGCTTCGACCTGGTCCGGCCGATCACCCTGCTCGGCGTCGCGGCCCTCGGTGAGCCCGACCTGCTGATCGAGGTCGAGGCGATCGCCGTCCTGCCCTGACTGCCTTCGTTGAGGGGGTGAACCCGGAGTTGCCCGCGGTACCCCCCTTTGGCACCTGGTTCGAGGGAGCCGACGCCGCCGACGAACCCGCCCGCGCCGTGGAGCCGGCCGGGTCGCCGGCGCCCTCGGCTGCCTTCAGTCTTCGATCTGGGCGGTGCCCTCGGCGGTGAGCCGTGCCAGGCCGTCCTTCATCGCCTGGATCTTCGCCGGCGAATGCCCCGTCCAGTCGGTCAGTTCGCCGACCACCCGGAGCGGATGCCGTGAGCGGTAGGAGCGGGTGGGATTGCCGGGGAACCGCTTGTCGGTGACGTTCGGATCGTCCTCGAATTCGCCGAGTGGCTCCACCAGGTAGATGCGCGGCGTGCCCTGCCCCGTCGCGAGTTCGGCGCCCCAGGCCGCGGCGTCCAGGGTGGTGGTGAAGTAGACGTGGTTCATCACCCGCCCTGCCTCGAAGTTGGAGTTGCGCCCTGGCTCGAGCAGGTCGCCGACCGCGAAGTCGGCCTTCGTCCCGTGCAGGTAGGCACCGGACGGATGCGGCTCGAATGGGACCGGCTCCTGCGCCGCGGCGCCCTGTTGGGTGGCCAACCACCAGGTGACGCCCCAGGGGTCCTGCACCCCGCCGCGCAGATCGTCGCCCCCCTCCGCCTGGACGGGTTCGCGGACGGCCACCGCGCCGGCGGCGATCGCCCGGTCGAAGGCGGCGACCGCGTCCGGCACATAGAGGTGGAGATGCGAGGGTGCGCCGGTGGTCTCGGTGGCTCCGCCGCCGATCATCACGATGCTGTCGTCGATCCTCACCTCGGCGTGCATCAGCGAGCCGTCCGGCCGGTCGAACCGGCGTTGCAGGACGCCGCCGAACGCCGCCTCGAGGAAGGCGACCAGCGCTTCGGCGTCCGGGCAGATCAGGTAGGGGCTCAGCGACGGATACGAACTCGGCTTCCAGGTCTCCATCTGGTTAGCGTAGGTCGGGTCCACCCGGCGCGAAGTGATCAGTCACAGCACGGCCCATGCACGGCCGGTTGGCACCAGCCCGGCAACATGGTGTGGCCTTTGGCGCGAGTTCGCACCAAAACCCACACCCCCCGTCGATCTGTGCTCGCCGGCTCAGGGACACCGACGGCCCTTCCCTAGGGCGATCCGGTGCTGCTCTGGTTGGTCCGTATCGCGCGCTCGTAGGCGTTCCGGAGTTGCTCGCTCGGCCTCGGATCGGCTGGATTCGGCCGGGGGGTGCCGAGGTGTGCTTCGCGTAGCTCGTCCATCATGACGTCGATGAACTCCGGCCCCCCGTCCCGCAGCAGCTCTGCCCGTACCCGGAGGCGGCGGTCGCCATCGCGATGCGCCAATCCCCAGGTGCCGAGCGCGACCATGATGGGCAGCACCTGGATACCCGCCTCGGTCAGCGAGTACTTCGCGCGCTGACCACGCTTTGCCTCCGCCCGGGTGAGCAAGCCGTGCGCGGTCAGCTGCTTGAGGCGGCTGCTGAGGATGTTGCTGGCGATGCCCTCCTCCGATCCCGCCAGCAGTTCTCGGAAGTGGCGGCGGTCGCCGAACATGACGTCGCGCAGCACCAGCATCGCCCACGGGTCGCCCAGCACCTCGACCGCGGCGTTGATCGCGCACCCCGATCGCGGCTCAGTCGGCACGGTTCTCCTCTCGCCAAGTGCTTGCATTCTACTATCACTTGTTCTAGCGTGCAGATAGTGATTGCAAATCAAGATCACATTGGACCGAGGAGAGGGCGTCGTCATGGGTAAGGTCGCCTGGGGATTCACCGCGTCGATCGACGGCTTCATCGCCGGACCGGGCCACGACATGTCCTGGCTGGCCGCCGCCGAACCCCACGCCGAGGGCACCACCCAGACCATGGCTTCGAAGGTGGCTGTCATCATCGCCGGCCGCGACGGCTACGACGCGGCCAAGGCGCAGCGCGACGAACGCGACCAGACGACCGCCGAGCCCTACGGCGGTGCGTGGTCGGGCACCGAGTTCATCCTCACGCATCGGCCGGAGGAGCTTGCGGACGACCCGACGGTCATTGCCTTGAACTGCTCCATCACCGAAGCGATCGACCGTGCCCAGGAGATCGCCGGGGACGGGGACATCCAGATCATCAGTGCTGATATCGCCCGACAGGCGCTCGAGCACGACCTGATCGACGAACTCCAGGTCTTCGTCGCGCCCGTCTTCCTCGGCGACGGAATCAGGATCTTCGCTGTCCCCGGTGGGCGCCGCATCGACTGGGAGTTGGCGGAGATCGATGAGGCGAACCGGCGCAGTTTCGCCCGTACCTACCGACCGAAGGGCCGGGAGCCAAGGGCCGCGACATGACGAACGAGCCTGACCTGCGGATCACCCGGGTGATGGCGGCAGGGCCGGACGCTGTCTGCTCGGCCTGGTCGAGCCCCGCGTCCGTCGAGCGATGGTGGGGCCCAGCAGGGTTTACCAGCACGGTCCGTACCCTCGACTTCAGTACCGGTGGCGTACTCGACGTCCTCATGCGTGCCCCGGACGGGACGGAGTTCTCGAATGTCTACGACTTCGTTGAGGTCGATACTCCGTCGAGGATCGAGTACGTCCACCGGGGTTCGGAGGAGTGGGGTCTCTCCCCTTCGCGCACCGTCGTGCTCGTCGAGGCTGAGCCGACCGACCCACGACGATCCACGGTGTCGTGGCTGTCGTACTACGAGACCGACGAGGACCGCCGAAGGCACCTTGAAGACTTCCAGGCCGAGAGTGGTGCACGGGAGCTCCTCGAGAGGCTTGAAGGGGTTGCAGCTTCACTCCAGAGTGGCTGAGCGGTGATCGAAGGCGACTGCGACCACGACGCGCGCTTCGTGGGCCTCAATAGGTGCTTCTCACACCGACCAGCTGCGCTCGACCCGGATCGTAGGTCGGCGCTGAGCGCCCGACGGGTAGGTTTGCGCCATGACGGTTCGATCCCTGCCTGAGCTCGGCGAGGTTGCCGCACCGGCCTGGCCTGGAAATGACACTCTGATTTGGCCCCACCGTGACGGCCTGATTTGGCCCCGGCCGCGACACTCCGGGGCGGTTATGACGGTCTGATCTGGCCCCACCTGGACGCTGGTCGACGGCAAGTTCGTCG
>JAEXCA010000230.1 GCA_023393755.1 Actinomycetes bacterium | reverse complement strand
CCGGCGATGGCGGCCACGGTGTCGGTGTCATTGCCGCCGCGGACCGCCCGGTACAGCGCCTCGGGCAGATCGGAAGCCCCCGCGATGGCGGCCAGCGCGGCCTGGAAGGCCTTCACCACCCAGCCGTTCTGGGCGGCGAAGTCGCGCGGGTGGCGTCCGGGAGCGATGGCCTCGTCGATCAGGTCGGACCAGCGCGGACGGACCTGGGCCGGCAGCCACCACAGCCCGGCCCGCGGGTCGAACTGCCCGGTGCGGATCGCCTGCCGGATCGCCAGGCACCACAGCGTCACCGCGTGGACGTTGTCAGGCTCGACGTGGGTGAGCTGCGCGATCCGTCCGGCCGCCTCGGCGAGCTGGGCCTCCTGACCGTCCGCCAGGTAGGCCAGCGCGACCGGCCCGGTGCGCATCAACGAGCCATTGCCGCCGCTGCGTCCGGTCTGGTCGTGGACGAGCTGCGCGGCCTGCCGAGCTGCCGCCTCGGTGGCGGGTGGGCTGATCTGATGGAAGACCCGCCGGGTCTGGATGCCGACGTCCTTCGCGGTCGCCGCCCAGCCCAGCCAGCGGTCGACGACGCCGCCCAGGGTTATCGGGTCACAGAGCGACTCGCGCCGTGCCGCGGCCTCCAGGATGGCGACCACCATGGCGGTGTCGTCCGTCCACTCCCCCACGGCGTGCCCGAAGTGGCCGACCCCGAACTCGGGCACCTGGTGGTCCGGCAGCCCCTGGCCGAACTCGTAGGCCGAGCCCAGCGCGTCCCCCACCGCCGAGGCGAGCACCGCGCCGATCGCCCGGTCCAGTTGCGCTGGCTCCATTGCTGAGCCATTGATGACCATCACCCCTCCAGCATGGCCGACCGGCCCGGTTTGCCACGCCCTTCTCACCTGCGTCCGCCGAAATTGTCGATGCCAGCGGAGGGCTCGGGCCGGGTTGAACTGCGTCCGCAGAAGTGGTTGGTATCAGCCCCGAATCGGGCCTGAGAACGACAATCTCTGCGGACGCAGACTGTCCGACGGCTACGAGGTCGCTGAGAACCACAAGATCGGCGGTCGCAGCTACCGCCGTGGCTGGTAGCGCAGCGCAACCGAGCCAGAGCTCAGCTCCGTCCGGTCGATCAGGGTCAGGTCGAGGTACTTCGACAACCCGGCGAACAGCGATGGTCCGTGGCCTGCGATCCGAGGGTGCACCACGAACTCGTACTCGTCGATCAGCCCGAGTTCGGCCAGCGCCAGCGGCAACGTCACCCCACCGGTGAGGATCCCTTCGCCCGGCTGCTCCTTCAGTTGCTGGACAGCAGCGGCCAAGTCACCGCGCACCAGTTCGGTGTTCCACTCCACCTGCTGCAGGGTGTTCGACACCACGTACTTCCGAGCCTGATTGATCGCCCGGACGAACGGCTCATCCTCCTCGTCGAGCGTCGGGCGGCGCCACGCCTCCTCCATCATCTGGTAGGTCAGCCGGCCGAACAGCAGGGCGTCGGCCCGCATCAGGTTGGCAGCGTGGTGCGCGTGCAGTTCGGCGTCGGCCATCCCCGCGCGGTGGTCGCAGCAACCGTCGATGGTGACGTTGATCGAGTAGCGCAGTGGTCGCATCGCGTCAGGCTACGCCGGTGCGCGCAGAATGGACATATGTCGCTGACTGCCGCGCAACGCGCGAAGACCGCTGCTGAGCTTCAGGCCAACCTTGAGCTGGCCGGCCTCGATCGGGAGCAGCTCGCCGGGCTCACCGGCTGGACCGCGCAGCGCGTGGCGTCCACTCTCGAGCTGAACCGGGCCGATCCGGTGGATGTCTGGCAGCTCCGCGACCTGCTGGAGCAGTCCGTCCGCGATACCGGACGGACGCCGGTGCCGTTCACCGTCCTGAACGAACGCGCCCGCTCGGCTGCCCAGGGCTGGTTCGGCATCCGGTAATACATAGGCCCTCGTGCGGCACCTATCGGAGTCTTGTCTCAACCTCTTTCGGATCAGCCGCCTGATGCACGATCGCGAAGACATCAGCGATCGACGCATCTTCGTAGATTCGGTACCAGACGTGGTAGCGGAAGACATGCAATGCCTCGTGCCGAACGCCTGGGTAGATCTCGCGGCGCAGCAGCGGATGGGCAGCTATGAAGTCGAGCGTCACTAGTAGGTCTTCAGTGAAGTCACCGATCCGGCGAGCAAGGTTGCCATCCTGGGCGAACCACGCGATGTGTCTGTCGTAGTCACGCTGCGCGTTAGCGGTCAGCCGGACCTCGTACTTCACGCGACCCGGTGCTGAGAGCGTGCTTGGTGCTTGAACTCATCCAATGTGATGTAGTCGACAGCAGGCTCCGGACCCATCTCGTCCAGCCGCCGTTCGATCTCGGCCAAGATCTCAGCCGGCACGCGGTCTTCGAGCTTCGCGTCAATGGCACCACGAAGCTCCAGCAGATCGGCCTCACTCAACCGCTCGACCTGTTCCAGAAGTACCGGGTCAACCATGCCGCCATGGTACGCGGGCCGTCCGACAGCGACCAGAGCCCTCCGCTGGGAGATACGCTGGCAGCGCACCCAGCGCCGCGCCGACTCAGGGAGCCCCGATGACGGAACCCACCACCCTCAGGGGTCGCACCATCGTGATGTCCGGCGGCAGTCGCGGGATCGGCCTGGCCATCGCGCTGCGGGCGGCGGCGGACGGGGCGAACCTCGTCCTGCTGGCCAAGACGGACCAGCCGCATCCCAAGCTGGAAGGCACCATCCACACCGCGGTCGAGCAGATCGAGGCGGCCGGTGGACGTGGCCTGGCGGTGGTCGGCGATGTCCGCCATGACGATGACATCGATCGGGCAGTTGCCCAGGCCGTTGAAGCCTTCGGCGGGATCGACATCGTGGTGAACAATGCCAGCGTCCTGGTGCCGATCGGCACCCTGGAGCTCTCTCCCAGCCGCTACGACCTGATGCAGGACGTGAATGTCCGCGGCACGTTCATGCTGACCCGTGCCTGCCTGCCGTACCTGCTGAGCTCCGACGATCCGCAGCTGCTCACCCTCAGCCCGCCGCTCAATCTCAACCCGCGCTGGCTGGGTCAGTTCCCGGGGTACCTGATCGCCAAGTACGGCATGACCCTGGCCACCCTCGGTTTCGCCGCCGAGTTCCCGCAGGTCGCCGCGAACACGCTGTGGCCACGCACTCTGATCGCGACCGCCGCGGTCGGCAACCTCATCGGTAAGCCGGCGATGACCGGCTCCCGCTCACCCCGGATCGTGGCGGACGCGGCGCACCTGATCCTCACCGGGCCGCGGCGGTCCGGCCAGACCCTGATCGACGACGAGGTGCTGGCCGAGGCCGGCATCACCGACCTCTCCGGCTACGCCCACGTCCCCGGAGCCACCCTGCAGCCCGACATCTTCCTCGACTGAGACGGAGCCACCGATGACCGAGACCCGGTTCGGATCGATCGCCGTCAGCACCCTGGTGCTGCCCGGACGCGAACGGCCCACCGCCCGCATCCAGCTGGGCGCCGACGCCCCGCAGCGCCCGGTGCTGTGGACGCTGGAAGGCCTCGACAACCTGGCCGAGGCGGTGCGGTACGCCGGCACGCTCGGGGTGGAAGCGGTCGTATTGCTCGGCAGCGAGCACTCCTTCGGCAGCGGCGCCGACCTAAACGTGCTGAACTCCTCAACGTCCGTAGAGGACGCCACCGAAGCAGCCCACCGCGGCTGGCGGGCGTTCCGGACGCTGGCCGACCTGCCAATCCCCAGCTTCGCCCTGATCACCGGTTTCGCCCTGGGCGGCGGTCTGGAGGCGGCGCTGTTCGCCGACTACCGGGCGGCCCGCTCCGACACCAAGGGGATCGGCCTGCCTGAGATCGGCCTGGGCATTCTGCCCGGCTGGGGCGGCGCCTGGCAGATCGCCCGGCTGGGTGGCGCCGAGGCTGCCATCACGACCGCGATCGACGACTCGCTGCGCGGTCGCACCCAACGGGCACCCGAGGCGCTGGACCGTGGCATCGTGGACGCCGTCCTGCCCGCGGAAGAGTGGGAGACTGCCTGGCCCACCTGGGTCGCCGAGCGGGTCGACGCCGGCAAGCGTCCGGAACCAACCTGGCCACCGGCCGAGGAGTGGGAAGCCGCAGTGGACGCGGCTGCCGAGCGGCTGAGCAGCGGACGCCCTCGAATGAGTCCCGCACCCGAGTTCACCCTGGAGCTGATCCGCCAGGCACCCCATCAGGATGCCGACGCCGCCGAGGCCGCGACCTGTCCGCCGTTCGGCGAACTGCTGTACTCCGACGTCGCCAAGGCCTGCGTGTATGCCCACGGCCTGACCCGCCGCAAGCCGGTGGTGCCCGAGGGGCTGGCCGGCGGCACCGCCCGTCCGGTCACCCGGGTGGCGGTGATCGGTGCCGGCCTGATGGCCTCCCAGCTGGCCGCGCTGATCGCCCGGCAGGCGCGGATCCCGGTGGTGATGACCGACCTCGACGCCGAGCGCGCCCAGCGAGGCGTCCAGCTGGCCAACGGAAGGCTGGAGCGCCTGGTCAAGCGCGGTTCGCTCACTGCCAAGGCTGCCGCCCAGGTCGCCGACCTGATCACCGCCACCGCCGACCCGGCCGGGGTGGCCGGCGCCGACCTGGTGATCGAGGCGATCTTCGAAGACCTCGCCGCCAAGCGCGCCGCCTTCGCCGCCGCGGAGCCGCACCTGGCCGATGACGCCATCCTGGCCCCCAACACCAGTTCGCTGTCGATCACCGCGCTGGCCGAGGGCCTCACTCACCCCGAGCGGGTGATCGGCTTCCACGTCTTCAACCCGGTGGACGTGGTCCCGCTGCTGGAGATCATCCCTGGCGCGCGGACCGGCCCGGACGCGGTCGCCACCGCCGTGGCGTTCGGCGGCGCCCTGCGCCGCGCCACGGTGTTCTCCGCCGACGAGCGTGGCTTCATCGTCAACCGGGTGCTGACCAGGATGTTCGACATCCCCCTGGCCGCTCTGGACGCCGGCCAGGATCCGGCCACCGTGGATGCCGCGCTCGACCCGCTCGGCCTGCCGATGACCCCGCTGCAACTGCTCGACTTCGTCGGCCCCGCCGTCCAGCTGCACGTCAGCGAGACCATGCACGAGGCCTTCCCCGACCGGTTCCGCATCCCCGCCTGGCTCACCCGCGTGGTGGCGGACGGCCAGCGCAGCGTCCTGACCGCGGACGGCGAGCTCACCGAGGCCGCCACGGCCCTGCTGCCGCCGCGGGCCGCCGTCCAGGAATCCGGCGAGGCCCTGCTCAACCGCGCCGTCGAAGCCCTCGCCGAGGAGATCCGGTTGATGCTCGACACGGGCGTGGTCACCGAGGCCACCGAGGTCGACCGGGCCCTGCTGCTGGGAGCCAACTGGCCCCGAGCCCTGGGCGGCATCACCCCCTACCTCGACCGCACCGGCGTCTCCGAACGGGTCACCGGCCGCCGCTTCCACCGACCAGGGACGGTTACCCTCCACTGACCCGATCCCTGAGGGCGGCCGCAGGCCGAGTCTCGAAGGGTCGCCCACCCGAGACGGCAGGAACGATGAAGAAGCTCACCGTGGTCGGAGCCGTGATCCTCCACGACGGACGCGTGCTCTGCACCAAGCGGGGCACCGGCCCGCACGCGGGCTACTGGGAGTTCCCCGGCGGCAAGGTCGAACCCGACGAAACCCCGGAAGAAGCCCTGGCCAGGGAGATCTTCGAAGAACTCGACTGCGTCGTGGACGTGGGTCAGCAGGTGACCACCACCGTCCATCAGTACGACTTCGCCGAGGTGACCCTCACCACCTACTACTGCACCCTGCAATCCGGGACGCCCACCCTCTCCGAGCACCTTGCCAGCACCTGGCTCGCCCCCGAGGACCTGCACACCCTGCGATGGGCACCCGCCGACCTCCCGGCGGTCCAGCAGGTCGGACGCACCCCCGCACCCTAACGAAACGCCGATCCCCCAGGGCCCCGACAGCAAGGATTGACGGCCCTCGCGGTGCCGCTTATCATCGTGCCAAGACGTTTTGGCAAAACGTATTGGCATCAATGTCCGATCCCAACCGATCACATACGAATGGAGCCGAAGTGAAGATGCTTCGCACACACACGTCAGGTCGCGTCCGTCCCGTTGGAGCCGCCGTGGCCGCGCTCACCGCCGCCGCGATCACCCTCACGGGATGCGGTGCCGGCGGCACCCCCACCACCACCCCGTCCGGTGACACCGGCGGCGGTGGCGTCACCGCCCTCACCGTCGTGGTCGAGGGTGGCGGCAAGGCGGAACTGCAGCCGATCGCCGACCTCTACAAGTCCGAGAAGGGCGTCGAGGTCACTCTCGTCGAACTCCCCTACGCCGGCCTCTACGACCGGATCTCCTCCGAACTCCAGGCGGGCAACCCGTCCTTCGACATCGCCGCCCTGGACGCGATCTGGCTGACCGCGTTCGCACCTGCCATGACCCCGCTGAACGACCTGTACACCGCCGACGTTGAAGCCGATCTGTTCGGCGGCCTGGTCAGCGAGGCGAAGGTCGGCGACAACTTCGTCGGCATGCCGGTCTGGACCAACTCCGAGATCCTCTTCTACCGCACCGACCTGTTCGAGGACGAGACCAACAAGAAGGACTTCGAGGCCAAGTACGGCTACGCCCTCGCCGCCCCGACCACGTGGGAGCAGTACCGCGATGTCGCCGAGTTCTTCACCCGCGACACCGACGGCGACGGCAAGGTCGACCTCTACGGCACCGACGTCAAGGGCGCGGTCGAGACCGAGTGGCTCGCCACCGTCTCCCAGGCCGGCGAGAAGCAGATGGTGCTCGATCCGGCGACCGGCACGGTCACCATCGACAACGCCGCCCACAAGGCCGCGCTCGACTTCTACGTCAGCCTGCTGCCGTTCGCGCCGTCCGGTGCCGCCCAACTCGACTGGGCGGGTGCGCAGAACCTCTTCTACCAGGGCAACCTGGCCATGATGCGGTTCTGGGGCCACGCCTACCGGCAGACCCCGGAGGACTCCCCGATCAAGGACTCGATCGGCGCCGCTCCGATGATCGGCGGCCCCGGCGGCGTCGCCGGTGTGCCCGGCGCCTGGTACCTCTCCGTTCCCTCGACCGGCAAGAACTCCGACGCCGCCAAGGACTTCATCGCCTTCGCCTACGAGCACAATGCGCTCTCCGCCGACACCTCGCTCGGGCTGGTGGCCCGCAAGAGCGCCTTCGAGAGCAAGGCCGGCCAGCCCGGGTTCGAGAACTACGCCGCCCTGGTGAGCACCCTCGAGGCCCCGCAGACCCTGCCCCGGCCGAAGACCGAGAAGTGGCAGGAGATCACCGACTCGGTGCTCATCCCCACCCTCCAGAAGGCGGTCGAGCCGGGGGCCGACACCGCGGCCCTGCTCGCCGACGCCAAGGCTCAGATCGAGTCGATCATCAAGTAGGAGCCTGTCCCGTGCCCGCGACATCCTCCGAGCCGGTGGCCGGGGTGGCGTCAGCCGCCCCGGCCCCGGCCGACCGCGCCTCCCGCCTCGGCCGGGGAGAGCGGGGCGATCGCCGCTTCGCCCTGCTGCTGATGCTGCCCGCGGCGCTGTTCCTGGCCGCGTTCGTCCTCTGGCCGCTCACCCGGTTCATCTACGACAGCTTCTTCGAGATCTCCCCGTTCGCCGGGGTCGCCCCCACCTTCGTCGGCTTCGACAACTACCTGGCGGCCTTCTCGTCCGAGGCGTTCACCTCGGCCTCGGTGCGCACCCTGGTCTACACCCTGTTCGTGGTGGCGATGGAGTTCGTCCTGGGCCTCGCGGTCGCCCTGCTCTTCACCGCGCTGGGACGCCGGTCCACGGTCTTCCGGACCCTGTTCATGTACCCGCTGATGATCGCGCCGGTGGTGGCGGGCCTGCTCTGGCGGTTCCTGCTGATCGACAACTTCGGCATCGTCAACGAGTTGCTCGCCAAGGCCGGCGTCCTGGCCAGCTCCGATCAGATCCAGTGGCTGAGCAATCCGAACATCGCCCTGTTCTCGGTGGCGATCCCTGACATCTGGCTCACCACCTCGTTCATCACGCTGGTGCTGTTCGCCGGGCTGCAGAATATCCCCGGCGAGATCATCGAAGCCGCACGGATCGACGGAGCCCGCTACCCGCGGGTGCTGTTCAACATCATCATCCCGCTGCTGCGTCCGGTGATCGCGGTCGCGCTGATCGTCCGCGGTATCGACGCCGCCCGGGCGTTCGACGTCATCCTGATCCAGACCGACGGCGGTCCGCAGGGCAGCACGACGACGCTCAGCCTGCTGATCTACCGGACGATGACCCGGTTCGGCGATCCCGGCCTGGCCAGCGCGATGGGCACGCTCTACCTGTTCGCGATGCTGGCGGTGTCGATCGCGGCGATCCTGCTGATCTGGCGACCAGGGGCTGACGAACGATGAACCCCCTCGAAGCCCGCGGCACCGCCCGCCTCCTGCTCTGGGCACTGCTCGCGCTCGCGCTGGTGCTGTACGGATTCCCGTTCCTCTACCTGCTGCTGACCTCGTTCAAGACGCCACTGGACGCGATCGCCGTCCCACCGAGCGTCCTGCCCGCCACCTGGACACTGGAGAACTACGTCTCCGCGCTCACCCGCGAAGGGGTGCCGGCGGCGCTGATCAACAGCGTGGTCACCGCACTGATCTCCACGGCGCTGAGCCTGGTGCTCGCCGTCCCGGCGGCCTACGCGATCACGCGGTTCCGCACCCCGTCCGGCCGGGTCTTCATCCTGGCCGCCCTGGTGACCCGGATGGTGCCGACGATCGCGGTCGGCGCCCCGCTGGTGGGGATCATGCGGAGCATCGGCCTGACCGACACCTCGATCGGCCTGGCCCTGGCCCACACCACCATCTCGTTGCCGCTGTCGATCTGGCTGATGGCGAGCTTCTTCGAAGCGGTGCCGGACGAGCTCAGCGAGGCCGCCCAGATGGACGGCTGCAATCGCCTGCAGGCGATGGTGCGCGTCGTGCTGCCGGTGGTCTCCGGCGGGCTCGCGGTGACCGCGATCTTCGCCTTCCTCGCCTCGTGGAACGAGTTCCTGTTCTCGCTGCTGCTCACCTCGGTGCGGGCGCAGACCACGCCGGTGGTGATCGCGAACTTCCAGAGTCAGTTCGGGCTCGACTGGGGCGGCATGACGGCGTTGGCCGCGGTCTATTCCGTGCCGGTCATCGTCCTTACCCTGCTCCTGCAGCGGCACATCGTTGCCGGCCTCACCATGGGTGCGGTCAAGGGCTGAACCATGGAGGGCGTGATGGCGAGCAGCAACCGGTACGACGTGACCTCCGGGCGTCACGGCGACCCCCACGACGACATCGGCGCGGTGATCAACGGCATCCTGGCCGAGGTCAGGGAACGCCAGGCGGCGGCCGAGGTGCGGGACGGCGGGAAGCCCGGCGCGGTGATCCAGCTGCCCCCGGGCGACTACCGGCTTCGCACCCCGGTGCTGATCGACGTCAGCTTCGTCCGGATCGAGGGGTCGGGGCACGGGTTCACCTCGTCCAGCATCCGCTTCAACCTCCCGGAGGAGGAGTGGCCCGGGCTGCACGAGCTGTGGCCCGGCGGCAGCCGCGTCCTGGTCGATGTCGAGGGCGCCGCCTTCCGGGTGGCCCGGACCGGCAGCCCGAGGATCAGTTCGGTGGAGTTCGCGAACTTCTGCATCGACGGGCTGCACTTCACCGGCGACGGACCTGGCGGCAACCCCGAGAACTCCTACCGCAACGGCAGGACCGGCATCACGGTCACCGAGGCGAACGACTCGTTCCGGATCACCGGGATGGGCCTGGTGTACCTCGAGCACGGGCTGGAGCTCTGGAACGCCGACGCCCTCTCCGTCCACGACAACTTCATCGCCGAGTGCGGCAGCTGCATTGAGCTGCGGGGGTGGGGGCAGGCCTCGAAGATCACCGACAACCTGGTCGGCGCGGGACCGTGCGGACACTCGATCTACGCCGAGAACCACGGCGGCCTGCTGATCGCCGCGAACAACGTGTTCCCCCGTGGCGCCAGCAGCGTGCACCTGCGCGGCGTGACCCGGTCGAGCGTGACCGGGAATCGGCTGCACTCGTTCTACCCGGGCATGGTGCGCCTCGACGGGGAGAGTTCGGAGAACCTGGTGTCGTCCAACCACCTGCTGCGCGACCACGAGCCGTGGACGCCGTTCTCCGGGGTCGACAACGGGCTGGACGACGACTTCGGGCTGCTCCGGATCGACGGCAGCGACAACTCGGTGATCGGCAACCACTTCTCCGAGATCGTTGACGCCCAGCGCCTGCGGCCGAGCGCTCCCCCGGTGATCATCCGGGTCGCCTCGGGCAGCGGCAACCACGTCGCCACCAACCACGTGGTGGCCAAGGACGTGAACGCCGCCGCGAGCGACTCCTGCTTCACCGCCCAGGTGGACGCCCTGCTGGCCACCGAGGCCTCGCAGGGCCTGCCGGTCACCACGGTGCTGGTGGACGCCGGCGCGACCGGCAACACGATCCTCGACTCCGGGACGGCCGCCCAGGTCGTCCTCGATCCCGCGGCGAACGCGTTCCGTCCCACCCCGTCGGTCGGGTCGTAGCGGCATGCGCAATCCGTCCGGCCATACTGACCCGGAGAGGTCGATGAGGTGAAGCACAGGAGAGTCACGATCAAGCAGGTTGCCGAGGAGGCTGGCGTGTCGATCACGACGGTCTCGCACGTCCTCAACGACGTGCCCGGGCTGCGGGTGAACCCGGTCACCCGGCAGCGCATCCAGGAGGTGTCGGCGCGGTTGGGCTACGTGCCCAACGGGCTCGCCCAGTCGCTGCGCACCCGGCGGTCGAACACGATCGGGCTGGTCGGGGACGAGATCGTCACCACACCGTTCGCCGGCAAGCTGGTGCTCGGCGCGCAGGAGGTGGCGCTCAGCCGGGGCACCGTCATGTTCGTGGTGTCGACGGGCTACCAGCGGGACGTGGAGCACCGGCAGATCGACGAACTGCTGCGCCGGCAGGTGGACGGCATCCTCTACGCGTCCATGTACCACCGGGAACTCGAACTGCCCGCCGAGCTGGCATCGGTTCCCACGGTGTTCCTCAACGCCCAGTGCACCACCCCCGGCGTGCCCTGGGTGGTCCCGGACGAGGCCGCCGGCGGACGCGACGCCGCGGCGACCCTGATCGAGGCCGGACACCGACGGCTGGCGTTCATCAACAACATCGACGACATCCCCGCCTCGACCGGACGCCTCGAGGGGTTCCGGGCCCGGATGGCGGAGGCCGGGCTCGCCACCACCGACTTGACCGTGCTCGCCGTCGAATCCGACGCGCCGGGCGGCCACGCCGCCGCCCTGCAGCTGCTCACCGCGCCGAAGCATCCGACCGGCATCTTCTGCTTCAACGACCGGGTCGCGATGGGCGTCTACCGGGCGGCCGCCGAACTCGGCCTGCGGATCCCCGAGGACGTCTCCATCGTCGGCTTCGACGACCAGGAGTACGTCGCCGACAGCGCCTACCCCGGCCTCACCACGATCGCCCTGCCGCACTACGACATGGGCGCCTGGGCGGCGCAGAAGCTGTTCAAGAAGATCAACGGCACCACCGGCGACACCCCGACCGCACAGCTGCGCGGCCCGGTGATCCACCGCGGCTCCGTCGCCCCGCCGAGCGCGCACTGACCCCCCAACCGAGAGGCCCGAAGACCGATGTCGTACGCACTTCCCGACGTGTGGACCTGGGACATGTGGTTCGCCGACGACGGCGAGCACTACCACGTGTTCTACCTGAAGGCCTCGCGCGCCCTCGGGAACCCGGATCGGCGGCACTTCCACGTCACCGTCGGTCACGCGATCTCGACCGATCTACGGGAGTGGCGGGAGGTCGCCGACGCCCTGATCGCCTCGGACGAACCCGCCTTCGACGACTACACCACCTGGACGGGCTCGATCGTCCGCGACCCGGCCGGGGGCTGGCGGCTGTTCTACACCGGCACCACCCGCGCCGAGAAGGCCACCGTGCAGCGAGTGGGTGTCGCTACCTCGCCGGATCTCTACACCTGGAGCAAGACCGGCACCACCGCCCTGACCGAGGCCGACCCCCGCTGGTACGAGAAGTACGACGGCGTGAGCTGGCCGGACGAGGCATGGCGCGACCCCTGGGTGTTCGCCGAGGGCGGCCAGTGGCACATGCTGATCACCGCCCGCTCCCGCGAGGGCGCGCTCGACGACCGCGGCGTGATCGGCTACGCCACCTCCCCCGACCTCGACGCGTGGACGGTGCAACCCCCGCTCTCCGCACCGGGCGCCGGGTTCGGGCACCTCGAGGTGCCCCAGATCGCAACCGTGGACGGACGGACCGTGCTGATCTTCTCGTCCCTGCACGGCGAACTCACCGCAACCCGGCGGGCAGCCGGGGAACGCGGCGGCGTCTGGTCGGTGCCTGTGGACTCCCCCACCGGCCCCTACGACATCACCAGAGCCACCCGCCTGACCGACGAGTCGCTGTACGCCGGCAGGTTGCTGCAGGACCGCGAGGGGGCGTGGTGGCTCTTCGCCTTCAACCACGTGGACGACCGTGGGGACTTCATTGGATCGCTCTCGGAGCCCATCCCGGTCGGGTGGGACGACGCGGGCCGCCTGCGGGTCTCCGACGGACGGTTCGACGGGCTCGCCTGACAGGCTCGGAACAGGTCGGCTTCAGAGTTGCCCATTGAAAATTCTGTGGGACTCGTTGTAGACGGTCGATGAGGTGTGCTCGTACGGAGTGGCGCCCTCGTACCAGGTCCCCGACCCATGGGTCATTCCGGGTTCCTTACTGGTGGGCCCCAGGTACTCGTCACGGTGCCCACGGAAGCCCCACTGCGCCGTGTAGTTGATCGTCTTGCCACCGAAGGACACTCGCGCCCACTTGAGCACCGTGGTTCCGGGATCGGAGTATCCCAACTCTTCCCAATCCCACTCGTAGTCGAGATCCGTGGACAGGACCGGCGCGGAGCCATCCCGTGTATAGCAGGCAAAGCTCGAGCCGGGCCGGGCGCCGATCACGAACATTCCCCATTCCCGCGTGCCGTCTTCACGTCGGCCGGCGAAGTGACAGAGGACCCAGGGCTCATCCATCATCTGGTCGAACTGTTTCCTGGTCCCGTACGTCCGGTCAAACCCGCCGAACCCTGTCACCTCCTTCCCTGCCAGAGTTCCGGTCACCAGGCACTCTGAACCGCCTGTAACTCTTCTGTTGGCTGGCCTGGGGCTGGCTGGCAGGGTCGGTGTCGTGCTCGTCTGCGGGTGTGACTCGTGAATCGCCTGGCCCCCTGTTGGGGTGCCTTTGCCGGGATCTG
>JAEXCA010000153.1 GCA_023393755.1 Actinomycetes bacterium | reverse complement strand
CGCGACTCCGCAACGCTCGCTGGCTACGGACTGACGTTGGAGGAGTTGGACGCGCTGTCACCGCGAATGCGGTGCGCGCGGATTCTCGATGTCGCGATCGGGCAGGCCGGGCACCCAGATGAGCAAGCGATGCGCCAGGCGTCTCTGGAACAGATCAAAGTCCTGCTCGCAAGCGGCCCCGAGTCCAGCAATCTCTCAGGGCTTGAGGCGATCCGCAACTTCATAGGTGAACTGACCGTCCGACTCGGTTTGATAGAACTACGAGACCAGATACTCGCTAACTCCGCTACGGCAAAGCAGGCGCACCAGCGCGAAACAGGACTTCGACAGTGGGTAAAAGCCAAGGTCAACAAGCTCGACCTCGGCAGCTACGGCACCGTCACGACGCGAGACTTCCACCAAGTCGCACGCCAGATGAGCGCCGACGTGCTGCGGCTCCTGAAAGGCGAGCGATCGTGACAGCATCCGGGGCCTATGTCGTTAGGGCTCAAGGCGACAAGAAGTCACGGCTCCAGGGATACGACACCCTCAAGTGGCCAACCGCGCCCGGCCACACGAAGTCCGTCGTGTCAGACCTCGCTTGGAACCTCGCACCTCTGCAAGACGTTGCCCCCGCAGTGGCGGACCTTGTCCACATCGCCGCCGGCGCATACATGGCCGATCGCAGCACCAGGCGCGGAGCCCGCTTCAGCCGAGACATCGCGCTCCACGTTACGGTCGTGGCCCCAGAACTGTGGACCGAGGAGCTCCTCGACACGACCTCGGAGCTTCTAGGCTGGCTTACCGGCGACACCTGGAACCTAACCGTGGCCGAAGGAGCCGAGGTCGACTTCGAGGAGACCCTGAAGGTCGGCGAGAACGGCTCGGTTGCGCTCTTGAGCGGCGGGCTGGACTCGTTCCTCGGTGCGATCCAACTGCTGATGTCGGGCGCCGAGACGATCTTCGTTGGGCACAAGGACAGCGCAACGTCGATCCGCGGTGCGCAGTCCACTGTCGGAACCTGGCTGGGCCAGTCTTTCGCTCCTGCACCGTCCTACACGCGAGTCCAACTCGCACAAGCAATCAGGCGCCGTGAGCCGAGCAGTCGCAGCAGGGCCTTCATGTTTCTGAGCCTGGGCGTCGCTGTCGCGAGCAGCCTTGGTTCACGGAGCTTGATTATCCCCGAGAACGGCTACACAGGAATCAATCTGCCACTGAGACCCAATCGAGGCGGCGCCTTGTCAACCCGCTCCACCCATCCCGAGACGTTCAGGCGCGTCGCAGAGATTCTGACCGCACTGAACATCGACGTCACCGTCACGAACCCGTTCGAATGGATGACGAAGGGCGAAATGATGCAGAGCATCCGTGGCCTCCGCCCACCGTCCGGCTGGCAGGAGACTGCAGCCGCCACGCTCTCGTGTAGCAAGCTCGGCGGCAACTGGTTCGGAGGATCGCCCAATCTCAACTGCGGTCTCTGCGTGCCTTGCATGGTGCGCCGCGCAACGTTCATCAAGGCCGAGGTTCCGGACAAGACTCAGTACCTCTGTCACGCGATATCCGGAACCCACCTCGCCGAACTCATTGACGCCCGACGGGGCGATATCGAGGCCGTCCGATATGCAATCGAGGCTGGAGCGGACGCGGACGCAATCGACTCCGGAACCTGGCCACCCGACTACGATCTCGATCGCGTTGAGGGCCTTGTTCAGCGGGGACTGGATGAGCTCGCGATGTTGGAGCTCCCATGAGCAATCGCCAAGACCGACTCCCGACTCTGGACTGCCATGCCCACGTCGCACCAGACGTGACTCACAGCCAACTCGCCACTCTCGGTCACTCTCACGTCTTCGCGGTTACCCGCAGTCTCTCCGAGGCACGACTTGTCATGAACCGCGACGACCGCGGTCTTACCTGGGGTATCGGCGTCCACCCAGCGGTCGCGACTGCGCGTGCGGAGTACAACCCAGAAGTGTTTCGTCAGCTCCTTCCTCGGTTTGCGCTTGTGGGAGAGGTCGGTCTGGACCGTCGCGGCGCTCGCGACGAGCAAGAGCAAATACTCAGTGACGTCCTCGACGCCTGCGACGGCAAGCCAGTCATGATCTCCATCCACTCCACCGGGCGCACACGCGAAGTCCTCGACCTGGTGAAGCAACGCGCCCATCCCGGCGTCATTCTCCACTGGTTTCTTGGTACGTCTAGCGAGTTGACTGAGGCAATGAGACTTGGGACCTACTTCTCGGTGAACAGCGCGATGAGTGACGCTCTGCTAACGGCTATGCCTCGTGACCGAGTGCTGCCCGAGACCGACTTCCCGGCACGGCAGGTACGTGCGCGGACACCCGGTGAGACGACCGCATTGGAGAAACGCCTTGCTACCCTGTGGCGGGCTTCGAACCAGGAAACTCGCCATCAGCTTTGGACGAATCTGAAGCGCCTCGCTGTCGTGACCGGCGCTATCGACGTAGTGTCCGAGTCGCTAGCCGACACCCTTCTGACCGTCTGAGGCGAGGGCCTACCGGGGCTCCACTACCGCAGGGTCGGAGTCGTGACAGCGCCCTCCGCGCGCTCCCGGCGCTCAACGAAGCCGCCACCTCTCAGCACGCCGCAGGGGCTGAAGGCTTCCCACATGCGGGTCGCGCCCGGGCCCTTCGGAGCCTTCCAAATGTCGACACCTCGGCGTACCCTGGAAGGCGAGGCGGATTTCTCCTTACCTTTGGGCCGCTCGCGGCAGACCTTCGGGTCACTCTCCACGCACCGTCTCGACAATGACTCGCGTGTTGAGAGGAGCCCATCATGATCCGCCTACTGTGGACAGCCAGCGCCGAGGTTCGCTACTTCCTGCGCCGCTACATGCCGAGCAATGTCCTGCTCGACCTGATCCGCACCCGGAAGGGACTGAAGTGGGGCGTGCCAGCGATGCTTCTTGCCGGCCCCTACCTGGCCGTCGCCTTCTGGTGCACCACGCTCATCGAGAGTGGCGGCCCGGGGTGGCTCCACCTCGTAGTCCTGCTCTGCATCTGGAACGCTCTCAAGATGCTGGCCATCGGCCCTGTGAGCGTCGTTCTCATCACGAAAGCTCGCGCCCGTGCGTACCGCGCGCAGCGGCAGGAACGCTCCGATATGACACTGCGCGAACTCACTCGAAGCCCTCGCTGAGTTCAAGTGCCAGGCGGCCTGTGCCGACCCGGCGCGCTACAGCGTGCGCGTCGGAGCAGGCGAAGGTGGGCGGACCTGCTCCATGTCGAGTCGCTCTCGTGACACCTGGCCTGGTCCAACCAGACTCGCGAGGTCCGAAGTATCCGCCACCAGGGACGCTATGCCATCGCGCAGCAAACGATGCGGCCCAACGCTCGCGGCACTCGTGACCGGGCCAGGGACGGCTCCGACACGTCGGCCGAGTTCGGCGGCTCGCTGGGCAACCACAAGTGAACCTGACCGACCGCCTGCCTCGACGATGACCGTCGCAGAGGACAGCGCAGCCATCAGCCGGGCGCGGGCGATGACCCGGTGCCGAGACGGAACGGCGCCGGGCGGAACCTCGCTTGCAAGAAGACCGACATCAGCGACGCGATCAAGCAGGTCGCGATGGCCGACGGGGTACGGACGATCGACTCCGTTGGCGAGGATGGCGATCGTGTCGCCACCCGCCGCGAGGGCTGCCAGATGTGACGCGCCTTCGATCCCGTAGGCGCCTCCCGCAACGACAACTCGTTCGTCTGCGGCAACGGAACTGGCGAGTTCCCGAGCTACGTAGTCGCCGTAGGACGTGCATGCCCGAGCGCCGGCGATCGTGACGAAATCGCTCATCGGACGGGAGAGGAAGGATGACGCGCCGCGAGTCCACAGCAGGTAGGGCGCAACTTCACCAAGATCGTCGACGGCGGTAGGCCAGTCGCTATCGCCTGGGACGAGTGCTCGAACTCCCGATTGCTGCACCTGGTCGATACGCGCGGCGAGTTCCTTCGCGTCTGGCACGCTGAGGTGGTCGCGCCAGACCTGCGCGTCCACAGGGCTCAGCCCGACTACTGCACCGTCGTGTTCAGCGAGCCAAAGCGTTTGAACTGCGCCGAGCCGGGCCAAGATGCGTCCTGTCACCGGGTCATTGGGCTCGACGAGCATCGACAGCACCATCCTCGCAGTGCGCTCATCGCCCGCGACATCACTCAAGCTGGCCATCATCGGTTCCTCTCGGCGCTCGTTACCGACGAGGTGCGCAGAGCGCTACCGACGGATCAGCAACTCGGAACCGCAGCTAGGAGTCATCGCTCGCTTCGTCCACGATGAGTCCGGCCTCGACCAGCGCCGCACGTACGGCCTTACGATCCACGCCCATCCGGCGACCGATCGCGCGCATCGAGACGCCCGCTCGGGCGAGTCGCACCGCCTCCGCCTTCTCGTCGATCCCCAGCCCCGGGCGGCGGCTAGGCACGTTGCGGCGACGCAGGTGCGCGAACACCGTGGCGCGATGGATGCCATACCTCTCGGCGAGTGCCTTGACGCTCATCCCTGCCAGGTAGTCGCCGACGAGCGCGTCCACCTCAGCGGCGGTGAGGAAAGTTTGAGCCGTCTCGACAGTCCTCACAACGGGGCCACGATCGTCCTTCGGAGCGGTATCCTGGGGGCGTCGAGAGACCTCGTAGACCCCACGGTCTAGGCGGTTGACCAGGGTCTTTGTCTTGGGGGCGGAGTTGCCGAACGTACTACTCAGGCACCCCAAATGGGTCAGGTTTGAGCTTTCGACCAAGGGACCGCCCTTGGTCGAGGTTCGGGCCTGTCCCAACTTCCTTGCCTCGGCGGCCCAGGTGAGCGCGTCGGCCTGAAACCCTTCGATGCTCAGCCCGTCATACGGCGTCTTGTAGCCGATCCGAACGTCGTTGTCTTCATCGACGTAGATCGCCTTGAACAGTGCCTGGTCGCAGAGCCGACGGTTCGCGTCGTCGGCTGTCTTCTAGATGTCGGCCGCGTTCGAGAGCAGGGTCAGCGAGTCATCGAGGTTCGCCCGGGCGAAGGCGTACTCGCGATCAGGTACGCCTGTTCCACCGGCTTTCGGTTCGGAGCTCGCCTGGGGTGTTTGGAGGAGACGCCTCAGTGTGATCTCCTCCAGCAGTCTGATGTGCTGCTATTCGTCAGCCACGAGGAGGCGGATGCCCTCCCGGTAGCTCGTGATTGCGAAGTCCGGGAATCGCGTCGTGAACTTGGAGGAGTCGAAGATGTTGTCCTGCCGGTAGCGCGGGAGGAGTTCCTCGGCCTCGTTGACGGCAGGGTTGAGCCGTCCGCCGATGCGGAACGCCCACCTGGGCACGGTGGTGTATCCGATCTTTCGTCCGGTGGTCTCGGAGGCGATGTCGATCATCTGTCGGTAGCTGAGGCGATTGGGGTCGATGGGGAGGTGCCAGGTCTGGCCGTAGGTGTCGGGGGTGTTGCCGATGAGGGCCATGGCGCGGCTGGCGTCGGGAGTCCAGATCAGGCTGCGTTTCGCGTGAGCGTTCAGCGGCACGAGGGGCCGCTTGCCCTGCTTGATGCGGCTGAACACAGCTGCGTTCGTGAGACTCTGCGTCTTGCCGGGGCCGTAAAACTCGGGGGCGCGGCAGATCACCGCGGCGATCGTGCCCGCCTCCATCTCCTTCAGCAGCATCTTGGCGATGTGCGCGCGCACGGTCGCCTTGCGTCCGGCCGGCCCGAACGGGGTGTGTTCGGTCTGGGGTGTGGCGGTGCGAGGGTACATGTAGGTGTTGTCGAAGAACACGAGCTTGCTTTCGTACTTCTGGCAGGCGGCGATCGTGTTCGCCATCATCGTCGGGAACTTCTGCTCCCAAAGCGTCGAGTCCATCGGTAGCCCGACGGTGAGGTAGACGATCTCGCTGCCCGCAACCGCGCGGTCGGCGGCCTCGGCATCCATCAGGTCGGCCGAGACGAGCTGGTCGCTGGGATTTGCCTTGCGGGGGTTGCGGCTGACGAGCCGGATGTCGCGGGTGAAGCCGCGGTGGAGTTCGCGAGTGAGTTCGTCGGCGATCTGACCGCCGGAGCCGAGCACGGTCTGCATGATGCTCTTCCGATCCTTCTGGTTCGGTTCTGTGCGCGGAGCGCAGGTACCGTCAGAGGAGCGCCGCGACCTTGGCGGCGGCCTCCTTGGCCGAGCCGGGGTTCTGGCCGGTGACGAGTCGTCCGTCGACGACGGCGTTGGAGACGAACGGCAGCAGCGCCCTGGAGTAGCGCGCGCAGCGCTCCTTCATGCGTTCTTCGACGTTGTAGGGCACGAGCTTCGCCACTCCGGCGAGGACCTCCTCGCGCCAGGAGAATCCGGTGATGTTGCGTCCCGCGACGAGGTAGCTGCCGTCGGAGAGCCTGATGTCGAGCAGGCCGCAGTAGCCGTGGCAGACCGCTCCGACAACGCCACCTCGCTCGTAGATCTCGCGGGTGATCCGCTGCAGGCCCTCGCTGCCTGGGAAGTCGAACATCACCGCGTGACCGCCGGTGAAGTAGATCGCGTCGTAGTCGGCGGAATCGACCTGCTCCGGGCTTGCCGTGTTGTCCAGTAGGGCCACCCGGGCCGGGTCGTCGTGCCAGGCTTGGGCGGACTTGTCGTAGTTGGGGAACTTCAACGAGCGAGGCTCCAAAGGCACTTTCCCACCGGCGGGGCTCACGATCGTCTGCTCGAACCCACGCTCGGCGAACAGATCGTAGGCGTGGGTCAGCTCGGACAGCCACAGCCCGGTCGGGTGCGACGGGTCGGCGTCGTAGTGGTCGACGTTGGTGACGACCAGCAGGATGCGTGTGCTCATGATGTCCTCGAATCAGGATTGGTTGTTGGCGGGAGGATGGCGGCGAAGGTCGAGCGGACGCGCTCGTCGATTTCGGTCTGGTCGGTGGCGGGGAGCTTTCCGTCGAGATGGAGGAACGCGAGTCCGTGGGCGAGTGACCATCCAGCGGTGGCCAGGGCGGCCGGGTCGGCTTGCGGGAAGACCGCGGCCATGACGGATTCGAGGTAGTCGTGCAGCGCCCTGGCGGTGCGCACCCGCTCGTCGTCGCTGTCATCGCATGGCTGGCCGAACATCAGCCGAAACAAGGCGGGCCTGCGCTGCGCGAAGCGGACATACCCGACGGCGAGTTCACCCACCTCGGCAGCAGACCTCGGAGGGCGCACTCCCCCGGCGAGGTCGCCCATGAGTTCGCGCAACCCGTGAACGGCCAGTGCAGACTCCAGCGCCTCCCGATCCGGGAAGTGCCGGTACGGGGCGGCCGTCGACACACCTGCTCGACGCGCGACCGCCCGCAACGAGAACGCCTCTCCGGCTTCCAGCATCTCCAGAGCCGTGAGCACGAGCGTCGCCCGCAGATCACCGTGGTGATAGCCGGACTTGGCCGCTGTTGATGCCATCCACCCCTCCATCATGTAAGCACTGCTCACATTAGCATGAAAAGACACCACACAGATCATCAGTCCGGGGTGAGACAAGTGGCGCGAAGGCGGGGATGCTGGACGACGATGCACTCTGAGGAGAACTCAAGTCCACGAAGACTGAACGAGGCACCGTCCCAGGAGGGCGGTGGCTACCCAGGTTCTCGCCGAGACTGTCGATGTTGCGGCAGCTCTTCGTTTCCGGCTGCGCGAGAGCCGTCCTCGACGAGGCGGCCGTCGGTGTCGGTGCTGGGGTTGAGGCGGTCCACCACCATCGACAGGATCGGCACGGCGTTCTCCCGCACCGTCTGCGTCAACGCCAGGTCGATCGCGGTGTGCTCCAACGGTGACAGCCCGCGCGCGAGCACGGTCTCAGCGAGCGCGCCGATCAGGTCCCGCCTGCGGGCGGTGACGGTGGAGGCCCACTACTCGTCCGACAGCCCGGATGGGCGGTGGCCCTCGTCGAGAGGGTTCAGGCGGGTGTTGAGTCCATGGCCCGCCACGATCGCGCGTCCACCGACGGCGTTGGCGACGGCAGTGTGCTCACCCTTCGGTTCACCAGGGACATAGACCCTGCGACCGAACGGCAACGACCGCGTGTAGAGCGACTTGGCGAGCGAGGACTTGCCGGAGCCGACGACACCCTCCAGCACAACGTTCGGGGCGGTGATGATGCCACGGGCATACAGCACCCACGGGTCGTGCACGGAGGAGCCGCCGGAGTAGAGGTCTTGCCCGACGACGACGCCGTCCGCGCCGCGGCCACCTTCGGCGACGAACGGGTACGCACCCGCCAAGGTTGCGGAGGTGTCCTGGTGGCGTGGGAGCCGGAACCGTCCCGGCGTCCTGAGCTGCGCCGCTCCCGCCTCACCGTCCTTGGGGAGGTAGATCGTGGCGCGCCGCTCAGCCCGCTCAGCCTCGGCCCGTGCGTTCGCGGCGGCGAGTTCGGTCGTGCCTTACTCTGCGTGGAGGCGTGCTTCGGCGCGGCGGCGCTGTTTACGGAGCTTGCGGCGTTCCTTCGACGGCGCGGCGATGATTCCCTCTGCGAGGAGAACGACCCTTCAAACCGAGTACTCCCGAAGGATCAACCGCCGGTTCCTGCTCAGGCTCCGTGCGGGAGGATCACCAGATTGCCGGTCTTGCGGCCGGTGTCGATCCGGCGATGGGCCTCGGGGAGAGCGTCGAGGCCGCCTACGGCCTCCACCAGGGGATCGAGTACGCCACGCGCCACGAGATCCAGCAGAAGGGCGAAGTCGTCGCTCCGTTCGGGGGCGGCTCCGGCGAGCACCCGGCCGCGCGCGGTCGCCGTCTCCCACAGGCTGGCCACGGCCAGGACGAGCGCCCCACCCGGGTTGAGGAGCCGCAGGCCCTGGGAACGGCTGAGATTGCCGACCGCATCGAAGACGACGTCGAAGCGCTCCGCCAGCCCCGCCACCGGGGATGACCGATAGTCGACGACCTGCTTCGCTCCGAGCTCCCGCAGCAGTGGGTGGTTGCCGGCACTGCTGACCGCGGTCACCACCGCTCCGAAGTGGACGGCCAGTTGAACCGCGCTCGAGCCGACCGACCCCGAGGCGCCGTTGACCAGCACGCTCTGCCCAGCCTGCACCCGCGCGCGGTCCCGCAGGAAGTGCAGGGCCGTGGAGCCGCCGAACAGCACTCCCGCCGCATCGGCATGCGAGATCGTGTCCGGCTTGGCGGCCAGCACGGTGGCCGGCACCGCCACGTACTCGGCATGCGCGCCGAGCCGTCCGCCGGTCATGCCCGTCACCTGGTCACCGGCGGCGAACCCGGTCACCCCGTCCCCGAGTTCCACGACCTGCCCGGAGAACACCATCCCGGGCACCTTCGCCCGCGGACGGAGGAGACCGATCCCCAGCCGGGCCAGGAAGCCGAAGCCGGGCGGGAACCGGGCGGCCCGGATCCGCGCGTCCCCGGAGGTGACCGCGGCGGCCGCCACCCGGACCAGCACCTCACCGGGACGCGGAACCGGCATCGGGACGGCGCGGACCGCGATCACCTCGGGTGGACCATAGCTGCCGACCAGTGCCGCCATCATCTGAGATTCCATTGCTCTCCTTACAGGTGTAAGACTGTCCAAGAGAGTAGCCTTACAGTCGTAAGATCACAAGGGAGGGGCAGATGAGGGACGGCCGCCCGCTCACCGCACAACGCATCATCGAGGCAGCGGTCGAGGTTGCCGACGAGGGCGGGTTCGCCGCGATCAGCATGCGGAACGTCGGTAAACAGCTCGGCGTCGAGGCGATGTCGCTCTACCACCACATCGCGAACAAGGACGCCCTGCTGGATGCCCTGGTCGACTGGGTCTTCTCCCGGATCGAGTTGCCGGCCGCCGCGGACTCCTGGCAGGCCGGCATGCGGCGACGCGCAGGGTCGGCGCGTCGCGTCCTGGTGGACCATCCGTGGGCTCTCACCCTGATCGACTCCCGCAGCAATCCCGGCCCCGCCCTGCTACGGCACCATGACGCGGTGATCGGCTGCCTGCGGGGCGGCGGCTTCCCGATCGAGTTGGCAGCCCAGGCGTTCTCGGCCATCGACGCGTACGTGTACGGCTTCGCGCTCACCGAACGGAACCTGCCGTTCGACCCCAGCACCACCACGGACGCCGTGGACTTCGCGGTGGAGGTCGCTCCCCTGCTGGGCAGCTACCCCCACCTGGCCGAACTCGTCCAGCACCTCACCGGATCCGGTGAGTACTCCTTCTCCCGACAGTTCGAGGACGGCCTGGAGATCATCCTGGCCGAGTTGGAGCGTCGCCTCGGGTAGCAGCCTCGGCCCCTACGGGAGGATTGGGAAGCAGACGTCGGTCACCCAGCTGCTGGGATCGGGGTTCTGCGCCGGGCTGACCCGGTAGATGTTGAACATCGGTCCGGTCCGAAGCTGGTGTTCGGCGAGGTAGGCGCCGATGGCTCCGGTGACCTCGGGCATCTGGGAGTAGTCGCCACGCAGCGTTGCCGTCACCACCCGGCGTTCGGGTTCGGTGCGGCAGGACAGCGGAGCGACCGGACGGAAGGTCTCGGTGACCTGCATCCAGACCTCGACGTCCACATCGCTCTCCCGGTAGTCGGGATCGTGGAAGGAGGCGCCCGAGATCCCGTCGGCCGGGAAGGAGACCCTGGACTGCTCCAGCAGGGGCATCAGCTCCTGCCAGAGCACTCCCTCATCTCCATAGCCCGGGATCGTGTGGCGCAGGCTGGCCACGGTCATCTCCGGAAGCGTGACGACTGCTACTTCGGTCATTGCGGGGTGTCCTTTCAAGGTGGTACTCACACGGTCCAAGGCGGCCAGCCGGCCATGAAGCTCGTCGCGGCGACGGGAGAGTTCCCGGCGCTGGTTCTCGACGGCGGCCTCAACCTTGGCTGGATCGGTAACGGACGCCAGCACCGCGGCGATCGCCTCGACGGAGAATCCCGCGTCGCGCAACTGCAGCACCAGCCGGGCACGGCGCAGCTGTTCCGGTCGGTAGCAGCGATGCCCCGAGAAGGGGTCGATGTACGCCGGTTCCAGAACGCCGTGTTCCTGATAGTGCCGCAGCATCCGCACGCTGATCCGTGACAGCGTCGAGAACAATCCGATGCGTAGCAGTTCCTGTCGTTCGTGATCCACACCCACAGTCAAAAGCCTGACACAGTGGCAGCTACAAGGGCCTGATCCGCCGGACCGTGCAACGATGAAAGCCCCGGTCGCCAACCAGAGGAAGGGCCCCCCATGGACGATCAGGTGGAGGTCGCACCGCTGTCACTGGACGATCCGGCATGGGCGGACCTACTGTGCCGGAGCGGAGGCGGCGGCTGGGTTCCGGAGTGGCTACGCAGCCTGCCGGCCCACCCGGATACCTTCACTGAGGAGTGGCCGGAACTGTCCTCGGAAGGCACCACCTGGCCGGCCGGGATCGCGGCCTTCCCGCACCTCGTCCAGATCGCCGAGTCGCTGCGGGCCGGTAGTCGCCTCGAGTACGCGGTGGTGCTCGGACTGATCGTCGCTGACTGGGAACCTGACTCCATGCCCGGGCCACCGTTGCCAGAAGCGATCGACACGGCCTATCGAGCAGCGTTCCCACCCGCGCTCAGGCTGGTCGCGGAAGAATCCGCGTTCCCGCTGAGCAATGAACGGGACGTCCGGTACGTCCTGATGGCGCTCGCCGCGCTGCAGGGCGTCCCGGAACTGGCCAGTTGCATCGATGAACTGGACGAAGAGGACACCTGCCCCCGCTACGCGGCCCACATCTGGGGCAGCTAGGGATTCGGCGGCCTGCGTCCGCAGAGATGGTTGCTGTCAGCGGACCTGAGACGGCACCGCGCAACTCCGTCCGCAGAGATTGTCGTTGCCAGACCACGTTAGGCCCTGAGAACGACAATCTCCGCGGACGCGCTGGATCCACCTGGAGCGGCGAGGCTGGTATCGACAATCTCTGCGGGCGCGTTTCCCTGCTGACCGGCCCTGGGCCGCGGAGGCCTGTGGTCGTCAGCTGGGAAGGACCGGCATCCAGCCGAAGAGCGCAGCCACTAGGCTGCCCGCCATGCAACTGGTGACGGCCGACGAACCGCCTCGCTTCGCCCAGGTCTGGCCGAGCAGTGCCACCGGTGAGTGGGTGGTGCGCGAAGGTACCCTCGGCCGGGCGGGTCGGCTGCGGGAGACCGGCCTGAGCCCCGCCACCACCCCCATCGACGAGCTGGTGGCGCCCTACTTCGCGCACGGGTACGTCGAGGCCGACGAGGACCGCTACGACCACGTCGTGGTGCAGTTCCCGACCCGGAACAGCGCCTACGACCGGCGCCTGATCGACCAGGCGAGCGACTGGCTCGACGCCTACCTGGACGAGCGCGGGCTCGGCTACGTCGACGGGCACGATCGCGGCAAGCGGTTCAGCGACGGACGGATCGTGGTCAATCTCTTCGCACGGGCCAAGGACGGCGAACTGGGCTGCGTGGCCGCGATGGCGGCCCTGCGCAAGAGCGCGGCGGACGCGAACCGCGCAACCATCGCCCATCGTGCCGCCGATGCCGAACCGTGGACGGTCAGGTACGAGCGGAGTTCCGGCAAGCTCCCCGGACCCTTCAGCCTCTGACCGGACAGCACCGCCGGCCGGCGCACCAGTGTTCCCCTAGACCGACTCGAGGTGCGCCTTCAGCCTCTGCAGGTGCTCGCCGTCCTCCTTCTTCATGATGCCGGCCAGCAGCGGCAGCATCATCCGGCGCAGGCCGCCGGCGTCGACCTCGCAGGTCCAGGTGAGCCGGGTCCCGCCGCCCTCCGGTGCCAGCCGGTAGTGGTACACCACCTTGATGCCCTCGGCCTCGGAACTGACGCCGACGTGGGTGTACGGCTCGTGGTCGGTCACCAACAGTTCCGTGCTGGCCTCCTTCCCGCCCATCACCCGGGTCTCGCGGAACCTGGTACCGACCGCGATCGGGCCGTCGGTCAGCTTGATGCACTCGGTGATGTTGTCGAGGAAGGCGGTCGCCCTGGTCGGATCGGCGATCACCTCGAAGACCTGCTGTGGCGGCCTGGCGATCTGCTCGCTGAACTCGAAGCTCTTCATGGTGGTGCTCCTATCCGGTTCGTCTGGTGGGTTCGAGAGGGACGTAGGCGTCGGTCCAGCGCCGTTCGAGCCGGCCGTCGACGTACTCGCAGTGGTAGAGCTCGAAGGGCGGCGCGGAGCCCAGCCAGTAGTCGTCCGACGGCAGCCATTCGACGCCGAGGTAGGCGAAGGTCCTGGCGATCTCCTCCAGGCCGCCGGCGTGGCGGCGCACCACGCACATGCCGGCCGGCTGCTCGCGATAGCCGACCGGGTGGCTCACCCTGACCGGACCGTTCACCGGCAGACAGGCGTCGAACCGGAACCGCTCCTCGTCGGTCACGTAGGGGTCGTCGTGGGTGATGCCGATCAGCGTCGCGGGCGAGTACTCGATGCCGTGCGCGTCGGCGTAGGCGAAGACCTCGTCCCAGAGGTCGAGGAAGGACCGTCCCCCGGCGAGCAGGTTCTCGTACCCGAGGTGCCGGACGAAGATCAGCTGCCGGGCCGGTGTCCGCGCCACGCTCACCGGCTCCTTCCGCAGGTCGAAGCGCAGGGTGAGCGGAGTCTCCTCGGTGAAGCCGTCGAAGGTGCGGCTGGTCAGGGTGTCGGACGCCGCCGCGCGGAAGGCGTGGAGGACGCCGCGGAACGCGGAGGGCGTGATGCCGAACCGGCGGCTGAACGCGCGGGTGAAGGTCTCGTGGGTGTGGAACCCCGCCTCCAGGCCGATCCGGATCACATTGTCCGGGCTCACCTTGAGGCGGTAGACGGCGCGCTCCAGCCGCAGCCGGCGCAGGTACTCCTTCGGCGCCTCACCGGTGACGTACTGGAAGATCCGGTGGAAGTGGTGCGGCGAGAACCCGGCGATCGCGGCCAGGTCGGCGAGCGTCAGTGGCTCGTCGAGGTGCTGCTCGCAATGGACCAGCACGGGAAGCACGCTCTGCTCGTACTTCCTGGCCGTCGCGGCGCGGGCGGGATGGATCACGCGCCCAACGTACAAGCGTGCCCGGTCGGCGGACTCGACTTTTCTTGCGAGTTTTCGCCCGCCTCATACCGATGGGACGGCGCGCTCGGCCAGGTCGGTGCGGAGCCTCTCCGGGCGTGGCAGCCAGGTGGCAGGTTGCGGCAGGCAGGCGCCGGCCCGGTGACAGCGGTTTCGACGAGCTCAACCAGCAGGACGAGCGATCCCGGGTGACGACCTGCGTTCTCACTCCCGGGCCGCGGCGGCACCGACCGGAGAGCTAGGCTGGCCGGCGAACAGGAGACGCCGTGGACAGGAAGCTCGAGTTCCGGCCGGCCACGCAGGCCGACTTCGAGGACGTGGTGGAGCTGCTCGGCCCCAAGCGCCGGCCCGACGCCCAGGCCTGCTGGTGCCTGACCTACCGGCTGGGCGCGAAGGCAGCCTCCAAGCTGGACGCTGCGCAGCGCCGCGACCTGGTGTTCGAACTGTGCGGCCGCGAGCCGGCGCCCGGGATCCTCGGCTACGCCGACGGCGAGGTGGTCGGCTGGGCCGGTGTCGCTCCCCGCGCCCAGGTCGCCGAGCTCCAGGACGCCACGGTGTACCCGAGGGTGGACGGGGTCGAACCGTGGTCGATCTTCTGCCTGCGGACCCGGGCCGGGCATCGCCGTCAGGGCATCGGCGCCCACCTGCTCGACGGCGCCGTCGCCTTCGCCCGCGACCACCGAGCCGAGGCCATCGAGGCCTATCCGCTCGACACCGACCAGAGGATCGACGCGATCTACGCCTACCCGGGGTTGCGATCGATGTTCGAGCGGGCGGGGTTCGCGAAGGTCGCCGACACCGGGTCGATGCTGGGCGGCGCCCGGCGGATCGTGATGCGCCTGACGCCGGCCTGATCCGGCCACGGGCTCCCGCACCCCTTCCACAAACGACGCTCGTCGGCCTACCGCGGGGAAATGCCCAGAGGCGACGTGTTCCCGATCATCAACTGCGCAGACCTGGCCGGCACCCGGGCCTGGTACGAGCGGGTGCTCTCCGGCACCCTCGCCTACCGGTTCCCGGAACAGGGCGAGGCCCAGTACCTCACCCTGCGGATCGGCACCGGCCAGATCGCGCTCGGCAACGGCACCGGACCGGCCATGTACGGCGAGACCCCGCTGCCGGCCACCGGGCACGCGGTCGACGTCTGCCTGTACGTGCCCGACCTGGACGGCGTGACCACCGCCGCCGGGAAGGCGGTCGTCGTCCCGCCCCTGGACACCCCCTGGGGTGAACGGGTCGCCTATCTGCGCGATCCGGAGGGCACCATGCTGCTGGTCATCCAGGACGGCGACTGAGCACGGCATCGACGGACCGGGCAGGAGTGGGCGAGGACAGGGGACGTTGGTGCGGGTTCGACTGGTGGCCGTCGACATGGACGGGACGTTCCTGCGTCCGGATCAGACCTACGACCGGGAGCGGTTCCTCGGCCTGCGCGAGCGGATGCGCCGGGCCGGCGTCCGGTTCGTGGTGGCCAGCGGCAACCAGTACTGGCAACTGCGCTCCTTCTTCGAACCCGACGACGAGGTCGCCTACGCCGCGGAGAACGGTCACTTCGTCTACGACGTCGGCCATGAGCTCCCCTTCTTCGCGCCGCCGCCGCGGCCGGAGGTGGCCCGCGAGCTGATCGCCGTCCTCGACCGGCGACGACTCCCCTACCTGGCCTCCGGACCGCACGGCGCGGTGGCACCCTCCTGGATCGGGCCGGACGACGTGGCCTGGGGGCGCCGGTACTACCCACGGCTGGAGGTGCTCGATGACCTGCTGCCGGTCGCCGACGGCCTGGTGAAGGCATCGCTCCACGTGCCGGATCCGATCGCGGTCGCCGGGGAACTCGAGCAGGTCTTCGCCGGGCGGGTGACTCCGGTGGTGGCCGGCCCGGTGGACGTGGACCTGAACGTCCCCGGCCACGACAAGGCCGACGGCCTGCGCCGGCTGGCCGCCCGCTGGGGGATCGACCTGGCCGAGGCCGTGGCCTTCGGCGACAACCACAACGACCTGGAGATGCTGCGCGAGGTGGGCCTGGCGGTCGCGATGAGCAATGCCCGCCCCGAGGTTCGGCGGGTGGCGGACCGGATCGCTCCGCCCAACACCGCCGACGGTGTGCTGGAGATCCTCGACGAGATCCTTCCCGGCGCCCGGTAGCAGCCGGTTCCTGCCCGTGCGGCGAGCGCCGCCCGGCCGCGCAACCTAGACTGGCAACGAGATGTTCGAAGGACGATCGGCACCACCCCGAGGCCGCCGCGGGCCGGCCCGTCGGCTGCTGCCCGGAACCGTCCTGGTCGTCTCGGTCGTGCTGGGGCTGCTGGCCATGCACGGGTTCGGGGTGCACCACTCCGCCGGGCACCCGCCGGCGCTGTCGGGCACGGTCACCGGCGCGGACGCCGCCGCAGCCGAGCCGCCCGCCGCCCACCTCCACCACGCGGTTCGGACCGGACCGGAGTTCAACCTCGTCGCACCACCACCCCAGGACGGTCATCAGCTCGGCCTGGCCATGACCTGTCTGTTCCTGCTGCTCCTGGCGATGGTGTCGCTGCGCCCGCCACGATCGGTGACCGCCCTCGGCAGCCGGCCCTCCTGGGATCGGAGCCTCCCCACTCCCCTGGCGGTTCGCTCGCGACCGCCCTCGCTTCAGCTTCTCTGCGTCAGTCGCACCTGATCGGCCCGACCGGGACGTGGTACCCGACCACGCCCCGATCCCGCCCTTCCGCCCGGCCGACGCCGGTGCGTCCCAGTCGACCACCAGAAAGAGAAACCATGACATCCCGCACGACGATCCCAACCCTGCTCGCCCTGGCGACCGGGCTCATCCTGTCCGGCTGCGCGGCCACCCCGGTCGCGCCCGCGACCGTCCCGGCCTCCTCGACCAGCCCGGCCGGCAGCCAGCCGACCGATGCTGCGCTCGAACTCCTCGCCGACCATCAGTTGGCCGGTCTGGACGCCCGGCAGATCATCGAACGCCTCGACGCCACGCCGGTCGCCGAACGGCGGACCGATCTGATCGCCTCGATCCGGCCGGACCAGTTGCTGATCAGCGAGGACCAGGGCCGCGAGGCGGCCCTGCCGATGCCGGAGGACGAGTTCTACCTCTCGCTCGCTCCGTACCTGAACCAGAACCACGACTGCCACTTCCACAGCCTGACCACCTGCCTCGGTGAGTTGCAGAACGCCGACGTCCAGCTCACCGTGACGGACCGGGCGACCGGCGAAACCGTGCTGGCCGACCAGCTGCGCACCTACGACAACGGCTTTGTCGGGATCTGGCTGCCCCGGGGTATCGAAGCCGACCTCACGGTCGAGCACGAAGGCCGTACCGCCACCACTGCGATCAGCACCCGGGACGCTGAGGACGCCACCTGCCTCACCACCCTGCGGCTCGGCTGAGTCGGGCTGCCTCCCGATCTCGCGCCGGCCGACCGCCTGACGGGCGGGCCAGGCGACGATCGGGAGGCAGCCGGGCGTGCGGTGATCGGCGCTGAGGGAACGCGATGGCGATCCAGCGGTCCGAACGGGATCCGTCCCACGAGGGCAGCCGATGCAATCGCCGTTGACGCACCGGCCGCCGTGGCCCAACCTTGACGGTCGGGTGTGCCGGTCGTCGGTCACGGTGACGGATCCGGCCCTCCCTGCATCGAGGCTAACCGCTCAGCCGGCTCCGCGCTGGCGAATTGACGAACTCGTCGGCTCGCTTCCGGGGAGTCACTGCTCAACCAGCGGCCAGCCACTCCTCGACCCGGGCGCTGCAGTCGGCCGCCTCCCCGTTCGGCACCGCCAGTCCGTCGGCCACCGTCACGCCGGGCAGCGCCTTCCGGTAGGCCTCGGTGATGCCGCTCAGCCCGGTGGCGGCGGAGGTGACGAACGGCACCACGAGCCTGCCCTTGAGGTCCACGCGCTCGACGAAGCTGAGCATGATTCCGGGCGGGCTCATGGTCCAGACCGGCGAGCCGAGGAAGACCGTGTCATAGCTGCTCAGCTCGGGCGGTTCGGCCGCGATCCCGGGGCGGGCCCGGCCGCGGACTCAGCCTCAGCGCGCTGCATGGTCGCTTCGAAGTCGGGCGGGTAGGGGTCAACCGGGACGATCTCGAAGAGATCGGCCCCCAGCCGCTCGGCGAGACAGGCGGCCACCTTCCGGGTGGCGCCACTCCACGAGAAGAACGCGACCAGCGTCCGTCCGGTCTGGGTCATCGGTACCTCACTCCACGAGCTTTCACGACCCGGCCGAGTCTAGTGTCGCGGGCCGATCGGCACCGGCCGGGCCGCGCAATGCCGTCGTCGGGTAGCGTGGACGCTTCCGGATGACGGGAGAGACCCATGCCACGGTCGTCACTGCCCCACCTGCTCGGCACCGCTGTGGCCGCGCTGACGCTGGCCTCCTGCGCGGTCACCCCGCCCGTCCCGTCCCCCTCGGAGC
>JAEXCA010000157.1 GCA_023393755.1 Actinomycetes bacterium | reverse complement strand
GTTCCTGGGTCTACCGCGGACCGGGGGACGGTTCCTGGGTCTACCGCGGACCGGGGGACGGTTCCTGGTTCTTTGCCGGGGAGCGACCTTCGACGAGGGCTGGTCCCGCAGCCCGGACGGGGGTGGTTATGCTGCCCGCATGTTCACCCGCGTCCGGCGGCTCGCCGGCGGCCTGCTCCGCCGGCTCGGCGGCGATCGCTCCGCCACGCTGCGGCTGACCTTCGCCACGCCCGAGGACTTCGCCTCGTTCCTGGACGATCCGCGGGCCCGCACCGTCCACCGCAGCTTCGAACTCACCGTGACCGGCTGGCGCCCGGCGCGCCCGGACTGGACCGGGCGGCTCGGTCCACTGCCGGGCGTGCGGACGGTCACCGCCTCCTTCGATGACGCCAGTGGCACCGCGCGGCTCAGCCTCACCACCGCCGAGCCGGTGCCGGCCGCGGAGCTGGTCCGGGCGGCGTACCCGCTGTTCCACCCGGTTCGGCACACCACCGGCTGGGGCGGCCAGCGGATCGGGGTGCACCCTGGTGCACCCGCCGATCAGCGCTGGGAGCCGGGCGGCGGCCTGCGTCCACTGCTGCCGAAGAAACTCAAGCGACGCCGGCTGACCGAGTACGAGTACCTGATCGACACCACCGGCGAGTACTGGCTGGGTGACCTGGACGGACCGCCGCAGCTGGTGGAACGGCCGGCCGCGCCCGCGGTGCTGATCGACCCGAAGGTGCACCGCCCGCTGGACCGGCGGCAGCCCCGGCACGACACCCTCTCGGCGACGGCCCGGGTGGCCGGCGACCGGCTGCTGGTCGCCGCGGGCGGCGCCGGGCTGCTCGACGTCCCGCTCGCGGCACCGCTGACCGTGGCCGACCTGCGCCGGCTGGCGCTGGTGACCGACATCGAGCTCTCCGGCCTGGGCTGCGGGGACGCGGTCAGCCGCCGGGTCGCCGAACTCGCCGCCTATGGCGCGGTGCTGCACGGGGCGCCGGACGGGCTCGCGCTCACCCCGGCGCTCACCGACCTGATCACCACTCCCTACGGCCAGGCGCCGCTGCTGGATTGGGCGAACCGCTCGCTGCACCAGGTGCGGGCGGTGATGCACGGCCACACCAGGGTGCTCGCCATCGGCAGGACGCCGTCGGTCTCCGTCCTGCTCTCCACCTCCCGGCCGGCGCTGCTCGACCGGATCCTGGAGCAGTTGGCCGCGCAGGATCATCCCGAGGTCGAGGTGGTGATCGGCTGCCACGGCTTCGACGCCCCGCTCCGGGAGTCCTTCCCGGAGCACCTCCGGGCCAGGATCGGCCCGATCCTTGCCTTCGACGGCTCGGTGCTGTTCGGCGACGTGCTGGCGGCGCTTTCCGCCGCCGCCTCGGGCGACCTGCTGGCCAAGGTGGACGACGATGACCTGTACGGCCCCCACCACCTCAGCGACCTGGTGATGGCCTGGCACTACAGCGAGGCGCAACTGGTCGGCCGCAAGCTGGCCCTGGTGCACTTCGAGGAGGACGACACCCTGGCGGTGCGGCGCTTCTTCCTGGAGGGCTACCGCTGGGATGCGGCCGGCGGCGGCTCGGTGATCGCCCGGGGAGACCTGGCAGCGATCGGCGGCTGGCGCTCCCAGCGCCGGGCGGTGGACCACGGGCTGATGACCAGGATCGCCGACGCCGGCGGGCTTGTCTACACCTGCAGCGGACCCGGCTACATCCACGTCCGCCACACCGCCGGTCACACCTGGGAGGTGGACGAGGCCCGCTTCCGGGAGAAGTACGTCGAGGCCACCCTGCAGGGCATCCCGAAGGCCGCCTACGGCGTCCTGTAACCGCGATCGTCCCCGATCACAGCTCGTTGAGCAGGGCAGCCCAGCGGGCGGCGAAGGCCTCCTGGTCGAAGTCGGCGGCGCGGGCGATCGCCGCGGCGCCGGCGCGGGCGAGCAACTGCCGGTCCGGCAGCACGGCGACGATCCGGTCGGCCATGGCCTGGCGGTCGCCGTAGGGCACCAGGAAGCCGTTCACCCCGTCGGCGATCACGTCGGCCGGGCCGTACCGCAGGTCGTAGCTGATCACCGGGCAGCCGTAGCTCATCGCTTCCAGCAGGGTGAGCGGGGCGCCCTCGAACCGGCTGGTCATCAGGCACAGGCTGGCTCGCTGGTAGGCCAGCCCAGGTTCGGTGGTGAACCCCTTCAGGGTGACCACCTTGCGGAGCCCACGGTCGGCGATCAGCTGGCGCAACTGCCCCTGGTCGGGCCCGGTGCCGTAGATCTCCAGCCGGGCCTGCGGCAGCTTCTCGTGCACCCGGGCGAAGGCGGCGATGGCGTGGTCGACCTGCTTCTGGGTGTCCAGCCTGGCCATCATGATCACCAGGTTGGGATCGCGCTCGACGCCCTCGACCGGCTCGGCCGGACGGGCGGCGTGCGGCACCACCCGGAAGGTCGGGGTGCGCCCGTACCTGACCTCGGCCTCGCCGCGCTGGGTGGCGGTGAGGAAGACCACCGCGTCCACCTTCTTCCGGGCCTCGAACACCGGACGGAAGGTGGGCCGTACCGCCTGCAGGTCGGTGTAGGGCTCCTTCAGGTGCGCGTTGTGGATCACGAACAGCCGCTTGGCCCGCGGGTTGTCGTAGCCGATCAGGTAGCGGTCGACCAGCCGGTCCTCGCTGGTGACGAAGGCGGAGGAGTCGCCGATCAGCCGGTCCAGGCAGAGGTGGTTGATCTCGTCCAGGCTGTGCTGCACCGAGGCCGGGCGCCCCTGGTCGTCGAACCGGGTCACCCGGTCGACCTCAAGCAGCAGGGTGTCGGGGTCGACCGTCCACCAGATGTTGAAGGCGGGGGTCTGGTCGGCGCGGTAGTGGATCTCCTGCCGGGGCAGGTTGTGGTGCAGGTCCATGTGCACCCGGCGGCGCAGCGTCCCGTTGGGCCGGAACTCCTCCCGCAGCGTCCGGCCGCGGTTGGGGTTGAACCAGTCCCGCACGATCAGCCGTCCGGCGTGGTCGAACCGCTGGTAGAGGCGGTAGGTGCCCTCGGCGTCGAAGTAGCGGTAGACCGGCTGGTCGTCGTCGGCGATCCAGTGCAGGTCGGGCTCGTCGACCGGGTGGACGATCTCCGGCCCGTCGTACCGGGTGTCGTCGGGGTAGTGGTCGTGCAGGCAGACCAGGCGCATCGAGTCGTCGATCACCCCGCGCTGCCGCAGCCCGTGCTCGATGTCGGCCAGTTCGCTGGAGTGCAGGAAGGTGACCAGCACCTGGTCGGTCACGCCGTGCCGGGCGAAGGTGCGCATCTTGGCGAAGATGGACGCCGAGCGGCCGGCGAACTTCCGCGGCAGCGCGTTCACGCAGTAGAGGTAGACGCCTTCGGGGAACGGGGAGGCCGGTGGCAACGGCTCCAGCGGACGGATGGCCGAGAGACGGCTCGGCGCCGGGGAGGACGATCGCGCCCGTCCCAGGGCTCGACGCACCGGATCCGGCACCCGCATCGCCTGCTCCCTCTGCTCGATCTGCGACAATCTAATCACGTCGCCCGAGCCGCGCGGCCGGCCACGACGACCGTCGGAAAGGAAGAGAATGCGGGTCATCACCTACGGCACCTTCGACCTGTTCCATGAGGGGCACCGCCGCCTGCTGGAACGCGCCAAGGCGTTGGGCGACTACCTCATCGTGGGGGTGACCACCGAGAACTACGACGACAGCCGGGGCAAGCTGAACGTCCGCCAGACCCTGATGGAGCGGATCCGCAACGTCCAGAGCAGCGGGCTGGCCGACGAGATCATCATCGAGGAGTACGAGGGCCAGAAGGTCCAGGACATCCAGAAGCACGAGGTCGACATCTTCGCGATCGGCTCGGACTGGCTGGGCAAGTTCGACTATCTGAACGACTACTGCAAGGTGGTGTACCTGGAGCGCACCAAGGGCGTCTCCAGCACCCAGCTGCGCAATGAGACCGCCGGGGTGATCCGGCTGGGCGTGATCGGGTCGGGACGGATCGCCGCCCGCTTCGTGGCTGAGGCGCGCTACGTCTCCGGGGTCTCGGTGGAGGCGGTCTACTCCCGGCGGTTCGCCTCGGCCAAGGCGTTCGCCGAGAAGCTGGAGCTCACCTACCCCAACGAGCGGCTCTCCGACATGCTCGACCACGTCGAGGCGGTCTACATCGCCTCCCCGCACGGCACCCACTACGAGTACGCGCTGCAGGCCATCCAGGCCGGCGTCCACGTGCTCTGCGAGAAGCCGATGACGCTGAGCCGGCAGCAGACCGCCGAACTGTTCGACGCGGCGGCGGAGCAGGGGGTCGTGCTGCTCGAGGCGGTCAAGACCGCCTTCGCCCCCGGTTTCCAGCGGATGGTCGCGGTGGCCCGCTCGGGCTCGATCGGCCAGATCCGGTCGGTGGACGCCACCTTCACCAAGCTGGTCGACCGGGGCCGCGAGCTGGAGGGCCCGGACGGCGGCAGCATCTCCGAACTGGCGACCTACCCGCTGCTGGCCGTGATCAAGCTGCTCGGCACCGAGTTCACCGGGCTGCGGACGCACTCGCTGCGGACGGCCGAGCAGGAGGTCGAGGTGTTCTCCCGGATCGACCTGACCTATCCGCATGCGATCGCCTCGGCCCGCACCGGCATCGGGGTGAAGGCCGAGGGGGAGCTGATCGTCGCCGGCAGCCGCGGCTACGTCCACGTCCCGGCGCCGTGGTGGCTGACCGAGTACTTCGAGACCCGGTTCGAGAACCCGGCCGACAACAAGAAGTACTACTACAAGTTCGACGGCGACGGGCTGCGCTACGAACTGGCGGAGTTCGCCCAGATGATCCGCGACGAGAGCCGCGAGTCGTTCAAGCTGCGCGCCGCCGAGTCGATCGCGATCGCCGAGATCGTCGAGCGGGCCCGCACCGAGGCAGAGTACTTCGGGTGATCCGGAGGTAGAACCGTGGCACAGAAGTTCAACCGGGTGGAGACCCTGGTGCGCAAGGCCCTGCGGGCCCGGTCAGGCTTCTTCTACTCCGGCTACCTGGTCGGTCGCCGGGTGGTGCGGACGGTGGTGAACACCTTCACCGGCCGGCAACTGGGCTGGGTGGCGTACCTGCAGGGCGTCCGCTGGGTCGGGCCGACCCGGCTGGAGCTCACCGGCTGGGCGTACGAGCGGGGCAGCGGCAGCAACCAGGTGCTGCCCAGGATCACCGTCCTGGCCCGGAACCGGTCGGTCAGGGGCCGGATCGAGGTCGAGGCGACCCACCGCTACGAGAGCGAGGCGAACAGCAGGGCCCGGCTGATGCCGGTCGACTACGGCAACTTCGGCTTCACCGCGGTGCTCGACCTCGCCCCGCTGCTGGCCGCCGCCGACCGCGGCGAATGGCAGTTCACGGTGAGGGTCGACTCCTCCGACCGGGTGGTGACCGGACCCTTCCGCCAGGTGTTGCGGACGGCCTCCGCCGGCCAGCTGACGACGCGGACGGTGGACGGCGTCCAGCTGACCCCGCGCTGGGACGAGCGACTCGGCCTGGTGGTCGGTGCCAGCCGTCCGCCGGTGCTGGCCGAGGCCACCGCGGTGGCGGGCCGCACCATCGCGGTCGACGTCGTCACCCGGGAGTTCCCGATCGCCCACGCCGCACTGGTCTCGCCGCGCGGCCGGCACGCGCTGACCGTGACCCCGATGGCGGACGGACGCTACCGGCTGACCGGCGAGCTCCCCGCCCTGGTGCCCGACGGCCCGACCAGCGCCGGCGAGGAGGGGGAGCGGGAACCCGGATCCTCCCCGGAGCACCTGGGAGTCGCTCTGCCCCTGATCAATCACCGGATCGAGGTCGCCGACCCCGCCGGCAGCCCGGCCGTGGTGCGCTCAGCCCTCGACGACGGCGAGGCTGTCCCGCCGGTCGAGCCTGTCGAGACCGCGGCCGTCCACCCCTACGCCGGCCACGGCGCCGAACTGGTGATCTGCCACACCCCGGCGATGCTGCTGGTCGAGTCCGCCGAACTCGACACCACCGACCGGGTCGGGCTGCGGATCTCCGGCCGGGTGTTCGGCGACCTGTCCGGTGCCCGGCTGATGCTGACCGGCCCGCGAATGGACCTGCCGGTCGAACTCGACCTCGACGGGGGACGTTTCACCGCCTTCGCCCCGATGCTGGTCAGCGCCTGGGGCGGCCCCCCGCTGGCCCCCCAGTCCGGTCGCTACGTCCTGCGTGGGCAGACGGCGGCGGGGGAGTGGTTCCGGGTGGCCGCCACCACCGGGGTCATCCGGCGGACCCCGGAGCGCCTGGCGTCCGACTGGTTCACCCTGCGCACCGGGGTCGCGGCCGGACGCCGGCTGATCTTCCAGCTCACCGCTCCGCTGGCCGAGCAGGAGGTCGGCGACTACCAGCAGGCCGCGCTCAAGCTGAAGTACCACCGGGCGGTCCATGCCCCTGCCGAGGCGGTCTACTTCGAGAGCTTCAACGGCCGGGCGGCGACCTGCAACCCCTACGCGCTGGACCGGGAGGTGGCCCGCCGGCACCCCGACCTGCCCCGCTACTGGGGCGTGCTGGACCGTTCGGTGGCGGTTCCCGACGGCGCCATTCCCGTGCTGAAGGGGACGAAGGCCTGGTGGGACGCCCGGTTCACCAGCCGGTACGTGATCACCAACGAATGGCTGCGGCAGAAGTTCAAGCACCAGCCCTTCCAGGTGGTGCTGCAGACCTGGCACGGCTCGATGTTCAAGCGGATCGGGCTGGACCGGCCCAACTTCAGCAAGGACGAGGAGCACTTCCTCGCGCTGGAGCGGGTGAAGTGGGACGTCCTGCTCTCCCAGAACGAGCATTCGACCGAGATCTTCCGTTCCGCCTACGCCTGGGACAAGCCGATCTGGACCGAGGGCTACCCGCGCAACGACGTGCTGGTCACCGGCGACCGGGAGCCGATCCGGGAGCTGCTCGGGATCCGTCCGGAACAGACCGCGATCCTCTACGCCCCGACCTGGCGGGAGGAGCACGAGGAGGTGATGGTCGACTTCCTCGATCTGCCCGCCATGGCCCGGCAGTTGGGCGACGACTACGTGATCCTGCTACGGGGGCATTCCCGCACCCTGCGCGGCGGCGACAACGTCCGGGTGCCCGGCGTGATCGACGTCACCAGCTACCCGCACACCGCCGACATCTTCCTGGCCGCGGACGCGATGATCACCGACTACTCCTCGGTGATGTTCGACTTCTCGGTCACCGGACGGCCGATGATCTTCTTCACCCCCGACCTGGAGCGGTACCGGGATCAGAGCCGCGGGGTGTACTTCGATCTGGCCGAGCTGGCCCCCGGCCCGGTGGCGTTCACCCAGGCGGAGGTGCTGGCCGCGATCGGCTCGCTGGCCGAGGACGTGCCCCGCTACGCCGAGCGGTACGCCGCCTGGCGGGAGCGGTTCAACGCCCACGACGACGGGCATTCCTCCGAACGGGTGATCGAGCGGCTGTTCGCCCTACCGCTGAAGGACGCGGTCGAAACCGTCGAAGCCGACGCGGAGGCCTTGTCGAAAACCGCCAAGCAGGCCATCCGCATCCAGGGACTGGGCTGACCGAACTCCTCGGGAGCAGATAGCCATGACAGACGAAACGACTACCGACTACTTATGGGACCTTGTCGACCTCCTGAAACGCTCGGCGCGTGAGGCTCGCGCAAAGCTAAGCGACCTACCCGCTGGCGGTGATCAAGCATTCGAGAGCGGCCGTGTGACCGCCTACTACGAGGTGATCTCGCTGATGCAGCAGCAAGCGGTCGCGTTCGGAATCGGGCTGGACGACATTGGCCTTGATGACATCAACCCGGAGCGCGATCTCCTGTGAATCGGCTGCGTTCACCTTCCTGGCTGCGCTACTCGCCGCGTTTTCTCTGGCCGGTGATGTCTGCGTCAGGTATGGGGCCGAGTGCCGACTTCGGTCTGGTTCACGCAGTTCGGGGGGTGCACACAGGTGCTGGCATTTGGGTGTAGCACAGGGTGTGCTCAACGTGCCGGGCTCGCAGGATCTCTTACCGACACGCCTTCAACTCAGGATTCAAGGACGTCAGCAAGTTCGCGCAGGGAACGTCGGCGCGGCAGATCAAGGGCTACGTAGACGAAGCCCTGAGATCAGGCACTGTGACCGACCGCGGTGTGATCGCTGACCTGGGCCGGACGATCGGAACAGACCGCGCTGGCAACGCGGTGACAGGACTGGAAGTCATCGTTCGTGATGGGATGATCAAGACCGCCTACCCAGTGGGGATCCCAGAGGATGTCCCTAGTTCCGTGGAACTTCGGTGGCGGCCCGGTGAGCATCAGGCTGCGCTCACGTCGGGAGTGTTGCAGTCGGCACCGACAGTCGTCTCGGCGACATGCCGTTCCAGTGCGGCGCGCA
>JAEXCA010000142.1 GCA_023393755.1 Actinomycetes bacterium | reverse complement strand
GGGTGTCGACCTCTTCGCGCAGCGCGGCGATGCCGTCCTCGGCCTGGGTGGAACGGCGCTTGCCCTCGAAGGAGAACGGCCGGGTCACCACGCCGATGGTCAGCGCGCCCAGCGAGCGGGCCACCCGGGCCACCACCGGCGCGCCGCCGGTGCCGGTGCCGCCGCCCTCGCCGGCGGTGACGAAGACCATGTCGGCGCCCTTGAGCACCTCCTCGATCTCGTCGGCGTGGTCGTCGGCGGCCTGGCGTCCCTTCGCGGGGGGGGCGCCGGCGCCGAGGCCGCGGGTGAGGTCGCGGCCGATGTCGAGCTTCACGTCGGCATCGCTCATCAGCAGCGCCTGGGCATCGGTGTTGACCGCGATGAATTCGACGCCGCGCAGGCCGGATTCGATCATCCGGTTGACGGCGTTGACGCCGCCACCGCCGACCCCGACCACCTTGATCACGGCCAGGTAGTTCTGTGATGCAGTCGCCACCGGTTATCCCACCTTCTGTTCCAGACCTGTGCCGGGGCGGGAATAGCAGTCGGAGGGGAAGGTACAACCATCCTGCTCGGCGCTCGAAAGGCTATGAGAAGGCCGGAGGGTTCACCAAGCACCCCGGCATCCCTCGGCGTGTACCTCAAGTACGGGTTCAGGGTTGAGGTCGCTCCGGACCCTCACCGGCGTGTCGGATGGGCCGGCGCCGAGACGTCGAAGACAGTGCCGTCCTGTTCCAGCAGCACGTCGATCACCTGCGCCTTGAGCTCCGACTGCTCGGCGCTGCCCCAGAACACCCGGACGCCCTTCTCCAGCCGCAGCGTGATCGCATCGCGTCCCCGGGCCTGGATCACCGTCACCTTGGCGGCGGTCTTCTCGCTGAGCGAGGAGAACACCACACCGGAGTCGGCCAGGGTCTGCTGGTCGCGCGGGTCGGCCTCCACCTGCACCAGCCCCTTGGGCCGGGAGGTGGCGGTGTCGAACACCACTCCGGAGGCGTCGGCGATCAGGTACCCGCTGCCGGAGGCGATCGCCAGCCGGGCCTCCCGCTCCACGATCGCGACGGTCAGCTGACCGGGCCACTGCCGGGTGACGCTGACCTCGGCCACCGGCGGCAGGCCGGCCACCCGTTCGGCGATCCCGTCCAGGTCGAGCCGGATCAGCGGCGTGCCGAGTTCCACCGCCGCCGCCTGGGACACCTCCTTGGTGGAGACGATCTTCGTCCCCGAGATCTCCACCCGGCTGACCGCCAGCACCGGCGAGAACCCGACCAGGTAGACGGCGCCGGCCAGCAGCGCGATGCCCAGGGCGATCCACAGCCACTGCAGCCAGCGCCGTCGTCGCTGGCTGCGGCGGCGCACCGCCAGCCGGGTGGTGGCGTCCAGCGTCATCGGCGGTCCCGCAGCCGCTCGGCCAGGGCGGGGCCGACGCCGGTGACGTTCCCGGCGCCCAGGGTGACCACCAGGTCGTCGGCGGCGACCAGCCGGGCCAGCGCCGCGGGGGCCTCGGCCACGGCTTCGACGTAGTGCACCCGCTGCGGCCCGAGCAGTTCGCGGGCCGCGTCGGCGACCAGCCGTCCGGTGACCCCGGGGATCGGATCCTCCCGGGCCGGGTAGATGCCGAGCACCACCACCTGGTCGGCCAGGGCGAGGGCCTGGCCGAACTCGGCGGCGAAGTCGCGGGTGCGGGTGAACAGGTGCGGCTGGAAGCAGGCGACCACGCGATGGTCCCCGGCGTAGACCCGGGCCGCGGTGAGGGTCGCCACCACCTCGGTGGGATGGTGGGCGTAGTCGTCGATGATCGTGACCCCGGCCACCTCCGCCACCCGCTGGAAGCGCCGGTGGGTGCCGTTGAAGGCCGCCGCGGCCGCCCGGAGCCGGGCGCCCTCGATGCCCACCGCCCGTCCGACCGCGTAGGCGAGGGCGGCGTTGTGCAGGTTGTGCCGGCCGGGGACGGCCAGTTCGAGCGGTCCGACGTCGCCCTCGGCCTGCAGCACGGCGTGCCCGGTGGCGCCGGCGAACCCGAGGTCGCCGATCCGGATGTCGGCGTCGGCCGACTCCCCCACCAGCACGACCTCGCGGCCCGTCCCGGCCAGCTGGCCGGCCAGGGCGCGCGTCCCCGGGTCGTCGGCGTCCAGCACCACCGTCCGGACGGTCGGCTGCAGCGCCAGCCGCCGGAAGCCGTCGGCGTAGGCGTCGGGGGTGCCCCAGTTGTCCAGGTGGTCGGCCTCGATGTTGGTGATCACCACGATCTCGGCCGGGTACTGCAGGAAGGAGCCGTCGGACTCGTCGGCCTCGATCACGAAGACGTCGCCGTCGCCGAGCCGGGAACCCCTGCCCGACCCGGTCAGCGGCGATCCGACCACGTAGGACGGATCGGCGCCGCACTCGGCCAGCAGCACCGCGATCATCGCGCTGGTGGTGGTCTTGCCGTGGGTGCCGGTCACGGCCCCGCCGGTCCGGCCGAGCATCAGCGCGCCCAGCGCGGCGCTGCGGTGCCAGATCCTCAGGCCCCGGCGGCGGGCCTCGGCCAGCTCGACGTTGGACTCCCGCACCGCCGAGGAGACCACCACGGTCCCGGCGTCGCCGAGGTGGGCGGCGTCGTGGCCGACCTCGGCGGCGATCCCCTGGCCGCGCAGCTCCAGCAGGGCGGCCGAGTCGGCCTGGTCGCTGCCGGTGACCGGGACGCCGAGTTCGGCGTACAGCGCCGCGATCGCGCTCATCCCGGCACCGCCGATGGCGATGAAGTGGACGCCGCCCAGCTCGGGGACGGGCAGCAACGGGACCGGTGCGACCAGCGGCACGTCAGCCTTCCTTCCCGGCGGACAGCACCAGGCCGGCCAGCGCCTCGGCCGCTCCGGCGGGGACCAGGTCGCGGCAGCGGGCCGACATGGCGGCCAGCCGGTCGGGCTCCTTCGCCAGCCGCAGCACGGTGTCGGCGAGCAGGTCGGAGGTGAGGTCGGCATCGGGGATCAGCACGGCGGCGTCGGCCTCGACCAGGAAGCCGGCGTTGCGGGCCTGTTCCCCGTTGCCGTGCGGCAGCGGGACGAACACCGTCGGCAGGCCGACCATGGCCGTCTCCATCACCGTGCCGGCGCCGGAGCGGCCGAGCATCAGGTCGGCGGCGGCGTAGGCCTGCTCCATCGCCGCCACGTAGGCCAGCGGACGGTAGCCGGCGCCGCCGGGGTGGTCGCGGGCCACCAGGTCGTCGGTGAAGTTGGCCTGGCCGAGGACGTGCAGCACGCTCACCCCGGCGGCCAGCAGCCGGTCCACCGCGCCGGCCAGCGCGGTGTTGATCGACCGGGCGCCCTGGGAACCGCCGCTGACCAGCAGCACCGGCCCCGCCGGCGGCAGCCCGAAGCCGGCCCGGGCCGCCGGGGCGGCGGCCGCCCGGTCGAGCCCGGCGATCGCCTCCCGCACCGGCAGGCCCAGGTAGCGGGCGTGGGGCAGCTTCGTGTCCGGGAACGAGACCGCGACGTGTTCGGTGAACCGGGCGGCGATCCGGTTGGCCAGCCCCGGGACGGCGTTCTGCTCGTGCAGCACGATCGGCAGCCCGGCCCGCCGGGCGGCGAGGTAGACCGGCAGCGAGACGTAGCCGCCGAAGCCGACCACCACCTCGGCCCGGTGGCGGCGCAGGATGCCGCCGGCCTGCCGCACCGCGTCCCACAGCCGGCCGGGAACCTTCAGCAGGTCGACGGTCAGCCGGCGCGGCAGCGGCACCGGTGGGATCAGCGCCAGCTCCAGCCCGGCGGCCGGGATCACCCGGGTCTCCAGCCCGCGCGGGGTGCCGACGCAGAGCAGCTGCGACTCCGGCGCCAACCGGGAGAGTTGCTGGGCGGTGGCGATCAGCGGCGAGGTGTGGCCGGCCGTCCCGCCGCCCGCGAGGACGATCTTCACGCCCGACAGGCTACCGGGAGGCGCCCACGACGGCGGTCACCCGGGTGGCGCGGCGGCGCTTGCGGCGTCCGGTCAGCGCCCGGGCCTGGGGTTCCTGCCTGGCACAGGCCAGCAGGATGCCGATCCCGCACAGGTTCGCCACCAGCGCCGAGCCGCCGTAGGAGAGCAGGGGCAGCGGTACGCCGATCACCGGCACCATGCGCAGCACGACGGCGATGTTCAGCAGCGCCTGGATCATCAACCAGGAGGCCACGCCACCGGCCGCGAACCGGCAGAACAGGATGTCGGAGCGCATCGCGATCCGGAAGCCCGCGTAGCCCAGCACCAGCAGCAGCGCCAGCACCGACAGCGTGCCGACCAGCCCCAGCTCCTCGCCGATCACCGCCAGGACGTAGTCGGTGTGGGATTCGACCAGACCGCCCCACTTCTGCCGGCTGGCACCCAGGCCGAGCCCCCACCAGCCACCCGAGGCCAGGGCGAACATGCCCTTGATCGGTTGGTGGTTCACTCCGAGCGGATCGAGTTCGGGGTTGAGGAAGCCGAGGATCCGGGTCATCCGGTGGCGGGAGGCCAGCACCAGAGCACCCATCGCCGCACCGACCACCGCGACCATCGAGCCGAGCAACTTCCAGGAGGCGCCGACCAGCCACAGCATGGCCAGCACCAGTGCCCCGAGCACCAGCCCGGTGCCCAGGTCGCGCTGCAGCACGACCAGGCCGATCAGCACGCCGGTCACCGGCAGGTACGGGACCAGCAGGTGCTTGGGCTGGTGCAGCAGGTCGTGCTTGCGGGCCAGCAGGTCGGCCCCCCACAGCACGATCGCCAGCTTGGCGAACTCCGAGGGCTGGATGCGTCCCAGCGCGCCCAGTTCCACCCAGTTGGTGTTGCCGTTCTTCGACCAGCCCAGCGAGGTGAAGGTGAGGATCTGCAGGCCGACCGCGCCGATCACGGCCAGCCAGCCGAGGATCCGCAGCCGTTGTACCGAGCTGGCAGCCAGGAACCAGGCGGCGGCGCTGCCGACCACCAGGAAGATCAGGTGCCGCTTGACGAAGTAGTAGGCATCGCCGAACTGGACCTGCGCGTACACGCTGGAGGCGGACAGCACCATCAGGCCGCCGAGCAGCAGCAACAGCGCGGTGGGAGCCAGCACCAGGTAGAAGCTGGCCTGCGGATGTCCCAGCCATTCGACCACGAGACTGCGCCGGCGTTCGGTGGTGACACCGGCCTGCGACTTCTCGCGGCGATCCATGAGCGGGGAAGTGAGGATCGCCACTGGCTTGGGCCTCCTTTCAGGTCTCCAGGGCAGCCACCGCGGCGGCGAAGGCGTCGCCGCGGGCCGCGTAGTCGGGGTACATGTCCTTGCTGGCGCAGCCGGGGGCGAGCAGCACGACGTCGCCGGGGTTCGCCCGGCCCGCCGCCCACCTCACCAGCTGCTGCATTGCCCCATCATCGGTGGCGTCGGTGACGAACACCGGGACATCCGGGGCGTGTCGGGCCAGCGCTTCGGCGATCACCTGCCGGTCGACGCCCAGCAGGGCCACCGCGCGCAGCCTGCCGGCGAAGCGCTCGACCAGGTCGTCGAAGCTGGTGCCCTTGGCCTGCCCGCCCGCGATCCACACCACGGCGTCGAAGGCGGCCAGCGAGGCGGCGGCGGCATGCGGGTTGGTCGCCTTGGAGTCGTCGATGTAGCGGACGCCGGCCCGCTCGGCCACCTGCTGGATCCGGTGGTCGCCGAACCGCAGCCGCTTCAGGCCCGCCGCGACCGCCTGCGGCGGCACCCCGTAGGAGCGGGCCAGGGCGGCGGCGGCCAGCGCGTTGGCGACATTGTGCGGGGCGGACGGAACGACGTCCGCCAGCTTCGCCAGTTCGATCGCCGAGTCCCGCCGCTGCGGGATGAAGGCCCGGTCGACCAGCAGGTCGTCCACCACGCCCAGCATGGACGGCGCCGGCACGCCGAGGGTGAAGCCGATCGCGCGGGCGCCCTCGATCACCTCGGCCTCCTCGACCATGCGCTCGGTGGCCGGGTCGGCGACGTTGTAGACGCAGGAGTGCCGGACGCGTTCGTAGATCAGCGCCTTGTCGGCGGCGTAGGCGGCCATCGGGTCAGCCGAGTCCCCGTGCTCCTCAGCTCCTTCCTTATCCTCCGAAGAGCTCGAGCGAGCTCGGCTCTCCGCTCGGACTGCGTCGGAGTACCACTCCAGGTGGTCCGGAGCCAGGTTCAGCACCGCCGCGGAGTGCAGCGAGAGCGAGTTCGTCCAGTGCAGCTGGAAGCTGGAGAGTTCGACGGCCAGGACGTCGTAGCTCACCTCGTCCAGTACCGCCTCGACGATCGGCCGGCCGATGTTGCCCACCGCGGACGTGGTCAGCCCCGCCGCGCTGAGCATCGACTCCAGCATCGAGACGGTGGTGGTCTTGCCGTTGGTGCCGGTCACCGCCAGCCAGGGCACCTGCCGGTCGGGCAGGCTCATCCGCCAGGCCAGCTCCACCTCGCCCCAGATCGGGATCCCCCGCAGCGCCGCCTGCCGCAGCAGTGGCGCGGACGGGCGCCAGCCCGGCGAGGTGACCACCAGGTCGGCGTCCTGCGGCAGGGTCGCGGTCGAGCCCGGTCCGAGCCGCACCTCGGCGTCCAGGAACTCCAGCAGGGCCGCCTTCTCCAGGTTCTCCGGGGACTCGGAGTCGTCCAGTACCGTCACCCGGGCGCCGAGGTCGAGCAGGCCGTCCGCGGCGGCGAAGCCGGAGGCACCCAGCCCGGCCACCACCACCCTGGCCTGGGGCCAGGGCGAGAGCCGGTCGGCGGCGGCGATCCAGGGCTTCACTAGGTGCCCACCACCCATTCGGCGTAGAACACCCCGATGCCGACGGCGACGAACACCCCGCAGATGATCCAGAACCGCACCGTGACCGTGATCTGGCTCCAGCCCAGCAACTCGAAGTGGTGGTGCAGCGGGGCCATCTTGAACAGCCGCTTGCCCCGGCTGAGCTTGAACCAGCCGACCTGCAGCACCACCGACATGGTGATGATGAAGAACAGGCCGCCGACCAGCAGCATCAGCAGCTCGGTGCGGGTGAAGATCGACAGCGCCGCCAGGCCGCCGCCGATCGCCAGCGAGCCGGTGTCGCCCATGAAGATCTTGGCCGGGGCGGCGTTCCACCACAGGAAGCCGAAGCAGGCGGCCGCCAGGGCGATCGCCACGGCCGCCAGATCCATCGGATCGCGCACCTCGTAGCAGCGCGGTCCGGCCTCCCCCCAGGCGCAGGACTGGTTGAACTGCCAGACGTTGATGATCGTGTAGGCGGCGAACACCATGGTCGCCGCGCCCGCCGCCAGTCCGTCCAGGCCGTCGGTCAGGTTGGCCGCGTTCGACCAGGAGGAGATGAGCAGCACGATCCAGATCACCGCCAGCGGGATCGGCAGGTGCAGCCAGCTCCAGTTGAAGTCCCGCAGGAAGGAGATCGCCGGGCTGGCCGGGGTGAGCCCCCGCGAGTTCGGGAACATGAACGACAGCACGCCGAAGACGATCGCGATCGCGGTCTGCAGGGCCAGCTTGGCGGTGGAGTGAAGGCCCAGCGAGCGGGCCCGGGAGATCTTGATCCAGTCGTCCAGGAAGCCGACGAAGCCCAGCGCGGTCACCAGGCCGAGGGCGAGCAGCCCGCTGGCGGTGGGCGGCGACCAGGTGATCAGGTGGGCGACGGCGTAGCCGAGCAGGGCCGCGCCGATGATCACGATGCCGCCCATGGTGGGCGTCCCGCGCTTGGTGTGGTGGGTCGTCGGTCCGTCCTCACGGATCTCCTGGCCGTAGCCACGACGCGCCAGCAGCCGGATGGCGTACCGGGTGCCGAGCAGTGAGATCAGCAGCGAGAGGCCTCCGCCGAGCAGGATGGCTCTCATGGGGCGTTCGTCCCTTCCACGACAAGTCCTTCAACGATGTGTTCCAGTGCCAGCCCCCGCGACGCCTTGACGAGCACGACGTCACCAGCCGATGCATTGTGTCTCAACCACTCCAGCGCGTCGTCACGGCCCGCCGTGACGACGAGCTGTCCGGACCAGTCGGGGCACGACCGCGCCCCGTCCGCGCCGAGGCCGTCCGGGCCGACGACCTGGGGCGGTATTCCTTCTCCCTCGTCGCCGCGGGGGAGACCCACCCGGTCACGCTGGCCCAGATCGGCCGGCACCAGGTCGACAACGCGCTGACG
>JAEXCA010000147.1 GCA_023393755.1 Actinomycetes bacterium | reverse complement strand
GGGGGGGCGGGGGGGGGGGGGGGGGGGGGGGGGCGCGCCGCCCCCCCCGCCGCCGGACGACCGTCGTCATCGAGGCGGGACGGGGCGGTCCCTTCGTCCCTCGACGTGCCGATGGGCGTCATGGTCGACCTTTCAGGAGAGGGAGTCGGCTCAGCCGAGCTCGGAGGCGGCCTGGGACATGAAGGTCTCCACCGCCTGGTCGACAGTAGCCTGACCGAACTGGATCTGCTGGGAGACCTCCTCGAACAGCGCGTTCACCGTGCCGGTGCCGGCCGGGGCGGGAACCGGAGCCGGGGCGCCGTGGCTGCGGACCGTCTCGAACACCTCGATCGCCCGCTTGACGTTGTCGCTGGCCCCGGCCGAGGCGGCGTCGATCACGTTGGCGTTGGCCGGGAAGCCGCGGTTGAGGCCCAGCAGGGCGTTCGCCTCGGGGTCGTTGAGCAGGAAGTTCACCAGCCGGACGGCGGCCTCGGGGTTCTTGGACTGCGAGGACACCACCAGGTTCATCGCCGTCCGCATGTACTGGCCGGGCGTGCCGGCCTCACCGGGCAGGCGCTCGAGCTGGAGCTTGTTCGGGGTGTTGTTCTGCACCGAGTCGAACTGGTTGCCGAACAGGAAGGTCGAGGCCGCGACCTTGGCGACCACCGCGTCGTACGGCGTCGCCCGGTACTCCGAGGAGACGTCCGGGGTGGTGGCGCCCTTGGACTCCCGCAGGCCGGCCCAGTAGTTCCAGAACTCCTTCAGCGTCTCCGGCTTGAAGGCCAGGCCGTTGGCGTCCAGGTACTCCTCGCCGTGCTGCTTGGCCCAGACCTCGAAGACCTGGTAGCTGTGGGAGAGGTCGGTCACGCCGGCCAGCTCGCCGCCGGAGGCCTCGCGGACCTTCGCCGCGAAGGTGGCCAGGTCGTCCCAGGTGTAGCCCTCCTTGGGCGGCTCGACGCCGATCGCCTCCAGCGCGGTGGTGTCGAAGATGAAACCGTGGGTGTTCAGGCCGAAGGGCAGCGCGCTGAGCGCGCCGTCGATGGTGTTGACCTCGAGCAGGTCCTGCGGCCAGCCGTCCAGCGAGAGGGCGCCGGAGTTGACGTGCTGGTTCAGGTCGACGAGCTGCCCGCGGGAGGCGAACTCCACCAGGACGTCGTTGTAGAACTGGAACACGTCGGGCGAGTTGCCGCCGGTGTACTGGGTGGTGATCTTCTCCAGGTAGCCGTCGAAGCCGCTGAAGTCGCGGACCACGGTGATCCCTGGGTTCTTCTCCTCGAACAGGTCGAGGGCGGCGTTGGTGACCGCCGCGCGGGCGTCGTCACCCCACCAGGTCATCCGGAGTTCGATCGGCGCCGCCGGTTCGTTGGACCCGGTCGTCTGGCTGGGATCCGCCGGCTGGCTGGTGGTTCCGGGCTGGGCCGAGCAGGCGGCCATTGAGAACGCAAGTACAGAGGCGGCGGAGAGTGCCGCGATCCGGCCGAGCTTCCCAGTTCGTTGTGCGACCAACACTCTAGTCTTCCAATCTCTTCGTCGAGAGTCCCGTACAGGACGGCGGTCGGGGGACTCGGGCGTCCCCGGTCGAGTCGCGATCCCGATGTGAACAATCGATTTCGCAATCAACCTGCGGTAAGAGTATGCGCGCATCCCCGGTCCGTCAATCCGAAATCCCCAACTCGTCGGCCAGCCCCCGCCGGGCGGGTCAGCGGGGACGGAACTGGGCGATCAGGGCGTCCAGCTGCTGGACCATCGGGACCAGCCCGTACTGGGCGGCGGTCTGCCGGGCCCAGCCGAGCGCCTGCAGGGCTTCGGGGACGCGGCCGAGCAGGCCGAGCACCTCGCCGCGGTTCGCGGTGGCGATCAGCATGCCCTGGGCGTTGCCGGTCTGCTGGGCGAGCCGGAGCTGCTCGTCCAGGCTTGCCAGGGCGCCGGTCAGGTCGCCGGTGTGGCGCTGGACGATCGCCCGGTTGCCGACGCACTGGGTCAGGCCGGTCCAGTCGCCGGCGACCCGGCAGACCGCTTCCTGCTCCGCCAGCATCCTGTCCGCCTCGGCCAGCAGGGCCTGGTCGACCGCCGCCGGGTTCGCCTGGGCGCGGTTGATCAGCAGCAGGGCGTGCTCGCCGAGCGCCCGCTGCAGGCCGGCCTGATCGCCGGCCGCCCGGGCGGCGGCGGCCAGCACCGGCCACAGCCGTTCCGCCCTGGCCAGGTCACCCAGCTGGTAGGCGAGCTGGATCCCCGGCTCCGCCCACTGCCCGCCCCCGGCCAGGTTGCCGGCGCGGGCGGCCGCCTCGGCGGCGTCGGTGTAGTCGGCCAGCGCCTGCGGCAGCCGCTGGTACAGCTGGTGGAGCTGGGCCCGGTTGGCCAGCACCGGCACCAGCAGCCCGACCGCGCCCAGCGCCCGCAGCTGCGGTTCGGCGGCGTCGTAGTGCTGCAGCGCGACCTCCCAGCGCTGCGCGGCGGCGGCGACATTGCCGAGGTTGGCCTGTGCGGTCGCGGCCTCCACCCGGTCGCCGGCGCGGGCCGCCAGCGCCGCCTCGTCGGTGTGGGCGGCGTGGGCCCCGGCCAGGTCGCCCTGCTCCCGGCGGGCGGTGCCCAGC
>JAEXCA010000103.1 GCA_023393755.1 Actinomycetes bacterium | reverse complement strand
CGCCCGAGCTGCCCTGGCCGTCCGACCTGGACGAGGCCAGGCACTGGCTGCAGGCCAACGCGCTCTACGCCGGGCGGACCGACCGGATCGACTGCGCGATCCAGCGGTTCGAGGATCCGACCCCGCCGGCGCAGACCACCACCCTGGACGAACACCTCAACCGCACGGCGGACTGCCTGACCGCGGTCTGGGCTGAGCCGGCCGTGGCCGCCGGTTTCCTCCTTCCGCAGCCGCCGGTGCGCGCCTACGACGAGCAGATCACCACCGCCTGCGGCACCAGCCCGGCGATGGACTACGCGGCGGCCTTCTACTGCGCCGGCGACCAGCGGATCTACTACGGGATGCCCCGCGCCTACCGGTTGTTCCAGTCGACCTCGCTGGAGATCGACGGGGTGCTCGCCCACGAGTTCGGCCACGCCGTCCAGGCCAGGATCGGGATCCTCTCGGCCGAGGCCGTGCTCAGCCACCGGGCCGCGACCGAGGACGAGGTGCTGGAGAACAGCCGCCGGATCGAGGTGCAGGCCGACTGCCTGGCCGGGATGGCGGTGAGCTCCGTCGCCGAGGCCAGCGGGGTCACCGAGCAGGAGCGCGCGATCCTGCGGCGGGACCGGTCGCTGCGCGGCGACCGGGAGGGACGTCCCCGCGACCACGGCGCGCCCGAGATCCGGCAGCACTGGTTCGACACCGGCCTGGGGACCAGCGAGATCGGCCGTTGCGACACCTTCTCCGCACCGGCCGAGGACGTGAAGTGAACCGCCTGGTCAGCCGTCCAGCCGGCCGGCTCGCCAGGCGGTGATCATCCGGTGGGCGATCGAGGTCGGCATCGGCAGGCTGACCTCACCCGCGTCCAGGGCGGCGGTCAACTCGTCGCGGGTGAACCAGCGCGCCTCCTCGATCTCGGTGCTGTCCAGGGTGAGTTCGGTACCGCGTGCCTGCGCGGCGAACCCGAGCATCATCGACCGCGGGAACGGCCAGGGCTGGGAGCCGAGGTAGCGCGGCCGGCCCAGCCGTAGGCCGACCTCCTCGAACACCTCGCGGTGCACCGCCTGCTCCAGCGACTCGCCGGCCTCCACGAAGCCGGCGAAGACCGAGACCCGGCCGGCGGCCCAGACCGGCTGCCGGCCGAGCAGCAGCCGGTCGGCGGTGTCGGTGACCGCCACGATCACGGCGGGGTCCACCCTCGGGTAGTGCTCCACCCCGCAGCCGGTGCAGAGCCGTCCGGCACCGGCTCTGGTCACCTCGGTGGGCCGGCCGCATGCCCCGCAGAACCGTGCCCGCCGATGCCAGTCCACCAGGACGGCGGCGGTGAAGGCGACCTGCAGGTCGTCCTGGTCCAGCCCGTCCATCACCGCGCGCAATCCGACCGACTGCTCGGGGTCGCCGCCGGTTTCGAGGAACACCGGGACGCCGGCCACCAGCCCGGCCAGCAGGTGACGCCCGTCCCGCTCGCCGGCGGCCGGACGGTAGCCGAGCCGCCCGTCCGTCCAGGCCACCCGGCCGTCCGCCGCCACAGCCAGTACCCGCGCGCCGGGAGCCGACCACAGCCGGTCGAGCCGGGCTTCGTCACCCCGCTGTTCCTCGGCGCGGTCCAGCAGGCTCGGGTTCTCCCAGGTCGTCACCCGGGTCAGGCTAGCGCCCCGGCCAGCAGCTCCTCGAGTCGACCGCGGTCCGGTAGCTCGGGGCGCACGATCCTGCCACTGGCCACCTCGTAGAACACCGCGTCGACCTGCTCGGGGGCCACCTGGGCGAGCTCGGCCCAGGCCAGCCGGTACCAGGCCAGCTGCAACGGATCGGAGCGGCCAGCCCAGCCGGTCTTCCAGTCCACCACCTGGTAGCGGTCCCCCCGGTCGCCGGGGAAGACGGCGTCGATCCGGCCACGGATCAGCCGGCCGCCGAGGGCGATGGTGAACGGTACCTCCACCGCCACCGGCAGCCGGTCGGCGAACGGGCCGGCCAGGAAGGCCTCCCGCAGCCCGAGATCGACCTCGGCCAGTTCGACCTCCAGGTCGTCGGCCAGCGCCGACTGCCCGGCGAACCGGCTCTCCAGCCAGCGGTGGAACCCGGTTCCCCGGCGCTGTTCCTCCGCCACCAGCCGCGGCATCGGCCGGAGCAGCTCGGCCTGGTAGCCGTCGGGATCGTGGACCAGCCGCGACAGGCCGGTCACCGACAGGTAGGGCGGCGGCGCTGCCCGCCGGCGGCCGCTCGCGTCCGCCCTGGCCTGCGCGGTCAGCGCCCGGCGCCACTCCCGCCAGGACTCCACCTCGGCCGCCAGATCGAGATCCTCCAGCGGTGGGACGTCGGGGGCCGCCGCCACCAGTGCGGCCGCCGCCCGGCGGCGCCGCCAGCTCGCCGAGCCGTCCACCACCGGCCAGCCCCTGCCGCCCTGGTCGAGGGTGAGCGGATTGGCATCCGGGATCTCGTCCGGCAGTTCGCGGCTGTCGGCGTGCTCGGCCAGTACGCGCAGGTAGTCCGAGCCTCGCCGCGGCTTGGCCAGCTGGGCGTCCCAGGCGTGGCTGCTGGCGTACAGCCGGCGCTTGGCGCGGGTGACCGCGACGTAGGCCAGCCGATCCTCCGAGCGACGCTGGTCGGCGGTCAGCGCGGCGCCGAACTCCTTGAACCCCTCGTTGCTGGTCCGCCGCAGTTGGGGGACGGCCTCGGCATCGCCGCGCAACGGGTTGGGCAGCGTGGCGGCATTGCGCAGCCAGTTGCCGCTCACCCGATCGGTGGGGAAGACGTCGGCGGCCAGCGCGGGCAGGAAGACCACCTCCCATTCCAGCCCCTTCGCCCGGTGGACGGTGAGCAGCTTCACCGAGTCGTCGTCGGAGATCACCGCCTGCTCCAGGCCGACGCCGTACTCGCGTTCGGCCTCGAACCAGGCCAGCAGGCCACCCAGGGAGGCCTCGCCGTCGATCTCGCTGTAGCCGGCCACCGCCTGGACGAAGGCGGCCAGCTGACCCGGATCGGCACCCTCGGCGAGCAGCTCGACCTCCAGGCCGAGGGTGCCGATCACCCGGGCTACCAGATCGACCACGGCCTCCGCCGCCCACCGCCGCAGGCCGGCGAACTCGGCGGCGAACTCGGCGAACCGCTCCCGCGCCGCCGGGGTGAACGCCAGCTCGCCCGGCGACTGGAGCGCCTCCAGCAGGCTCGGCACCGTGGCCTGGTCGGTGCCGGCCAGCATGGCCACCAGGGCCTCGTCCAGGCTCGCCTCGCCGGCCCGGCCGGACCGGCCGGCCAGCTGCACCGCCCGGCGGCCCAGCAGTTCGAGGTCGGCCAGGCCGATCGCCCAGCGCGGCGAGGTCAGCAGCCGGATCAGCGCCGGGTTGTCCGCCGGATCGGCCAGCAACCGCAGGGTGGCGACGATCTCGGCGATCGCGGGCAGCTCCAGCAGGCCGCCCAGACCGACGATCTCGGCCGGGACGCCCCGGCCGGTCAGCTCGGTGTAGAGCGCGGCCACCGTCGCGTTGCGCCGGGCCAGCACCGCGATCTCCGACCAGGCGCCGACCTGGCCGGAGTCGTGCTCGGCCACCACCCGATCGGCGATCCAGCTCCGCTCGGCCGGCCAGGTGTCGAACTCGGCGGTGTGCAGCCGCGCCGGCGGGGTGTCCGGAGGACAGCTCAACGCCAGGTCGAGCCCGGCCAGGATCGGATCGTTCCGGATCGGCTCGGCCAGCTGGTTGGCGGCGTCCAGAACGCGCTGGCCGCTGCGGCGGTTGACGGTCAGCGCGAAGACCCGGGCGCGGCTGCCGTCGGCTGCGGGGAACTCGTCGGCGAACCGCAGGATGTTGCTGGCCGCTGCCCCCCGCCAGGTGTAGATCGCCTGGCAGGGATCACCCACCGCGGTGACCGGGTGGCCGCGGCCATGGTCGGCGTCGGGCCCGGAGAACAGGCCGGTGAGCAGCCGGGCCTGCGCCGCCGAGGTGTCCTGGTACTCGTCCAGCAGCACCACGGCGAACTCCTCGCGCAGCGCCTCGGCCACCGCCGGCACCTCGGTGGCCAGCCGGGCGGCCTGGGCCATCTGGTCGGCGAACTCGACATAGCCGTAGCGCTGCTTGAGCTGCTCGTAGCCGGCCACCAGCCCGGCGAGCTCCACCCGTTCGTCGGCGGCCGCCCGGGCTCGCGCCAGGTCGGCGTACATCTGGCCGCGCCAGGTGGGCGCGGCCTCCAGTTCCCGGCGGAACCGTTCGGCGTGGGCGGCCAGTTCGGCCGGCTCCACCAGGTGCGAGCGCAACTCACCGGCCAGCTCGACCACCCGTTGGGTGACCGAGTCCGGACGCAGCCGGGAGAGCTCCCGCAGCGGCGCCGGCGGGTCGGCGACCACCCTGGCGGCCAGCCGGAACCGGGCCGCGCCGGTGATCAGCCGGGCGCCGGGCTCGATGCCGAGCAGCAGGCCGTGCTCGTCCACCAGCCGGCCGGCGAAGGCGTCGTAGGTGAGCACCAGTTCCTCACCCTCGGAGTCGGCCAGCCCGGCCGTCACCAGCGCCCGGCGCACCCGGCCGGAGAGTTCGCCGGCGGCCTTGCGGGTGAAGGTCAGCCCCAGCACCTGTTCCGGACGGACCGCGCCGGAGCCCACCAGCCAGACCACCCTGGCGGCCATCACGGTGGTCTTGCCCGAACCGGCACCGGCGATGATCACCCCGGGTTCCAGCGGTGCGGTGATCGCGGCCATCTGCTGCTCGGAGAACGGGATCCCGAGCAGGCCGACGAGTTCCGACGGTTGCTGCAGCCTGGTCATCGCAACACCTGCTCTCCCCGCCCGGAGGCCGGGCAGCTGTCGGCGAACGGGCAGCGCCGGCAGTGCACCCCCGGCGTGGCCCCGAAGCTGCCCTCGGCGACGATGGCCGCCGCCTGGGCGATCCGGTGGTGCACCCAGGTCGGGTAGCCGGCCTCGGCCGGATCGTCGCTCAGGTGCGGCCGCTGCCCCAGCGGATCCTGGGCGAACTCCCGCGGCAGCGACTCCGGCTTTCCGGGCTGGCGCAGGTACACCACCGACGCGCCCGCCGAGACCGCGTCCGGGCCGGCGAGTTCCGCGAAGCCGCCCGTCTCCACCGCGAGCTGGTAGATCCCCAGCTGATCCATCCCGGCCACCTCGTTGCGGGTGGGGGTGGTCCGTCCGGTCTTGAAGTCGACCACCTGCACCCGCCCGTCCGGCAGGCGTTCCAGCCGGTCGACCGCGCCCACCACGCTCACCTGCCGGCCGTCCACGTCGAGGTCGAGTTCGAACCGGGATTCGACCGCCAGCGGCGACTGGTCGCGCCCGTGCCGCCAGGCCAGGAACCGCTGGATCGACAACTCCGCCTCGACCCGTTCCACCGCCGACAGCCACCCGGTGTCGAACCGCAGGTGCTGCCAGGCGGTGTCGAGGTAGTCGCCCACCGCGGCGTCGTCCAGCGCCCCGGTGCTGGCGTGCTGCACCAGCAGGTGGATCACCGAACCCAGCGACGCGCTCACCGCCGGCGGCGCATCGGCGTGCGCCTGCCGGCTCAGGAAGTAGTGCCTGGGGCAGGTGAGCAGCGCGCTCACCTGGCTCGGGCTGAGCCGGATCGGCCCGTCGGCCGGACGGTTGCCGCTGGAGACCTCGCGCACCCCCCACCAGCCGGCCGGGTCGGCGGCCGGTACCAGCGGCCGACCGTCCTCGCGGCGTTCGGCGGCGAAGGCTGCCAGCTCCGCCGCGGCGGCCAGCCGGCGGGGCGGATCGCTCTCCGCCGAGCCCAGCTCGCGGCGCAGCAGCCCGACCAGACCCTCGGGGGTGACCGGGGGGTCGACGGTGGCCGGTTCGGGTTCCACGCCGAGTTCGGCCAGGAAGCGGGAGGGCCGGTCGGCCTCCCCCTCGGTGCCGGCCGCCGCCGTGACGATCAGCTCGCCGCGGGCCCTGGTGCAGGCCAGCCGGAACAGCCGGCGCTCGTCGGTCAGCCGCTGCCGGGCGTCCGGCCGCGGGCCGATCGCCTGACTGAGCAGTCGCTCCGGTTCCAGGACCGCGCTCAGCCCGCGGACCGCCGGCCAGCTGCCCTCCTGTACCCCGGCGACCACCACCAGTTCCCACTCCCGGCCCTTGGCCCGGTGCGCGGTCAGCAACGCCACCCCGCCCGAGCCGATCCGGGACTCGCGCTCCCGATCGGCCGGGATCTGCTGGGCCGCCACCTGTTCCAGCAGCGCGTGGACGCCGGCCGGGCCGACCGCCTCGGACTCCCCGGCCAGTTCGAAGAAGGCAGCCACCGCGTCCAGGTCGCGATCCGCCTGCCCCCCCGTGGGCCCGCCGGCCAGCGCCTCGGCCCGCAGCCGGGCGGGCCAGGGGGTGCCCTGCCAGAGCTGCC
>JAEXCA010000089.1 GCA_023393755.1 Actinomycetes bacterium | reverse complement strand
AGCAGCTGCAGGACGCCCGGCTGGCGGACGTCCGCACGCCCACGCCGACCTGGTCGGCGTCCCGGGTGCGGGCAGCGGAGCGCGCCGGCTGGCCTGGGCGGTCGGGCTCGCGCTGGTCGCGGGCGTCGCCGGGACGGCGGTGGCCGGTCCGCTCGGCACGCCGACCGGGCGGGTGGTGCTGCGCGACGTACTGGTGCCGCCGCTGGAACTGCACGACTACCCCAGCCCGCTGATGTCCTTCCGCAACTACGCCAACGATCCCGACGACCCGGTGCTGTTCACCATCGCCGGCCTGCCGGAGGCGATGCCGATCCGGCTGGCCACGATGGATCTCTACGACGGCATGGTCTACAAGGTCTCCGGCTCGGGGGGCAGCGGCGCGGGCAGCTTCGACCGGGTGGGACGGACCATCGCCGGGGCCGAGAGCGGTGAGCCGGTCACCGTCCGGGTGGAGGTCGACGCCCTGACCGGGGTCTGGCTGCCGGACGTGGGCCAGCTCTCCGGGTTGAGCTTCGACGGCGGGCGGGCCGAGCAACTGGCCGCGGGCCTGCACTACAACCGGGCCACCGGCACCGGGCTGAGCACCGCCGGCCTGCAGGCCGGCGACAGCTACACCTTCACCGCCGCCCTTCCCGCGGTGCCGACCGCCGAGCAGCTGCAGGACGCCCGGCTGGCGGACGTCCGCACGCCCACGCCGCAGCTGGTGTCGGACGCGCTGGTGAACCTGCACGCCCAGGAGGTGGACACCGCCGCCCCCGGGCTCTCCCAGGTCCGCAAGATCGAGACCTTCCTGCGCACCGGCTACTTCAGCCACGGCAAGGCCGACGAGGTGCGGTCGCCCTCCGGCCACAGCAACTGGCGGCTGACCCAGATGCTGCAGACCCAGCAGCTGGTCGGTGATCAGGAGCAGTACGCGGTGACCATGGCGCTGATGGTCGCCCAGTCGGGGTTGCCGGCCCGGGTGGTGATGGGCTTCCTGCCCGAGCAGCAGCAGGTCGCCGACGGCGAGCCGATCCCGGTGCGGGCCAACGACGTGACGGCCTGGGTGGAGATCCCGGTCGAGGGGCACGGCTGGGTGCGGTTCGACCCCACCCCGGACGAGGACCGCAAGCCCCAGGAGGAGGTGCCGGACAAGCGCCAGAAGCCGGTCTTCGACGTGCCGCAGCCGCCACCGCCGCCGCAGGAGCCGGTGGAGCTGCCGCCGGCCCCACCGGTCGAACCGGAGGAACCGGAGGACCCCGGGCCGGACCAGAGCTGGCTGTACCTGATGCTCTGGATCGGGGGTGGGTCGCTGGCCGGCCTGGCGCTGCTGTTCGGGCCGGGACTGGTGATGCTCGGGCTGAAGGCACGGCGCCGCGCGCGCCGGCGGGCCGCCGAACGGGCGGCCGACCGGATCAGCGGCGGCTGGGACGAGATCACCGACGCGGCGACGGATGTCGGCGTCCGGGTGCCGGCCGGCAGCACCCGGCGGGAGGGCGGTGCGGCGCTGGCCGGCAGCTATCCGGAACTGGCGCTGGGCGATCTCGCCAGCCGCGCCGACGTGGCGGTGTTCGGGCCGGGGGAGCCGTCCGCCACGGAAGTGGAGGCCTACTGGACCGACGTGGAGACCGCCCGGCGGCGGATTGCCCGGCAGGCGCCGTTCGGCGCCCGGGTGCGCAGGTTCTTCGCCCCGGCCTCGCTGCTGGGTCGAAGGAGGAAGCGATGAGCGGCGTCCAGCTGAACTGGGGATCGCGCACCGACGTCGGCCTGCGCCGCCGGGTGAACGAGGACGCGCTGATCGCCGAGTTCCCGCTCTTCCTGGTGGCCGACGGGATGGGTGGGCACGAGGCCGGCGAGGTGGCCAGCGAACGGGCACTGGCGGCGTTCCGTCCGCTGCTCGGCCGGGAGGCGGTGACGATCGACGACCTGTCCGCCGCCTTCGCCGAGGCCGTCCGGCTGGTCGCCGGGATCGGCACCCGGGCCGCCGCGGCCGGTACGACCATCTCCGGAGTCGCGGTCGCCGAGCACGAGGGGGCCAGCTACTGGCTGGTGGTGAACCTCGGGGATTCCCGGACCTACCGGATGGCCGGCGGTGAGCTGGAGCAGATCAGCGTCGACCACTCCGCGGTCCAGGAACTGATCGACGCCGGGGAACTGGCCGCCGAAGACGCCGAGCGGCACCCCGAGCGGCACGTGATCACCAAGGCGATCGGCGCCGGCTCCCAGGCCGAGCCCGACTACTGGCTGCTGCCCGCGCACGCCGGCGACCGGGTGCTGGTCTGCTCCGACGGGCTCAGCCGGGAACTGGACGCCGGGGAGATCGCCCGGGTGCTGCAGGAGGAGATCTCGCCGCAGGCGGCGGCGACCCGACTGGTTCACGAGGCGCTGCTGCGCGGCGGGCAGGACAATGTGACAGTGATCGTGATCGACGTCCACGCCACCCTGGACGAGGATCATCCGACCGCGCGGGTGGGTGGGGATCACGACGGGGACGATGCGGACACCGTGCCGCGGGTGGAGTCGGAAGGAGCCGGCGATGGCCAGGTATAGCCCGGGGGAGTGGTTCGCGATCGTCACCCCCGGTGGGGTCGCGCTACTGCCGCCCACCGTCCCGGCGGCGACCATCGAGCAGGTCTGGACGGCGTTGCGGGCCGGCCAGGGCCTGGGTGCCGTGATCGAGGGCCTGGTCGGTGCCTTCGGCACCAGCCTCAGCCTGCTGCCCGACTTCGCCGTGCTGGTCGGTGGGCCCGAGGTGCGGGTGGCGGTACGCGGCGCCGCGACCGCTCGGTTGGTGGTGGCCGGCGAACCTGTCGAGATCACCGGCTCGGGCGTGACCACCTGGAGCGAGCAGGCGCTGGCCGGGGTGTCCGGGGCCGTGCTGCTGGCTTCGGGTGATGCTCCCGGCACCAGCCTCCCCGTAGCGGACGGCATCGTCCTGGCCAGCCGGCTGGAACTGACCGACGCACCGCGAACGATCCCCGCGCGCGATTCGATCCCTGAACCTGACGAAGGGCCGGCATCGATCCCTGAGCCTGATGAAGGGCCGGCATCGATCCCTGAGGTCGGCCGCAGGCCGAGTCTCGAAGGGTCCACCCCCCGCCCAGAACCAACTCCCGAGCCGGCCACCGCCTCGGAGACCACCTGGGTGGAACCGGCGGACGACGCTGTCCACGACTTCGCCGCGCTGCTGTTCGGCGAGACGGTGCTCTCCTCGGTCGAGGCCGCCGCCGTCCGCGAACCCGAACCCGAACTGACCGTGGGACCACCGGGGACGGTTCTGTCCGGTCCCGGAAC
>JAEXCA010000085.1 GCA_023393755.1 Actinomycetes bacterium | reverse complement strand
AACCCTCGCTAGATGGACTCGAGGACAGATGGTGGTGGTATCGAATCCCCACGGCCGGGCTAGTTCGAACCGAGTTGTTCGAGTGGCACGAAAGGGCCAGTAACTCGGGTAGCTAGGTCGCGGAATGACTGTGTGGGAATCAAGGGCAACGTGTCGGATCGAGGCGGGCCAAACTGACATCTTCGACAGTCCCGTCAAGGCTTGACCTGCCCGGATGTTCGCTTTCCGCCATCGGATGGCCTGCCAGCTGGGTGGAGCTAGGAAGACGATGTGCTCCGAAAGGCTTTTGGTCGTTCGCGTCGATCAGGTGCGTACCGCCACCAGGTAGGCGAGATAGACGGCGTACCCGACCACCAGCAGGACGCCCTCCCAGCGGGCCAGCCTCCGACCGGAGAGGAACAGCGGGACGCAGAGCAGCGACACCGCCACCATGATCGGCAGGTCGACCCGCAGCAGGTGGGCGTCGATCGGCCCCGACCCGTTGGAGACCAGAACCGGCACGCCCAGGATCAGGGTCAGGTTGTACACGCTGGAGCCGATCAGATTGCCGATCGCGATGTCCCGGTCGCCCCGCACCGTCGACACGATCGTCGTCACCAGTTCGGGGGCCGAGGTACCGATCGCCACGATGGTGAGCCCGATGAAGGCGTCCGACACCCCCACCGCCCGGGCCAGGCTGGTGGCCCCGCTGACCAGCCAGTCGGCGCCCACCACGATCACCACGATCCCGGCGATCAGCACCAGCGTGTACCACCACGCCGACCAGCGGTTGGGACGCGCCGCGGGCTCGGGTTCCTCCGGTAACTCGCCACCGCCGATCGTGCCGGCCCCCGGGATCTCCACCGGCCGGTCGGCGTTCTCCCGCCGCGTCCATAACCCCAGCAGCACGGTGTAGATCACCGCGCCCGCCACCAGCGGGATGCCCTCCCAGAACTGCAGTTGACCGTCCAGCGAGAACAGCAGGGCCAGGACGGCCGCCACCGCCATCCCGGGCAGATCGAGCACGCGGGTGCGGCGTCCGAACGGAATGGCCCGCACCGCGGCGCTCAGGCCGAGGATCAGCATGATGTTGACGATGTTGGTGCCGGCGATGTTGCCGACCGCGAGAGAGCCGGCATTGCGTTCCATCGCATCGATACCGACCGCGAGTTCCGGTGCGCTGGTGCCGATCGACACGATGGTGAGCCCGATGATCATGGGAGGGACGCCCATCCGCGCGGCCAACAGCGAGCCGTAGCGGACGACCAGCTCGGCTCCGGCGATCAGGGCGATCAGGCCGGCGACCAACCAGAGCACGGCGTCCATGCTCCACCGTATCGGGTGGAACGCTCGCTCCGCTCGGGGTTCAGCGGGACCTGGAACAGCCTCGGTCCGCACCTGAAGTCGTAGTTACCCGGCTTCCCCGAGGTTTCGCCGGGAAACCCCGACACTCGATGCGCCGAAACGGGGCGGAGCGGGTGCTCAGGAATCCGGTCTAGGGTGCGGTCAGGATGTCCCATCCGAGCTTCACCGCGAAGGCGGAGACCACCACGATGAAGACCACCCGGATGAACCGCGCCCCTCTGGCGACGGCGATCCGTGCCCCGACGTAGCCACCGGCCAGGTTCGCCGCGGCGATCAGCAGCCCGGCCCGCCACATCACAGCTCCCTGGGGGACGAAGATCGCCAAGGCGGCCAGGTTGGTGGCGAAGTTGGCGATCCGCGCCTTCGCACTGGCCTCCAGGAAGGCATAGCCGAGCCAGCTGACCAGGGCGAACACCAGGAACGAACCGGTTCCGGGGCCGAGCGCGCCGTCGTAGAAGCCGATCGCCACACCGATGGCGGCGGCGGCGCCGTAGTGGCGCCGTCCGGTGTGACGAAGCTGCTCGATCCGGCCCAGATCCGGCTTGAGGACGATGTAGCCGCCGACCGCGATCAGCGCGACCAGCACGATCGGGTTGAAGGCCGAGCGCGGCAGGTCGAAGGCGACCAGCGCGCCGAGCGCGGAACCGGCGAACGCGGCGATCGCCAGCGGCGCAGCGGTGCGCAGGTCGGGATGGACGCGGCGGTAGTAGGTGAGACTCGACATCGAGGTGCCGGCGATCGAGCCGAGCTTGTTGGTGGCCAGCAGCTGGACGGGGGCGGCTCCGGGGAACGCCAGCATCAGCGCCGGCAGTTGGATCAGCCCACCGCCGCCGACCACCGCGTCCACGCCGCCGGCCAGGAAGGCCGAGACCGCCAGCAGCAGGATGCCGTCCAGACCGAGTTCAGGCACCGGGACACCCTAGCCGGTGCCCGCCGGGACGGGCGTAGGCTGTCGCACCATGGCCGGATTCAGAGGACTCCTGGCTGACACCACGCCGCTGCGGACCGCCGCCTTCCGACGTCTCTGGGTCGCCAACATCATCACGGTGATCGGTGCTCAACTCACCGTTGTCGCGGTACCGGCGCAGCTGTACGCGATCACCGGCTCCTCGGCCTACGTCGGGCTGGCCGGCCTGTTCGGGCTGGTACCGCTGATCGTGTTCGGGCTGTGGGGCGGCGCGCTGGCCGATCACTTCGACCGCCGGGTGCTGCTGATCATCAGCACGATCGGTCTGATCGTCACCAGCGGCTGCTTCTGGGCACAGGCCGCGGTCGGCCTGAACGACGTCTGGCTGCTGCTGAGCATCTTCGCGCTGCAGCAGGCCTTCTTCGCGATCAACCAGCCCAGCCGGACGGCCGTGCTTCCCCGGCTGCTGCCGGAGGCGCAGCTGCCCGCGGCGAACGCGCTCAACATGACGGTGATGACGGCCGGCGCGATCGCCGGACCGCTGATCGGCGGCGCGCTGATCCCGCTGATCGGCTACTCCTGGCTCTACCTGATCGATACCCTCACCCTGTTCGCCACCCTGGGCGCGGTGATCCGGCTACCTGGGCTGCCGGTCGAAGGAAGGACCGGTTCGCCCGGCCTGCGGTCGATCGTCGAGGGTGTGCGGTTCCTGCGCTGGCACGTGGTGGTGCTGGTCGGCCTGGGGGCGGATCTGGTGGCCATGGTCTTCGGCATGCCGCGGGCGCTGTTCCCCGAGCTGGCCCACGTGTCCTTCGGCGAGTCGGCCGAGGGCGGGCTGGTGTATGCGTGGCTGTTCGTCGGCATTCCGCTGGGCTCGCTGCTCGGCGGAGTGTTCTCCGGCTGGTACTCCCGGGTGCGTCGGCAGGGGCTGGCGGTGATCGTCTGCATCGTGATCTGGGGTGCGGCGATCGCCCTGTTCGGGTTGGCGGTGGGGCTGGCCCCCGCCTGGCGTACCCCCATGCTGGTGCTGGCCGTGACCCTGCTGGCCGTCGGCGGCGCCCCCCACATGGCCGCGGCGGCCTTACGTCAGCCCATGCTGCTGGCGGCGACCGCCGCCCCCGACCGCGGCCGGGTGCAAGGGG
>JAEXCA010000232.1 GCA_023393755.1 Actinomycetes bacterium | reverse complement strand
CCCCGGCTACGCGCGGGTCGGCGTCGATCCGCGTGCGGGTGACTCGCTCGACCCCCGATCCGCTGTTCTCGTTCCAGCGGGGCGGCTCACCCCACGCGCTCGTCAGTCGCTGCGCGGCGTTGTGGGCGAGGGTCTGCGCGGTGTGGTGCTCTCGGGTGGCGCGGCGCTTGCCGAACCTGCAACCGTGCGCAGTCGGTCGCGGGCGCGTTCTACACGAGGCTCGACATCACCGACGACGAACAACTCCGCCCACGCCTCGCCGAACCGTTCGCCACCATCATCCGCGAAGCACACGACCGCGGCGACGACGGCAAGGGGGCGGAACACGAACACAACTCATCTACGCATATCGCGTGTTCCCGTAAGACACTTCTGGTGGAGGCAATGGAGCGCTGCGGGAGGAGGCGACCACGGATTGAGAGGCCTGTTCCTGCGTGGAGTCAGAGCACTCGCCTCGCTCGACGGCGAACCGACGATCCACTGATCGGCGCATCAGCCGAACCGAAGAAGCGACCTCGAACACGCCTCACCACCGAGAAGTGGACGCTATGCGAACAACCCGCAGGCAGGGCACCAGCGTGATCGACTGGCGCGTCGGTTCGGATTGCATCGGGGTATGGTGTGGGCGAAGACGCGGTGACCGTGCCAGCCGATGATGAGGGAATCGAGCTGCGCCGACCCACAGGCGTGCGCGACCCGGTGACGGATGTCTACTCAGAATCGACGCCGCTCGCGTTGCTAGCGGCACCAGCGGGCGGTCGCGCTCAGCCTGCCTCGGCGTCTGTGGCCTGGTCGAGGATATAGAGAACAGCACCGCCCGGCTCCTGATAGGTCGCCATTGCGCCACCGGGAATCTCAGCGGGCTCCTCGATCACGCTGAGCGCCTCGGGCCGCTTCGCGTGGAAGTCGGCGACGCTCTCAACTACGAAGATAGGGCCAGCGGGTGCCTGGGGGTCGTTTGCGTCGAGCATGATCTGCACCTCACTCCCGGGCAGGGTCAGCGCGACGGTGGCGTCGCCCTCGCGCCACAACTCGGTGAACCCAAGCCCGTCGCGGTAGAGAGCGAGCGATGCATTCATGTCGGCGGTCGGGATGAACAGGAACTCCAGCTTCATGGCGGGCCTTTCGGTGTCGTAACGAGATTATGCTTGATCGTAACACTATTATGATCGTATGCGCGAGTGGATTCCGGTTTCGTCTTCCCCAAAAGGTCGCCTCGTCCTCGCAGCAGTGGCCGCCTTTGGAGCACGAGACTTTGATGAGGTCACAGTCGGCGAACTGTCCGCAGCAGCCGAGGTGACCACCGGCGCGCTCTATCACCACTTCGGTAGCAAGCTCGGTCTGTACGAGTTTGTCCGCGCCGATGTAGAGCGGCGCTTGCTGGATCGGATGGCGGGTGCTGCCGCAGCCAGTGGGTCGGATTGCGCGACCACCGTGCGTGCAGTGCTCTTGGTCGGGTTCGACTTCGCCGTTGGCGAGCGGTTCCTACGCATTCTGGGAGAGCCTCCGGCCGGGTCAGACGGTGATCGGCTCGCTGATGTGCTCGGCTCGGCCACAACCTCCCCGGTGCTTGGGCGAGTGCTTGCCGCTGCCTGGCGGGCTGCGCTGGCGGCCGTTGCTGAGGGCACCGATGCACAGGAGGCGCGCGCCGCCATCGAGGCCCTTGAGGTTCGCATGTCGTCGCCGCAAGGCTGACTAGCAAGCTCCCTCGTGGCCTTTCTTGGACTCCACCTGCACCCACGCAGGCTACCGACAGAAGGCTAACTGTCCCGTGTCTGACGGGCGGTCACCAGCCCAGGGGTGGGCGCCGAAGCGAGGGCTACTGTCACGCGAGTGCGAATGCGGACTGAGTTGACGGCTGCGTTCTGTGAGAGTGCGCTCGACAACCTCACGCTGCGCTTGCTCGGTGGCGTGGGTCTCCTCGATCCGCTCGACTGGCTCGGCGGAGGTGTGGGCATGTAGTGCCCAGATTTCGGCGCGGAGACGGGCGGCACATGAACCCGACCCATCAGGTTATGTCGCGTGTTCCCGTAAGACGCTGTGAGTGGGGTCATGGGTGCACCTGTGGCGTGTACCCCGTCTGCGAGTTCGTGGGCGGGCCGCCCGTCGCCAAGGAGACCTACCGTGTTCGATCTGCTCGTCAACGTCATGTCCGCGCCGCTGCTGGTGCCGATGGACATCAACATCGACCCCAACACCAACGGCCTGCCGGGGATCAACCAGCTGCGTACCATCGTCGGCGCGGTGATGACCATCGGCCTCATCCTGTCCGTGCTTGCGTTGATCGTGTCCGCGATCGTGTGGGGCTTCGGCGCGAACTCCTCCAACCCACACCTCGCCTCGCGCGGGAAGATCGGCGTCCTCGTCTCCTGCGGCGCTGCGGTGATCTGCGGCGCGAGCGTGACGCTCATCAACTTCTTCTGGAACGTCGGCCAGTCCGTCTGACCCGCACCATCGTCGAGAGCTGGTGTTCGTGATGGGCGTGTGCGACGTTCCCGTGATCTCCTCGGTCTGCGATGCCGTCGGCGAAGGAGCCGCCTCTCTGGTTGCGGCCCCGTTCGACTGGCTCGCCCAGGCGATGGGTGCCGCCGCAGGGTGGCTGTTCGAGGCGGTCTGGTCGGTCTTCGACACCACGACGCTGGTGGATGTCACCAAGCCCGGCTACATCGCCGTCTACAACCTGCTGTTCGGCATCGCGGTCTTCGTGATGCTGGTCTTCTTCTGCCTCCAACTCATCACCGGGCTGATCCGACGCGACCCCACCGCACTCACCCGCGCCGCGCTCGGGCTGGCGAAGTCCGTCCTCGGATCGTTCGTGGTCATCACGCTGACGGCGCTACTGCTGGAAGTCGTCGATCAGTTGTGCATCGGGATCGTGCAGGCCGCCGGAGAGACCACCGAGTCGATGGGCGACAAGATCGCCCTCCTCGCCGCAGGGCTGGTCGGCATCAATATCGCCGCCCCCGGTGTCGGAGCGATCATCACGATCTTCATGGCCGGCCTCGCGATCACCGCCGCCGCGATCGTGTGGCTGTCTCTCCTCGTCCGGAAAGCGCTCGTACTGGTGGCGGTCGTGTTCGCGCCGCTCGCCTTCTCTGGTGCCTCGTGGGACGCCTCGCGGGGGTGGATCGGGAAGTGGGCGATGTTCGTCGTCGCCCTGATCTGCTCCAAGCTCGTGCTCGTCGTGATGTTCCTCGTCGCGATCACCCAAGTCTCCGCACCGATCGACGCCGCCCTCGCCTCGGTCAGTGATCCCATCGCGGGGATCGTGCTGATGGCGATGGCCGCGTTCGCCCCGTACCTGACGTACAAGTTCATCGCGTTCGTCGGGTTCGACATGTACCACGCGATCGGTTCCGAGCAGGACGCCAAGAGCGCCCTCAACCGCCCGATCCCCGTCCCGACCAAGCCGCAGGGCGGCGGCGACCCGAAGAAGGTGCTCGACGGAACCGGCGGCGGGAGCGCGGGCGGAGGCTCCGGCGGAGGAAGCAGCGCACCGCCACCGCCGAAGACCCCGGCACCGGCACCCGCCGCGAGCGGCGGAGGCGCGGCTGGTGGAGGTGCCGCAGCGAGCGGCGGCGCAGCCGCAGCCGGTCCCGTAGCCGCAGGGGTGGTAGTCGGGGCGAGCATCGCAAAGGGTGCCGCGACCGCCGGGCCGAAGGCCGGAACCGCGCTGGGAGCCCAGGGTG
>JAEXCA010000172.1 GCA_023393755.1 Actinomycetes bacterium | reverse complement strand
CTCGGGGCCGGGGAACGGGCCCCCTGACGGGGGGGGACCGGGGAACCGTCCCCCGGTCCGCGACGCACCGACGGCCCTCCGACGGGCTCCGGCCTCGTCATGACCCCTCCCTCCCCGCCGAACCGGCGTGGCGGTCCGGGGTGGTCTGCCGATCCAGCGCGGCGCGGCCGGCGGCCAGCATGGCGGCCAGCGGTGCGGGGTGGCCGGTGAACAGCTCGAACTGCCGGGCGGCCTGGTGGACGAGCAGGTCGAGACCGCCGACCACCGCCATGCCCGCGGCACTCGCCGCCCGGGCCAGCGGGGTGGGCCAGTCGGCATAGACGGCGTCGAACAGCAGGCCGTCGCGGGCGCTCAGGCCGGCCTCGATCCCCGGCGCGGGCGGCAGGGTGGAGAGCACCGCGGGCTCGTCGCCCCGCGCCCAGCCGGCCAGCTCGGCCGGGGAGAGCGATACCGCCACCCCGGCCCGTTCCGCCCAGGCGGCGAGCTCGGCCACCCGGGCCGGGTTGCGGGCGTAGACCGTGGCGGACCCCACGCCGAGCTCCTCCAGCGCCAGCACCGCCGACCGGGCGGTCGCCCCGGCGCCGAGCACGGCCGCGTCCTCCCAGCCCCGCCAGGACGGGGTGAGCGCGTCCACCAGCCCACCGACGTCGGTGTTGTCGGCGTCCCAGCCGCCGTCGGCCCGCCGGATCAGGGTGTTGCCCGCACCGGCCCGCGCGGCCAGCGGCGACACCCGGACGGCGACCTCGAGCACGGCCCGCTTCAGCGGCATGGTGCAGGACAGGCCGCGCCAGTCGGCGTCCAGCCCGGCCACGAACCGCGCCAGTCCGTCCTCCTCGACCCGGTGGCACCGGTAGCTCCAGTCGGTCAGCCCCAGCGCGGCGTACCCGGCGTTGTGCAGCGCGGGCGAGAGCGAGTGCTCGACCGGCGAGCCGAGGACGGCGGCCTTCACCGGCGTTCCAGCAGCGCTCCGACGATCCGCCCGGCGGTGGCGCACTCGTCGAGGGTGACGTCCAGATGGGTGACCGCGCGCAGCACGTGCGACCCGACCGAGGACACCGCCACCCCGGCCGCGGCGGCCTCGGCGACCACCTCGCCGGCCGGACGGGAGCCGGTGTCGACCACCACGATGTTGGTCTGCACCGCTTCGGTGTCGACGCCCTCCGGCGCGAACCGGGCCACCTCGGCGGCGAACGCCGTGGCGGCGCGGTGATCCTCGGCCAGCCGGTCGAGCTGGTGGTCCAGGGCGTACTCGGCGGCAGCGGCCAGGATGCCCGCCTGCCGCATCCCGCCGCCCAGCCGCTTGCGCTGGACCCGGGCGCGTTGGATCAGTTCGGCCGGGCCGACCAGCATCGAGCCGACCGGGGCACCCAGGCCCTTGGAGAAGCACACGCTGACCGTGTCGAACAGCCGGCCGTAGGTCTCCAGCGGCACCCCGGTGGCGACATGGGCGTTCCACAGCCGGGCGCCGTCCAGGTGGAGCTTCACCCCGGCGTCGCGGCAGAGTTCGGAGATCCCGGCCAGGGTGGCGAGCGGCTGCACCGTCCCGCCGCCGAAGTTGTGGGTGTTCTCGATCGCCACCGCCGCGGTGGAGACCAGGTAGGGCCCGGCGTTCGGGGCGATGATCGCCCCCACCGTGGCCGCGTCCGCCACGCCGTCGGCCGAATCCCAGGTACGCGTGGTGATGCCGTGCAGCGCGGCGTGGGCACCCATCTCCGCGCGGGCGATGTGGGCGCGGACGTCGCAGACCACCTCCTGGCCGGGCTGCACCAGCGCCCAGACCCCGAGCAGGTTGGCCATCGAGCCGGACGGGGTGAACAGCCCCGCTTCGTGGCCCAGCAGCGCGGCCACCCGCTGCTGGAAGGCGTTGAGGGTCGGATCCTCCCCGTAGACGTCGTCGGCCACCTCGGCGGCGGCCAGCGTGGCCCGCATCCCCGGCGTCGGACGGGTGAGGGTGTCGCTGCGCAGGTCGATCATCAGAAGTCCTCGGGGTGGAATTCCTGCACCGGGTTGTGCCGCAGGATGCGTCCGCTGGTCAGCCGCTCGGCCACCACGAAGGCCAGTTCCAGCGACTGGTCGCGGTTCATCCGCGGGTCGCAGGCGGTCTCGTAGCGGTTGGCCAGGTCGGTCTCGGCCAGCTCGCCCACCCCGCCGACACATTCGGTGACGTCGTCGCCGGTCAGCTCGATGTGCACCCCGCCCGGCCAGGTGCCCAGCGACTCGTGCACGTCGAAGAAGCCGTTCACCTCGTCCACCACCTGGCTGAACGCCCGGGTCTTGTAGCCCAGCGAGGTCTCGAAGGTGTTGCCGTGCATCGGGTCGCACACCCAGGCCACCTTGCGTCCGGTGGCCTCGACGGCGCGGACGATCGGCGGCAGCAGGTCGCGGATCCGTCCGGCGCCCATCCGGGTGATCACGGTCAGCCGGCCCGGCTCGTGGTCGGGGTCGAGCCGGTCGGCCAGCCCCACCACGTCCTGCGGCGAGGCGGACGGGCCGATCTTGATCCCCAGCGGGTTGCGGACGTGGCGGAAGAACTCGACGTGGGCACCGTCCAACTGGCGAGTGCGTTCGCCGATCCACACCATGTGGGCGCTGGTGTCGTAGGGGGTTCCGGTCCGGGAGTCGATCCGGGTCAGCGCGTGCTCGTAGTCGAGCAGCAGCGCCTCGTGGCTGGCGTAGAAGTCGACGGTGCGGATCGCCTCGTTGTCCACCCCGCAGGCCACCATGAAGGCCAGCGCCCGCTCGATCTCCGCCGTCATCAACTCGTAGCGCTCCTCCACCGGGGAGTTGCGGACGAAGTCGCGGTTCCAGGTGTGCACCGCGCGCAGGTCGGCGAACCCGCCGGTGACGAAGGCGCGCAGCAGGTTGAGCGTGGCGGCGGAGTGGTTGTACACCTCGATCAGCCGCCGCGGGTCGGGCCGGCGGGCCTCGGCGGTGAACTCCAGGCCGTTCACCGCGTCCCCGCGGTAGGTCGGCAGGGTGACGCCGTCGCGGGTCTCGGTGTCCTTGGACCGGGGTTTGGCGTACTGGCCGGCGATCCGTCCCACCTTCAGCACCGGCACCTGCGCGGCGTAGGTGAGCACCACCGCCATCGACAGCAGCACCCGCAGCTTGCCGCGGATGTCGCCGGCGGTCACCGAACCGAAGGTCTCGGCGCAGTCCCCGCCCTGCAGCAGGAAGGAGCGGCCCGCGGCCACCTCGCCGACCCGGCGGCGCAGGTCGTCGCACTCGCCGGCGAAGACCAACGGCGGACGCAGCCGCAACTCGGCCAGCACGGCGTCCATCGCCGCCGGATCGGGATACGGCGGCTGCTGTGCCACGGGACGAGTACGCAGTTCGGTCAACGAAGGGATCGGGTCCACCACCCGGTCAGGATAGTCGGCGGCGGAGGCGGCGCCCCACCGTGATCACCGTGGCGGCGGCAGGTTGCGGGACTTTACTGCGGGAGCCGCGCGCCGCTGCCACAATGCGGCTGTGTCAGTAGCCGAGGTGCGCCGCGACTTCGCTGCGCTGGTCGATCGGACCCGCCAGCGACGGCATCGTTCCATCAGAGACCTGGCGAGGGTGGCCGGCGTGCCGGCGACCACGATGCAGGGCTGGCTGAACGGCCGGCACTTCCCGGTACCCGCGCTGCGGGAGAACTACCTGCGGATGGTGGCCGAACTCGAGCTCACCGACCAGCTTCCGGACGACCTGTGGGACGACCGCTGGGCAGAGGTGGCCCCGGAGTTGCGCAGCGGCACCGCGCCGTACCTCGGCCTGCGGCCGTTCGGCGTCGGCGATCGCGAGCTGTACTTCGGCCGGGACGCCGAGGCGAAGCGGCTGGCCGAGGCCGTCCTGGCACTCCGCGCGTCAGCGGGCCACGGCGTCCTGGTGGTGCTCGGGCCCTCCGGCTGCGGGAAGAGTTCGCTGCTGGCGGCCGGGCTGCTCGGCCACCAGGCGACGGACGGGCTGCTGCACGGCTGGACGACCGAACTGCTGACCGCGGCGGAACTGACCGGCACCACCGGGAGCGCCGCGGAGCTGCTGGTGATCGACCAGTTCGAGGAGGCCTTCGCCCTCGCCGAGGCCGACCGGGAGGCCGCCCTCGCCCGGGTGACCACGCTGGCCGAACAGCGCATCGTCATCCTCGCCGTCCGTGCCGACGCCTTCGCCCTGGCGGCGCAGGAGCCCGCCCTCGCCGGCGCCCTGGCCCGGCCGTTCCTGGTGGCACCGCTGACCAGGGAGGAAGCGAGTCAGGTGATCGTCGGGCCGGCCACGCTGGCCGGACTGAGCGTCGACGACGACCTGATCCCGTTGCTGCTGGACGACCTGGCCACCGGTCCGCGTTCCGACACCGTCGCGGTGGATGTGCTGCCGCTGCTCTCCAACGCCCTGCTGGTGACCTGGGCGGCCGGCCGGGGCAGTCGCATGACGCTGGCCGACTACCTGGCCGCGGGCGGCGTCGCCTCCGCCGTCCAGGGGTTGGCCGAGGAGGTCTTCCAGTCCCTCGACGAGACCCGGCAGGACGCCACCCGCCGGCTGTTCCTGCGCCTGGTCCGGCTCTCCGGCGACATCCTGACCCGCGACACCGTGTCGCTGCGGGACATCGACGAACCCGGCCGGGAAGCGATGGACGCCTTCGTGGCGGCCCGGATGCTCACCGTGACCGACGACCTGGTCCGGATCAGCCACGATGCGCTGCTCAGCCACTGGCCGCGGGTGGCCGACTGGATCGGCGAGGCACGGGTGGATCTCGCGGTGGTCGAGCAACTGCGGCAGGCCGCGCAGGTCTGGGCGGCCAGCGGCCGCTCCCCCGATGCGCTGATCCCGGTCGACCGGCTCGAGGTGTTCAGCGAATGGGTCCGCGACCCCGCCCGGCAGCAACTGCTCAGCCCGGTGGAGACCGAGTTCGTCGCCGCCAGTCGCGATCACTTCACCTCGGCGCTGGCCCAGCAACAGCGGGTCAACGCGCGGCTGCGCCGGGGCCGGACGCTGGCCATCGGCCTCACCACGGTGGCCTCGGCGCTCGCGGTGACCACCGGCTTCCTCTACTCGCAGGGACTCGGGCTCCAGGCCGCCGCCGACGACGCCAGGCTGGACGCGCAGTCCCGCCAGGTTGCCCTGGAGGCCCGTTCGACCCGGTCGGACGATCCCAACCTGATGGCGCAGATGTCGCTGATCGGCGCGCGCCTGGCCGACACCCGGCAGGCGCAGTCGGCGCTGCTGGACGCCACCTCGGTCAACACCCCGCTGCGCTGGCTGGGCGCGGCGAACGCGATCGTCGCCAGGACGGCCGACGATCGGCTGGTGGCCCGGGCGAACGGCAGCGGCCAGGTGACGCTGTGGCGCGGGGACGAGCTCACCACCGGCCCGGGGAGCACCTTCCAGGCTGACCCCACCGGAGGCCCGCTGTACGCGCTGGCCCTGGCCGACGCGGGCGGCAGGACCCTGCTGGCGGTCGGTGGCGGCTCGGCGGCGGGCCTGTGGGACGTGACCGGTGAACCGACCCTGCTGGCCGAGTTGCGTGACGCCGAGTTCACCGTCTACGGTGCCGCCTTCAACGCCGCCGGCGACCGGCTGGCCCTGGCCACGTCCACCGGCGAGGTCGCGCTGTGGTCGATCCCGGACGGACGGACGCCGGAGAAGCTCGGCCCGCTGACGCTGCCCGACTCCACCCCGGCCCGCTCGGTGGTGTTCTCGCCGACCGGCGAGCTGTTCGTGGCGGGCCTGACCAACGCGGTCGCGCGCTGGACGTCCGCCGACTCCCCCGAACGCCTGCCGGATCTCGCCTTCTCCTACGACGGCGCCAGCGTGATCAGCCAGGCGCTGGCGATCAGCCCGGACGGGCACCAGCTGGTCGCCGGCATCTCGGGCAGACGGGTGTTCCGCTGGCACCTGGACGGGGCGGCCGCCACCGAACTGGATCCGCTGCTGGGCTTCCAGAGCTGGACCAACGACCTGTCGTTCAGCAGTGACGGCAGCGTGCTGCTGGCCGCCAACTCCGACCAGAACGCCTACCTGTTCGACGCCGCCACCGGGACCCTGCTGGAAACCCTCGGCGGTTCCACCCTGGTCACCGGGGTGGAGCTGGTGCGCGACCGTCCGGTGACCGCCGGCGCGGACGGCGCGTTGCGGGTGTGGCAGCCGCACAATCCGGTGCTGCGAACCGGCTCCACCGTGTACGCGCTCAGCGCCGACGACGCCGGCCACTACCTGGCAGCCTCCACCCTGTACGACGGCGTCAACCTCTGGGACACCTCCGCCGGCCACCCCGTCCGGCTGCCGGATCCGGACATCCAGGGACGGGTGATGTCCTCGGCGGTTGCGGTCGCGCCCAACGGCGCCTTCCTGCTCGCCGGAACCGCCGACGGAACCCTGCTGAGCTGGCTGCTCGGCCGGCCCGGCGCGCCAGACCCGGTCGAGGTGTTCCCCGGTTCCTACATCGGGGCGATCGTCATCTCCCCCGACTCGTCGCTGGTCGCGGTCGCGCAGTACACCGGCACCAGCATCGCGCTCTACCGCGCCGACCCCGACGGCCGGCTCGACCCCCTGGCCAGGTTCGACAGCCCCACGCCGCAGGCCATCAGCTTCAGTCCGGACGGCGGGCTGCTGGCCGTCCCGATCGAGGGCGGCGCCGTGCAGCTGTGGGACGTGACCACGCCGGCGGAGCCCCGGCTGGCCGGGCGGATCGACGGGTTGGGTTCACTCCCGACAACCGCCGGCTTCGCCAACCACTCACGCACCCTCGCCGTCGCCACCGACGCCGGCCAGGTCAGCGTCTGGGATGTCACCGATCCGGCGGAGCCGGTCCAGCGCCGGAGCTTCGGCGATCCCCGGGCCGCCGTCTACGCGGTGGCCTTCGACCCCGACGACACCACCCTCGCCGTGGCGGGCGGCGATCAGCTGGTGTGGGTCTGGCGGTTGGATCAGCCCGGCAACGAGGCCCAGCTCGCCCTGGACGGCGCGATGGGCCGCACCAACGACCTCCGGTTCCTCCACGACGGGACGCAACTGGTGGTCGGCGGGAGCGACGGCAGCGTGCGGGTGTGGACCAGCCGGCTGGACCTGGCCGGACAGCAGCTCTGCCAGAACCGCGGCGACGTCCTCACCGGGGAGGAGTGGGAACGCTACCTGCCGGGCATCACCCCGCTGGATCCCTGCTGAGCTACGTTCAGTCGGTTTCGGAGGTCAGGGCGGGAGGGGTGGAGCCGTAGCCCGGCCGCGGCAGCTCCTTGGCCCTGGCCTCCTCGGCGGTGAGCGAACCGTACTTGACCGAGCTGGCGTAGGCCTCGACGTAGGTCTGGCCGGAGATCGCCTGGATGGCCGCCATCACCTCGTCGGTCACCCAGCGGATCACCGCGCGGTCCTCCCCCCGTCCGGCGTAGGCGGAGAAGTCCAGCGGTTCGCCGACCACCAGCCGGGGCTTGCGCACCCAGGGGATGCCGAGCCGGTTGCGGACCGTCTGGGTGCTGAACGCGGCGACCGGGACGATCGGCACGTCCGCGGTCAGCGCGATCCGGGCCACCCCGGTCTTGCCGCGGTAGAGCCGGCCGTCCGGGGAACGGGTGCCCTCGGGGAAGATGCCGACCAGGCCGCCGTCCTCCAGCACCTGCAGCACCGGACGCAGGCCGTCCAGCGAGGTACGTCCGCCGGAACGATCGAGCGGCACCTGGCCAACGCCCTTGAGGAACCAGGCGACCACCTTGGACGCCGGCCCGCGGTTGCCGGCGAAGAGCTCGGCCTTGGCCGGGAAGGTGAGCCGGCGCCGCATCAGCGCGGGCAGGGCGTAGGTCTCGAAGGCACCGATGTGGTTGACCGCCAGCACCGCGCCTCCGGTGGCGGGGATGTTCTGCTCGCCGGACAGCTTGGCGCCGAACAGGAACTTCACCACCGGGCGGAAGAGCACCAGCTTGAAGAAGTCGTACATCGGTCTCGCTCTCGGCTCGGTCGTCGGTGCGGGAACACAATAGCGAGCCGGCCATGCCGCCGGTGCCCCGCTCGGCGGCCGTCACGGCACCGCGGGGGCCGGTTAGCATGGCGGTCATGCAGGTAGCCGAGCACGCCCAGCCCGTCCGGATCGGCCAGGGGCGGATAGCGGTGCTCTTCCTGCACGGCTTCAACAGCTCGCCGCACACCCTGCGGGAGTGGGCCCAGCTCACCGCGGACGCGGGCTACCGGGTCTCGCTGCCCAGGCTGCCCGGCCACGGCACGCACTGGCGCGAGCTCAACGCCACCCGGTGGTGGGACTGGTACCACTGCGCGGAGCGTGAGTTCCTGGAGCTGTCCGGATCCTGTGACCAGGTGTTCATCGCCGGCCACTCGATGGGCGCCACGCTGGCGCTTCGGCTGGCCGCCCACCACCGCGACCGGGTGGCGGGGCTGGCGCTGGTCAATCCCGCGCTGCTGCTGTACGGCTTCCAGCGGCTGGTGCCGGCCGCCTCCCTGGTGCTGCCGACCATTCCCTCGCGGTCGCACGACATCTCCCGCCCGGGCTGGAAGCGGCACGGCTACGACCACACCCCGCTGGCTCCGGCGGTCTCGATGTTCCGGATGTTCGCCGAGGTGCGCGCCAGTCTCGACCTGATCTACTGCCCGACCCTGATCTTCCGCTCGGCCGCCGACCACGTGGTGCCGGGACGGTCGACCGACTACCTGACCACCCATCTCTCCAGCGACGAGATCGTGGTGCGCGACCTGCCCCGCAGCTACCACGTCGCCACCCTGGACTACGACCGTGACCTGATCTTCGCCGAGACGCTCTCGTTCATCGCGGCGCATTCGCACTAGCCGGCGCGGGGACGGGACGCTCCCGGAGCCGGCTCAGGTACCAGTCGGCGATCAGTTCGGTGGTCCGATCGTCCGGTGCCGCGAAGTAGGCCATCGCCGCCTCCCGACCCAGGTGCTCGACCGCCGTGGCGACGGCCGCCACGGCCAGCGCGTAGGCGCCGGAGAGCTCGGCGGCCGAGCCGCGGAAGGCGCTGTCCTGGGGTAGCCCGGACGGCAGTCCAGCGGCGGCGAGCCGGTGATCGAGCCACTCCCGGTTCTCCCGCTCGGCGGTCGCGCTGTGCTGGACGGTCAGCCATTCGGCCAGCCCCTCCTCGATCCACAGCGGCGTGGGGCGGCAGGCCGAGCCGGTGGCGGCATGGACCGCCTCGTGCAGCAGCAGCGCGTCGAGATACTCCTCGGCCGCGGCCTCGACGGCGGGGTTGACCGTGATCGGGGACTCCTCGCCGTCGCACCGGGTGACGGCCGCCGCCTGATCGCTGCCGCCGCCGGCGAGGACGGTGTAGTCCCGCTGCGTGGCCGGTAGTTCGACCACGATTACCCCGTCCCAGTCGTCGTCCAGCGGGCCGAGTTCGGCACCGGCCAGCGTGGCGGAGGTCCGCTCGATCCGTTCCAGCCAGGCCCGGCGCTGCTCGGGCCGGAGCGAGGCCGGGGCGAGCAGCCGGCCGAAGGCGGAATCGGTGACCTGCAGGGTCTCCCTGGGCGACGGCGCAGTCTCGGTGGCCGGTGGCGGCGCCGGCTGGGCGCAACCCACGACCAACGTGGCCGTGAGCAGGAGAGCCGGGAGCCGCCAGTGCATACCCCCGAGCCTAGGGACCCGCCCACCGATCCCCGAACGCACCCACCGATCCCTGAGGTCGCGCGAAGCGCGAGTCTCGAAGGGGCCGCCGAGGCTTCGACCGCACCCACCGATCCCTGAGGTCGCGCGAAGCGCGAGTCTCGAAGGGTCGCCGAGGCTTCGAGAGTGAACGGTCCCAGGACGCGTCGGCTGAATCCGTCGAAGTTCCCTGCGACGGGATCGGTGTGCTGAACCTGGAGCGTCGGCGGCGGATCTCCGCCCCGACCCGGTCAGCCGATCAGGCGACGCGCGCCGGTGTAGGGCGCCGGGTAGGAGCTGAGCGACTGGATGACCAGGTCGTTGCGCGGATTACGGGCGTGGACGATCTTGCCGTTGCCGATGTACAGGCCGACGTGATGGATCGGGCTGTACCAGAAGATCAGGTCGCCGGGCTTCAGCTCGTCGCGGGAGACCTTGCGTCCGTAGCCGTACATGCTGCGCGAGGAATGCGGCAGCGAGACGCCGATCTGACGGTAGGCGGCCAGCACCAGCCCCGAGCAGTCGAAGTTGGTCGGTCCGGCGGCACCGGTCACGTACTGGCCGTCGGGCACCTTGGAGACCGCGTAGGCGATCACCTTCTTGATCGCCTTGCTGGCATCGCCGGCCTCGGAGATGTCGAAGGTGACCCGGGCGCCGTCGCGGGCCGCCAGCTGGCGGCGCTGCTCCTCGGTCAACCGGGCGACCAGCGCCTCGGCCTGCTGGATCCGGTCCTTCAGCTTCGCGTCCAGCGCCTCCAGCCGCTTCTCCTCCGCGGCCAGCGCGGCCACCTCGGCCTCGGCTGCCCGCTTCAGTTCGGTGAGGTTGGCCTGCTCGACCTGGTGATCCTGCAGGGTGGCGTTCAGGGTGGCGTCGACATTGCTGGTGGTGGTGAGCCGGTCGAGGAAGGCGTCCGGATCGGTTTCGGTGAAGAGCTGGACGGTGGTGTCGATGCCCCGACCCTGGAACTGCATCAGCGCGATCACCCGGGCCTGCTCGCTCAGCTCGTCCACCTTGGCCTGTTGGGCTGCGATGTCGGCCAGCAGGCCACGCAGCCGGCGCTTACCGTCCTCCAGCGCAAGCTTGGCCTCTTCCAGATCCTCTTCGAGCGCGGAAGCCTCGGTCTCCAGCGCGACGACCTGGTCCTTGGCGTCCTTCAGCGTGGTGGGAGTTGCGGACGGGCTGGGCTTGGGGGAAGGTTCGGCCTGCGCCGGCGTCGTGAAAACACCCGCCAGGAGTACGCCGGTCACCGCTACGGTCAGCGCGGACTTGAGCCAGACGCGCGGTGCCATGCAATCCTCTCCGAGCCGGCCGATCTGACCAGCTGAACTAAAACTGAGAAAACCCTAAGGGTAAGGCAGGGCAGTTGCCAAGCCCGTCCCGGTTTCTGGCGGGAAACGATGCTCCTGGGCCGACCCTCGGATCAGCCGCAGCGGCGCGATCAGGCCTCCGCCGGCCAGCGCCGCGAGCGCCCCCACCTCGTCGGTACCGAGCTGGACGTCGGCGTCGATCGGCCCGAGCAGGGCCGAGATCACACAGTCGGAGCAGGCCGGACCCCGGGCCCGGCAACTCGCGCAATCGACATGCAGAGATTCCATGCCGACGATCCTGCCGGCGGGCACTGACAAAAACAGACGGAGTGCGTCATCATCCGTCCTCAGCCCTTGCTCATTGACCCCGCGGAAACGCAAGCCTTCCAGGAGCGTCCGCACGCTGGGTTCTCGCCACCGGCGACGTGGAAACCACCTGGTCGAACATCTGGAGCGGGCCGAAGTCACGCTGCTCTGTGGCGATATGGCAGGCACTGTCAGTGGTCCTGGCGATGCCGGGCCAGTGGCTGAGTGGGTACCGACCTCGGGTCCTGAGAGCCACCAACGATCAGTTCTGTCAGACTGGGCGTCTACCGTCCGGGACGTGACCGCACTGCCCTCCCAGCCGAGCTTCGACGAGCTCAGCCCGGCGCTGAGCCAGGTGACCTTCTGCGTGGTCGACCTGGAGACCACCGGCGGGGCTGCGGAGGACGCCATCACCGAGTTCGGCGCGGTCAAGGTGCGCGGCGGCGAGGTGCTGGGCGAGTTCCAGACCCTGGTGAACCCGCAGGCGCACATCCCGCCGCTGATCGCCGTCCTGACCGGTATCACCGACAGCATGGTGGCCAGTGCGCCGACCCTGGCCGAGGTGCTGCCGGCCTGGCTGGAGTTCGCCGGGGACAGCGTCCTGGTCGCGCACAACGCCCGGTTCGACATCGGCTTTTTGAAACGAGCCTGCGAGACCCACGGCTATCCGTGGCCCAGGCCGGAGGTGGTCGACACCGTCGCGCTGGCCCGCAGCGTGCTGCTGCGCGACGAGGTGCCGAACGTGAAGCTGTCGACCCTGGCGCATCACGTCCGGTCGACCCACGAGGCGAACCACCGGGCGCTATCGGACGCCCGGGTGACGGTGGACGTGCTGCACTACCTGCTGGAACGGGTGGGCAATCTCGGCATCTCCACCCTGGCCGACCTGCTGGAGTGCACCCGGCGGGTGTCGCCACAGCGCCGCGCCAAACGAACACTGGCGGCCGGCGTCCCGTCCGCGCCGGGGATCTACCAGTTCGTCGCCGACCTGCCGGACGCCGAGGGCGTGGTGCGCCGTCAGGTGTTGTACGTCGGCAAGAGCCGGAACCTGCGCAACCGGGTCCGCAGCTACTTCACCGCCGCCGAGACCCGTCCCCGGATCGACGAGATGGTGCGGATCGCCACCGCGGTGGAGACCACCGTCTGCCGCACCGAACTCGAGGCGGAGGTGCTCGAACTGCGGCTGATCGCCGCGCATTCGCCGCGGTACAACCGGCGGTCGAAGTTCCCCGAACGGCAGCAGTGGCTGAAGATCACCGCCGAACCCTTCCCCCGGCTGTCGATCGTCAGGACGGTCGGGGCGGACGGCGCCAGCTACTTCGGCCCGTTCTCCCGCCGGCAGGCCGCCGAGGACACCATGGCCGCGCTGCACGACGCCTTCCCGATCCGGCAGTGCACCAGACGACTGTCGCTGCGCACACCCAGCTCGCCCTGCATGCTCGGCGAACTCGGGAGGTGTGTCGCGCCATGCGAGTTGAGGATCACCCGCGACGACTACGGCGCGCTGATCGACCGGGTACGGACGGCGCTCGAGGTGGACGTCCGACCGGTGCTGGCCGCGGTCCAGCCGCGGCTGCGAACCCTGGTTGAGCAGCTGCGCTACGAGGAGGCCCGCATGCTGGTCGAACGGCTGCGGGTGTTCCTGGCCGCGGCGATCCGGCACCACCGGCTGGCCAGCCTGGCCGGCTGCCCACAGATCGTGGCGGCCCGGCGGGTGGACGTCACCGCCGCGGGACGGGCACCCGCCCCGGCCTGGCAGATCCACGTGATCCGGCACGGCCGGCTGGCCGGGGCCGCCGTCGCCCATCCGGGCGAGGTACCGCAGCGGGTCGCCCGGGACGCGGTCACCACCGCCGAAACGGTGCTGCCCGGCCTCGGGCCGACCGCCCCGGCCCTGGTCGAGGAGACCGAGCGGATCGCCGCCTGGCTGGAGCAGCCCGGCGTCCGGCTGATCGAGATCGAGGGCGACTGGGCGTGGCCACTGCACATCGGCGTGGCCGAAGGCCAACTGAGCGACCTGGCGCTCGGCCTGCGTCGGGCCGGCTGAGCCCGACCAGCGCCCTCCTGAAACGACCCTTCGCCAAGCTCGGGGATCATCCGGGAACTCAGGGATCGTCCGCGAGACCAGGATCGTCTGCGCCGGCTGACGATGGCTGAGCCTGTCGAAGCCTCGTCCTCGCTCCGGGCCGCACGGTTAGGATGCGGTCATGATCACCGCGATTGTGTTCGTCAAGGCCGACACCGCCCGCATCCCCGAGGTCGCCCGGCAGATCGCCGACCTGGACGGCGTCTCCGAGGTCTACTCGGTCACCGGCACGATCGACCTGATCGCGCTGGTCAGGGTGCGCACCATCGACGACGTCGCCACCACGGTGGCCGACCAGCTCAACAAGGTGCCGGGCGTGCTCGACACCGAGACCCACGTCGCCTTCCGGGCCTACTCCACCCACGACCTGGAGGCCGCCTTCTCCCTCGGCGCCGGCTGACCGGCCTCCGGTAGTTGGACGGTCCTCCTCGCCACGTCGCGCATTCGCGCCGGATATGGCGGAGCCGTGAACAGCACCCCGCCGTCACCGCGCACCAGCGCCGTATATGGACGCCTTTCCCGGCCTGGTATGCGGTGCGGATGCGCATTGATCACTGGACCGGCCCTGGCCTGCCGTCATATGCGGCGCCAATCTGCGAGTCGACCGAGCAGTCCTGCCCAACCGCGAGGTGAGCGCGATCCGGCGATGCCAACCAGAACGCGTCCACCTTGTCGGGGGTCGGCTGACGGTGGACAAATCCTCGGCTACGCCAAGGACTGTCCACCATGGTGAGGGTCAGTCGGTGATAGTGACCGAGTCGATCACCACCGGCTCGATCGGACGGTCCATCCGGCCGGTCGGCACCGCGGCGATCTCGTCCACCACGCGCTGCGAAGCCTCGTCCAGCACCTCACCGAAGATGGTGTGTCGGCGGTTCAGGTGCGGGGTCGGCACCACCGTGATGAAGAACTGCGAGCCGTTGGTGCCCGCGCCGGCGTTGGCCATGGCGAGCAGGTAGGGCCGGTTGAAGATCAGTTCGGGGTGGATCTCGTCGCCGAACTTGTAGCCGGGGCCGCCGGTGCCGTTGCCGATCGGGTCGCCGCCCTGGATCATGAAGCCGTCGATGATCCGGTGGAAGATCAGGCCGTCATAGAAGTTGCCGGTGGTCGGCTCACCGGATTCCGGGTCGAGGTACTCCTTGGTGCCGGTCGCCAGACCGACGAAGTTCGCCACCGTCTTGGGCGCGTGGTCGGGGAACAGCGTGATCACGATGTCGCCGTGGTTGGTGTGCAGGGTTGCGGTCTGGGCCACCGGGGTTCCTTTCATCGAACAGTCCTTCCACATCCTTCCAGATTCCCTACCAGCGCCTCCATCGGCCGAGTACGGTGGGGGAATCAGCGAGCAACACCGCGAGTGGGAGCACGGAGGAACCATGGCCCGCAAGAAATTGATCGACACCGTCGAGGACACCGCCCAGGTAGCCGCAAAGAAGGCGTCGGAGGCTTTCGTGGACGCCGCAGAGCGCCTCGCCCCCCTGATCGACCAGGCAGCGGACTATCTCGGTCCGCTGGCCGAGGAAGCCGGACGGGTCACCTCGAAGGTGGCCTCGGACACCTACTCCCGGGTGCGGCCGGTGCTGCACGACGCCCAGGTCCGCGGCGCACGGTTCGCCGCCGACGCGTACGAGCGCGTCCAGCCGACGATCGACACCGCGTTGCATGCCGTTCCGCCCGCGGTGGGCACCGCGGTGGGGCGGGTCCGGCCCGCGCTCGACGACGTGCTGGAGCGCATCCCGTCCCTGGTGGAGGACGCCCGTTCGACAGTGCAGGACGACGTCCTGCCCAAGATGGCCAGCGCCCTGAAGGACCTCGCCAAGCAGCCGCTGGCCGCCGAGGCCGCCGCCCAGTTGGCGATGGCCACCGCGGTGGTCTCCAAGGAACTGCGCAAGGCCGAGAAGGCCCGCAAGCGCAGCTGGCCGAGGACCTTCGGCAAGCTTCTGCTGGCCGGCGCCCTGCTGGGCGGCGTGGTGGTGGCCATCCGCAAGCTGCTCGCCCCGCCGACCGACGGTTGGCATGCCCACACCCCGGCCGACGCCTACGTCGCCGACCCGACCGAGTCCGTCCACAAGGTGGCCGAGAGTGCCAGGCAGGCCGCGGAGAAGGTCGCCGACAAGGTCGAGGACGTCAAGGACGCCGCGGCCGACAAGCTGGACGATGCCAAGGACGCCGCAGCCGACCTGGCGGAGGACGTCAAGGACGCCGCGGAGGACGCGGTCGAGACCGCCAAGGACCTCGCCGGCGACGCCAAGGAGGCCGTGGCGGACGCCGCCGAGCAGGTGGCCGACAAGGTCGAGGACGCGGTGGACGAGGTCAAGGACGCCGTCGAGGGAGACGATGCCGCCCCTTTCGCGGATAGCCCCTTCGGAGAGGGGTCCTTCCAGGGCTCCGAACCGCCGGAGGGGTACCAGGTGAAGGCCAACAGCCGGACCCGCAAGTTCCGCGTCCCGGGCAGCGCGGGCTACGACAAGGCCAACGCCGACGTCTGGTTCACCAGCGCCGAGGCGGCTGAAGCCGCCGGCTTCAGCCAGGCGCAACGCTGAGCATCACCTGACCGGTGCCCTCGGAGTCGACTCCGGGGGCACCGGTCTGTTCCGGTCGCACGGCGACGTTGGTCGAGCAACGGCGATCAGCACTTCCCGAGCCTCGCCCCGTCCGGCCCGCTCCGCCCACCTCGGCGAGGGCCGGCCGTCGTCGATCTCGGGTGTCACAAAACGGGCGCCCCGAGGGCTTTCTGAGGTGTACCACCCTCAGGAGGCAACATGAACCATCCCCACCACCAGCACGACTGGGTCCTCGCCGCGCCGTTCCGTGCCCATCTCCGCCAGCTTCAGGCACTCACCGACCTGCCGTGGGAGGCCCTGGCCGCGGCGGCGGGAGTCTCCCCCACGCTGGTCCGGCACCTGGTGTTCGGCAACAACGGACGCTACCCACGCCGGATCAGCCCACTGACCGCCCGAAGGCTGGCGGGGTTGTCCCACCTCCGGCTCCGCCGGGCCGGCGAGGCCCGCCAGGTGGTCGCCGAGCCGGCCGCGACCTCAGGGTGGTAGGACATGCCGTTCGGTCGGGTGCCGGAGTTCGGCGGGCAGGCTCGCGGTGGGTTTCCCGGACGGACCGGGCGCCTGTGCCGAAAGGACTCGGCGGCGGCACGGCTCCGCCGCCGGGGACCGGCAGCCAACCGAGGTTAGGCTTCGACCATGGCCTGGCTCGGCGTGGCGATCGCCATCGTGGCGGCTCTGGCGATTGCCGCCTGCACCGCCGCGATCCTGCGGCGACTGCCCCCGCCACGGGACGAACCGGACGCCGCCCCGTACGCCGACCTGATCTCGCCACGCCTGTTCGTCACCGTCCTGGTGAGCGCGCTCGCCGCCCTGCTGCTGTCGCTGCTGCTCTCGGAGCCGAGTCACTGGCCGGTCTGGGTCGCCGTCGGCACGATCGGCGTGCTGCTCGCCGTGGTGGACGCGCACACCGGCCTGCTGCCGTTGCGGTTGACCTGGTGGTTCGGCGGCCTGGTGCTGGCCGCGACGATCGCCGTCGCGGCCCTGCAGGGAAACCCGCGGGTGGTGCTCGTGGCCGTGCTGTGCGGCGCCGGTGCTGGCCTGCTGTTCCGGCTGCTGTGGCAGATCGGCGGCGGACTCGGCTTCGGGGACGTCCGGCTGGTCACCGTGCTGGGTGTCGCAGCGGGCGCCACCTCGGTCGAGCTGGCGGTCTGGTCTCTCCTGCTCGGTGGTGTGGCCGGGGTGGTCTGGGGCGTGGTGACCCGGCTGCGGCGAGGTGCGGACGGTCCGTTCCCGTACGGGCCGGCGCTGGTGATGGGGCCCTACCTGGCCCTGCTGGTCAACCGCGGGCTCGCGTTGGCCGGCCTGATCTGAACTGCCGGGGCCGAGCGAGAACCAGCCACGCCCCACCGTGGTGGGGTGCGACGCCCTACGCCTTGGCGGCCGCCGTCGTCGCCTCGACCCAACGCTCCAGCAGCGCCGCGGCCGCGCCGGAGTCGACCGCCTGAGCGGCCCTGACCAGCTGGGGCGCGAGTTGCTCGGCCACCGGCCGGGTCGACGGTCCGTCGTGGGCCAGCAGCGCGGCCGCCGCGTTCAGCAGCACGATGTCGCGGATCGGCCCGGTGGCGCCGGCCAGCACCTGGCGGACCACCTCGGCGTTGTGGACCGGATCGGCACCGACCAGAGACTCCGGGGAGGCCGGCGCGAGGCCGAGATCGGCGGGGTCGAGTTCGGTCTGGGTCACCTCGCCGTCGGCGATCAGCCAGACCAGCGAGGTGGTCGTGGTGGTCAGTTCGTCCAGCCCGTCGGCGCCGTGGAAGACCAGGCCACGGTGGCCACGTCCGGCGACGACCCCGGCCACCCGCGGGGCCAGGGTCCGGTTGGCGCAGCCGATCGCCTGGGCGACCGGCCGGGCCGGGTTGGCCAGCGGTCCGAGGAAGTTGAAGGCGGTCTGCACCCCCAGTTCACGGCGGGCGGCGCCGGCGTGCCGCAGCGAGGGGTGGTACAGCGGGGCGAACAGGAAGACGATCCCGGCCTGCTCCAGCACCCGCGGCTGGGCGGCCGGAGCGACGTTCAGCGCCACGCCCAGCGCCTCCAGGCAGTCAGCGGTGCCGCAGGCGGAGGACGCGGCCCGGTTGCCGTGCTTCACCACCGGGACGCCGGCGGAAGCCGCCACGATCGCCGCCATGGTCGAGATGTTCACGGTGTTGGCCCGGTCACCGCCGGAGCCCACCACGTCCACCGCCGCGCGCGGCAGCTCCAGCGGGGTGGCCCGGTCGAGCATGGCGTCCGCCAGACCGGCCAGTTCGGCCACCGTCTCGCCCTTGGCCCGCAGCGCCACCGCGAAGCCGGCGATCTGCACTCCGGTGGCATCACCGGCCAGGATCTGGTCCATCGCCCAGCGCGCGCTGTCCGAGGTCAGGTCGCGTCCCGCGATCAGTCCGGTCAGGACGTCGGGCCAGGTGTTCGGCACCTACTTGACCTTCTCCGCCAACCGGGCCCGGAGCAACTCGGCGGCGGAGGCGGGCAGCCGCACCGGGTCCACCGGGTAGGAGCACACCGCCTCGGCCTTCGACCAGGTGGCCAGCCAGGCGTCAGCCGTCCGCGCGACCAGCAACAGCACCGGCGGGCAGTCGGCGATCTCGTCCTTCAGCTGGTGGGCCAGGCCCATTCCGCCGGAGGGCACGGCCTCGGCGTCCAGGATCACCAGGTCGATGCCGCCGGCGTCCATCGCCCAGAGCACGGCGGGCTGGGTGGCCACCTCGCGGACGTCGATCTCGGGCAGGTCGGCGGCCAGCCGGGTGCCCAGCGCCAGCCGGACCTGCTCGCGTACGGTCCGGTCGTCGGAGTACAGCAGAACGGTTGCGGGGCTGGTCTGGTCGCTCATCGATCTTCCTCGTCTGGCGTGGCACGATTCGGCTCCGGTCATGGTAACCGTTTCCGTCCGGCCGCACTGCCAGCGCCGGCGAACCGTCCCATCCGCCACAGCGCCGGGCCTCGGCGACGGCTGGACCCGATCGCTCGGGACGCCATCGGCGCGGACGGGCGCGACGCCGAGCGGGTCGACCCGACCAGCCCCACGGCACTGCTCACTATTGCCCGCCCGGCGGTCACCACGCGGTGCGGTAGTGCGGGAAGCGGCGCGGAGGCGCCATACTGGCCCAATGGCACATGTACCTTCGACTGGAGCCACCGCCCTGGCGTCCCCGGGCGCGGTGCACCCGATCGCATCCTCCCGGCTGGGGGGTGTCAAGGGACGTCCGGACGCGCTCTCGGTGGGTGTCATCGTCTGGCTGGCCAGCGAGCTGATGTTCTTCGCCGCGCTGTTCGCCGCCTACTTCTCGTTGCGCGAGATCACCAACGCCGCCGCTGCCTCGACCGGGACCACCCCGATGTGGGAATGGGGGGCTTCGCACCTAGACAACGACTGGTTCGGGATCTCGTTTCCGTGGTTCGCCACGATCAACACCCTGATCCTGGTGCTCAGTTCGGTGACCTGCCAGCTCGGCGTCCACCAGGCCGAGGAGGGCAAGGTCTCGCGCACCGGTTCACTGCTCAACCCCGGCAGCTGGGGGCTGCGGGAGTGGTACACCCTCACCTTCGTGATGGGTGCCATCTTCATCGGCGGCCAGGCCTACGAGTACGCCAACCTGCTGGCCGAGGGCTTCGCCCCCGCCACCAACGCCTATTCCTCGGCCTTCTTCCTGGCGACCGGTTTCCACGGCCTGCACGTGATCGGTGGCCTGGTGGCATTTCTGCTCATGCTGGGCCGCACCTACCTGGCCCGCCGGTTCACCCACGAGCAGGCCGTGCATGCCATGGTGACGTCCTACTACTGGCACTTCGTGGACGCGATCTGGGTGGTGCTGTTCTTCGTGCTGTACATCCTGCGCTGACCGTCCGATCACTGGGGAGGAATCCGTACCAATGCGATCGCTCACCTCGAAGCGACACCACAAGGCGGCGCGGCTGCTGCTGGTGGCGGCGGCACTGCTGCTGACCGGCGGGCTGTACGCCCTGGTGGCGCCCAGCGCCTCGGTCGCCGCCCCGAACACCGAGCAGACGGTCGCCCGCGGGCAGCAGCTGTTCGCGGTCTCCTGCGCGTCCTGCCACGGCCTGAACGGCGAAGGCGTGGCCTCCGAGGGGGCACCGTCCCTGGTGGGGGTCGGCGCCGCCGCGGTCGACTTCCAGATGCGCACCGGACGGATGCCGATGGCGAACCCGCTGGCGCAGGCACCGAACAAGCCGAACACCTTCACCGCCGAGGAGATCGGGTCGATCGCCCTCTACGTCGCCTCGCTGGGCGACGGCCCGGCGATTCCCGACCCGAAGCAGTACGACCCCAGCGGGCTGAGCCCGGAGGCCATCGCCGCCGGCGGCGAACTCTTCCGCACCAACTGCTCGGCCTGCCACAACTTCCAGGGCTCCGGCGGTGCCCTGCCCAACGGCCGGGTGGCACCGCCGCGGCTGGACGCCATGCCGGTCGACATCCACGAGGCGATGCGCACCGGGCCCGGCGAGATGCCGGTGTTCGCCGACGGCGCCGTCGCCGACGACGATGTCCGCGCGATGATCGCCTACCTCGAGCAGGTGCACGCCGAGCCGTCCGCCGGTCTCACCCTGGGTGGCCTCGGCCCGGTCGCGGAGGGCTTCTGGGCGTGGGTCGTCGGCATCGGCGGCCTGATGTTGTTCGCAATGTGGATCACCAAGAAGGCGGCCCGCAAATGAGCCTGGACACCACCCACGACCACTCCCACGTGGCCGTCCCCGACCACCCGATCCCCGATCCGGGCCTGCACGAGGACGAGCGCTTCACCGACGTCGATGAGCAGGCCGGCCGTCGCGCCTACCGTCAGGTGGTCGGCATCCTGGCGACCGTGCCGGTGCTGGCGATCGCCTTCGTGGTGCTCTACTTCGTGATTCCGCTGGACGCCACGCTCCACATCTTCGGCGCCACCATGAAGGCCAACCACGTCCTGCTCGGCCTGGCCGCCGGGCTGGCGGTGCTGGCGATCGGCGTGGCGCTGATCCACTGGGCGCGCACCATCATGGGCGACGAGGAAGTGATCGAGGAACGGCACCCGGCGGCTGCGCCGGCCGAGGCACGCGTCGAGGCCGCCCAGCAGTGGGCCGAGGGCGCCAAGCAGTCCGGGCTCAGCCGGCGCATGCTGATCGGCTCCGGCCTGGCCGGGGGCCTGGGGATCATGGTCATCCCCGCGGTCGTGCTGCTGGCCGACGCCGGACCGTGGCCGACCGCCGACGTCCGGCGCCGGACGATCGAGAAGACCATCTGGGCGCCGGGCGTCCCGATCCTCAACGACGTCAACCAGCGCCCGCTGAAGGCCAGCGACATCAAGGTCGGTCAGCTGATCAACGCGCAGCCGGCCAACCTGTTCGACCTGCACGGCGCCGAGTTCCAGACCGAGAAGGCGAAGTCCTCGCTGATCGTGGTGCGGATGGATCCGGCGGCGATCCGGATCCCGACCTCGCGGCAGGACTGGCAGGTGGACGGCATCCTTGCCTACTCCAAGATCTGCACCCACGTCGGCTGCCCGATCAGCCTGTGGGAGCAGCAGACCCACCATCTGCTCTGCCCCTGCCACCAGTCGACCTTCGACCTGGGCAACTCCGGCGTCGTGGTGTTCGGCCCGGCCGCCCGTGCGCTGCCGCAGCTGCCGATCACCACCGCCGCCGACGGCTACCTGATCGCGCGCGGCGACTTCACCGTCCCTGTCGGTCCGAGCTACTTCGAGCGCGATTCCTCGAAAGACTTCAAGGAGGGTGACGACTGATGGCGAAGCCCACGACGGTCGATCCCGAGGTTCCCCAGGGCACCGCGCCCAAGCGGGCCGAGTCCTCGGCGGCGGCCAGCGCCGTCGGTGGTGCGGTGGGATGGGTGGACGACCGCGTCCCGGTCTCGTCCATCGGCCGCAAGGCGCTGCGCAAGGCCTTCCCCGACCACTGGTCCTTCCTGCTGGGCGAGGTGGCGCTGTACAGCTTCATCATCCTGCTGCTGACCGGAGTCTTCCTGACCATCTGGTTCAAGCCGTCGATGGCCGAGATCGAGTACGGCGGCTCCTACGAGCTGATGCGCGGCATCCCGATGTCGGAGGCCTTCGCCTCCACCCTGGCGATCAGCTTCGACGTCCGCGGCGGCCTGCTGATCCGGCAGATCCACCACTGGGCGGCGATGCTCTTCGTGGCGTCGATGACCGCGCACATGCTGCGGGTGTTCTTCACCGGCGCCTTCCGCAAGCCGCGCGAACTGAACTGGCTGATCGGCGTCGGGCTGTTCTCGATGGGCCTGGTCGAAGGCTTCGCCGGCTACTCACTGCCGGACGACCTGCTCTCCGGTACCGGTCTGCGGGTCGTGGACGGCCTGATCCGTTCGGTCCCGATCGTCGGCACCTGGGTGGAGTTCCTGCTGTTCGGCGGCGAGTTCCCCGGCGAGCTAATCATCCCGCGGCTCTACATGGCGCACATCCTGCTGCTGCCCGGGCTGCTGCTGGCGCTGGTCAGCGCGCACATGGCGCTGCTGGTCTACCACAAGCACACCCACTTCCCCGGCCCGGGACGCAAGGACACCAATGTGGTGGGCCAGGCGCTGTTCCCGGTCTACGCGGCGAAGGCCGGCGGCTTCTTCTTCATCGTCTTCGGGATCACGATCCTGATGGGCGCGCTGATGCAGATCAACCCGGTCTGGCTGTACGGCCCGTACAACCCGGCGCAGGTGACCGCCGGTTCCCAGCCCGACTGGTACATGGGCTTCGTCGAGGGTGCGATCCGGATCATCCCGAACTGGGAGACCCACATCTTCGGCACCACCTGGTCGTGGAACATCTTCCTGCCCGGTGTCGGGTTGATGGGCCTGTTGTTCACCGGCCTGGCCGTCTACCCGTTCATCGAGGCCTGGATCACCGGCGACAAGTCCGAGCACCACGTCCTCGACCGGCCGCGGAACGCACCCAACCGGACGGCTCTGGGCGTGGCGGGAATGACCGTCTACGGCCTGTTCTGGGCCGCCGGTGGCAATGACATCATCGCCACCCAGTTCGGGGTGTCGCTGAACGCGGTGACCGTCTTCATGCGGGTGGCGGTGTTCGTCGGCCCGGTGATCGCGTTCATCATCACCAAGCGGATCTGCCTCTCGCTACAGCGCCAGGATCGCGAGCGGGTACTGCACGGCAGCTCGAGCGGCGTGATTGTGCGGCAGCCGGACGGCGGCTATTCCGAGGCGCACGCACCGATCACCAACGATGAGGCGTTCACCCTCACCCAGCACCACCAGCAGGCGGCGCTGGAGATCCCGCCGGAGACCGACGACCGCGGCGTCCGGCGCCGGGGCCCGAAGGTCGGAGCGTTGCGCGCCCGGCTCTCCAACTGGTTCGCCCAGGGGACGATCGCCAAGCCCACCGCGGACGAGATCGCCGAGGCCGCCCACCACGGCGACCATGCCGAGCTCGCTGAGGGATCGACCGCCACCGGCGAACTCCCCGCCGGCGAGGAAGCCTCCACCCACTAGGAGCAACCGGAGCAGCCCTCACCCATCCCGGGTGGGGGCTGCTTCGGTCTACCTGACCCGCCACAACCAAGCTGCGATCGGACGCCCGTCCTCGGTTGCTGGGTCGCGGCCAGCACGGGCGGTGGCCCGGTTCGGTGGAACCGCCGGTGTTGGGTAGCCTTGTGCGGTGCGTTTCCTGACTCCGAAGCCCGGCTACGACCTCACCTACGACGACGTGTTCATGGCCCCACGTCGCTCCTCGGTGACCTCGCGACTCGACGTCGACCTCACCTCGACCGACGGGCTGGGGCTGCCGCTGCCGATCGTCGTGGCCAACATGACCGCTATCTCGGGACGCCGGATGGCCGAGACGGTCGCTCGCCGGGGCGGCATCGCGATCATCCCGCAGGATCTCCCGGTGCAGATCGTGGCGAACACCATTGCCCGGGTGAAGGCAGCCCACACCGTCTTCGACAACCCGGTCACGGTGAGCCCCACCGTGACCGTGGGCGAGGCTCTGGCGCTGATGCCCAAGCGCGCCCACGGCGTGGTGGTGGCGATCAACGACGACGGAGCACCGCTGGGCCTGATGTCGGCCGCGGACGCCGAGGGCCTGGACAGGTTCGCCCAGGTGCAGGACGCGATGAGCACGGAGCTCACCCTGGTCTCCCCCGACACCCCGCCGACCGAGGTCTTCGACCAGCTCACCGCCCGTCGCCACAAGGCCGCCCTGGCGGTCGACGCCGACGGCCGGCTGGTCGGGCTGATGACCGTCAAGGGCGCCCTGCGGGCGACCCTCTACCGACCCGCGGTGGATGCCGGGGGGAAGCTCCGGATCGGCGCCGCGGTCGGCATCTCCGGCGATGTCGAGGCCCGCGCCGAGGCGCTGCTGGCGGCCGGCGCGGACGTCCTGGTGATGGACACCGCGCACGGCCACCAGGAGCGGATGATCTCGGCCGTGGAACGCTGCCGCGCGGTGGTCAACACCGTCGGCTCGACCGTCCCGATCGTGGCCGGCAACGTGGTCACCGCGGACGGGGTCAGCGACCTGATCGAGGCCGGCGCGGACGTGATCAAGGTCGGCGTCGGCCCGGGCGCGATGTGCACCACCCGGATGCAGACCGGCGTCGGCCGGCCCCAGTTCTCCGCCGTCCTGGACTGCGCCGAGGAGGCCCGCCAGGCGGGGAAGGCGATCTGGGCCGACGGCGGCGTCCGTCACCCCCGGGACGTCGCCCTCGCGCTCGCCGCAGGCTCCGGCGCGGTGATGATCGGCTCCTGGTTCGCCGGCACCCACGAATCCACCGGCCAGTTGCTGTTCGGTGCGGACGGCCGTCCCTACAAGGAGAGCTTCGGGATGGCCTCGGCTCGCGCGGTGAAGGCGCGGACCCGCAGCCAGTCGGCCTTCGACCGGGCCAGGGCGGCACTGTTCGAGGAAGGCATCTCGTCCTCGCGGATGTACCTCGACCCGGAGCGTCCCGGGGTGGAGGACCTGCTCGACTTCATCACCTCGGGGGTGCGCAGTTCGTTCACCTACGCCGGCGCGCGCAACCTCACCGAGTTCGCCAACCTGGCCGTGGTGGGCGTCCAGTCCCGCTCCGGCTACGACGAGGGACGCCCGCTGCCCACCAGCTGGTGAGCCGTCCGCGGCTTCCGGACGGCCCCGACCGGCCTTTTCCGGGAACCGCTGTAACTCATCCCATCGCGCGGTGAACTGGTGGGCCAGGTCGACATCCGCCGACCTGGAGCAAGCTGGTGGGTGAAAGCGACGAGTTCCTCGATCTGTGATCTCTTCCCAACCTCGCCGGGATGCTGGTAAGTGACGCGTATCATCCGCTTCGCCGGTCACCCAAGAAGTCCGCTCACCATCAGGCGATCCCCGGAGCTTGTCAAAGGGTCGGTGCGCTCAACCAGCGTCGCACTGAATTTTCGCTGCTGCTCCGGCGAACGCAGGCTATGGCCTGACTTCCAAACCTGGGGCCTGGTTTTGGTGCCCCCGTGAGGTCGCGGACCTTGTCAGGAACGCGGCCGTGTCATCGCCAATGCCCGGGCCGAGCCGCCTGAGCCTGATACCAGTGCATTGCTGGAGCGAGCGCCACCCCGGCGCACATCCACGCCGCATACCCCACCTCCCCGCAGCCGCGACCGTTCCGGCTGCGCATCCACGCCGGTTCTCAGCCTGTGCTGGGGCCTGGTATGCGGCGCGGATGCGCACCGGCCGGCGACTCATCTCTCCCGGCCGGTCATAACCGGCGGCATTGCGCGAGCGGACCAGGATTGACAGTCAACCAGCACGTCAGCAGCCCTACGCTGGCGCGGCCAGAGACAGACCCACTTGATCCAGACCGGCGCTGACCGCCTCGCTCCTCCACCATCTGAACCACGGTCGCACCCGAGCCAGTCCTCACCTTCCGCACGAACGACCCCTACCGCCTAGGACCCCGAACCCCGCCAGCAAACCCCGCTGGCAAGCATCAACCTCAAACCGGACATCAGACCAGCCATCCGGTGTGAAGTCAGGTATGACTGCGGAGCACAGCCGCCCGCGGGAGACACTGATGGAAGCCGGGTTGGCTAGACCGCGGCCGAGGGGCCGCCGCCAGACTCAGTGCTGGTAGTCGCCGCGGTAGTACTGGTAGCACCAGCCGGTGACCGCCCAGATGCCCAGTGCTCCGCCGACGATGGTCAGCCACCAGCCGAAGACCGGGCCGAGGGCCATGATCGTCACCACCAGCGCGCACCAGAACGGCCACAGGCTGGCCGGCGGGAAGAAGCCCAGTTCGCCGGCACCCTCGATGACCTCGCCGTCTTTGCGATCCTCCGGGCGGGGATCCATCTTGCGCGACTGGATCCAGAAGTAGACCGCCAGCATGGCGCAGAAGGCGAAGGTGAGGATCAGCGCGACAGTGCCGATCACCTCGTGGGACATGATCCAGTAGATCGGCGCCACGATCCCCATGAAGATCGCGATCGGGATCAGGATGAAGGATTCCTGCTTCACTTGCCGACCTCCAGTCGCTCCGACGGGGCCAGGTACTGCTTGCCCGGGTGGTCAGGGTCGTCCGCCCCCGGGTGGTTGAGATCGAAGGTCGGGGATTCGGACCGGACCCGGGGCAGCTTGGTGAAGTTGAACCGCGGCGGCGGCGACGAGGTCGCCCATTCCAGCGTCCGGCCCCAGCCCCACGGATCGTCGGAGTTCACCAGCGGCGCGTTCCGCGAGATCCACACGTTCCAGATGAACGGCAGGGTGCCGATGCCGAGCAGGAAGGCACCGACCGTCGACACCTGGTTGAGGAAGGTGAAGCCGTCGCCCGGCAGGTAGTCGGCGATCCGCCGGGTCATGCCCTCCACGCCCAGCCAGTGCTGCACCAGGAAGGTCAGGTGGAAGCCGAAGAAGGTCAGCCAGAAGTGGAGCTTGCCGATCCGCTCGTTCAGCATCCGGCCGGTGAACTTCGGCCACCAGTAGTAGAACCCGGCGAACATCGCGAACACCACGGTGCCGAACAGCACGTAGTGGAAGTGCGCGACCACGAAGTACGAGTCGGAGACCTGCCAGTCCATCGGGGGCGAGGCCAGGATGATGCCGGTCAGGCCGCCGAACAGGAAGGTGGTCAGGAAGCCGAGCGCCCACATCATCGGCGTCTCGAAGCTGATCGAACCGCCCCACATGGTGCCGATCCAGTTGAAGAACTTCACCCCGGTCGGCACCGCGATCATGAACGTCATGAAGCTGAAGAACGGCAGGTTCACCGCGCCGGTGACGAACATGTGGTGCGCCCACACCGAGATCGACAGCGCACCGATGCTGAGCGTCGCGGCGATCAGGCTGACGTAGCCGAACACCGGCTTGCGGCTGAACACCGGCAGCACCTCGGTGATGATGCCGAAGAACGGCAGCGCGATGATGTACACCTCGGGGTGGCCGAAGAACCAGAACAGGTGCTGCCACAGGATCGCCCCGCCGGTGGCCGGGTCGAGGATGTGCGTCCCCATCGACCGCTGCGCCTCCAGCACCAGCAGACCGGCCGCCAGCACCGGGAAGCAGACCAGCACCATGATCGAGGTCACCAGGATGTTCCAGGTGAACACCGGCATCCGGAACATGGTCATGCCCGGCGCCCGCATGGTGACGATCGTGGTGACGAAGTTCACCGCGCCCAGGATGGTCGACAGGCCCATCACGTAGAGGCCCATGATCCACAGGTCGCCGCCGATGCCCGGGGAGTTGATCGCGTCCGAGAGCGGAACGTAGGCGAACCAGCCGAAGCTGGCCGCTCCCTCCTTGGTGAGGAAGCCCGACATCGCGGTCAGTGAGCCGAACAGGTACAGCCAGTAGCTGAACGCGTTCATCCGCGGGAAGGCGACGTCGGGGGCACCGATCTGCAGCGGCATGATCGCGTTGGCGAAGCCGGCGAACATCGGCGTCGCGAACATCAGCAGCATGATCGTGCCGTGCATGGTGAACAGCTGGTTGAACGTCTCGTAGTGGACGAACTGCAGCCCCGGGAACGCCAGCTCGGCACGCATGACCAGCGCCAGCAGACCGCCGATGGCGAAGAAGATCAGCGCGGTGACGAAGTACATGTTGCCGATCAGCTTGTGATCGGTGGTGGTCAGTAGCTTCATCGCCAGCGCGCCCCACTTGCGGCGCTCGACGACCGGTGCCTCGTCGATGGCGACCCGTGCCACGCTCATCAGCCGTGCTCCTTCGCGGGAACCGTCGGGACGGTGTTGGGGTACTCCGGCGCGGTCACCTCACCGACCCGGTCACCGCCGATCGCCTTGATCTCCAGCAGGTGGGCGAGGAACTCCTCCTCGCTGACCACGTGGACGTTGAACAGCATCGCGGCGTGGTACGTCCCGCAGAGCTCCGCGCAGCGTCCGGTGAAGGTGCCCAACTTGGTCGGGGTGACGTCGAAGGAGTTCGGGTGGCCGGGGATGACGTCCAGCTTGAAGTAGAAGTCGGGGATCCAGAAGGAGTGGATCACGTCGGCGGAGGCCAGGTTGAACCGCACCGACTTGTCGACCGGCAGGTACAGGTCGGGCAGCTGGCTCGGGGTCCCCTTGGTGTTCACCACCACGCCGACCTCGGGATTGTCCGCTTCCATGTAGCTGAACATCCACGACCACTTCTGGCCGACCACGTTCACGGTGTGGTCGGGTTCGGTCTCCTTGGCCAGGACGTTGTTCTGGGTCTGCAGGGTGAAGTAGAACAGCACCCCGATGATCAGGAACGGCACCAGGGTGTAGAGGATCTCCAGCGGCAGGTTGTAGCGCGACTGGCGGGGGGCCTGACCCTCCGCTGCGGTCTTCCTGCGGCGGTAGCGGAAGGCCGCCCAACCGATCAGCCCCCAGACGAAGACGCCGATCACCATCGAGGCGATCCAGGCGCCGTTCCAGAGGTCGCCGATGTAGTGTGCCCGGTCGCTGGCCGCCTCGGGCAGCCCCCAGCGCTGCCACTGGGCGACGGTGTCGCCGCTGCAGCCGGCGAGCAGCAGGGAGCCGAGCCCGGCGGCGCCCACCAGCGTCCACCGCCTGCTGACGCGGTTGTTCAACAGACCCACCCCTGCCTGCCTTTCCGGTCGCGATCTGATACCGGCACGATAGCCCAGTGGCCGCCTCACCACACCGTCAGGTTCGCCGCCATGGGCAAAACTGATCAGGTGGGGAGTTGCGCCGCTGGGACGCAGGGTCGTGACAGCTCAGTGGAAGGAGTCTCCACAGGCGCACGAACCGGCAGCGTTCGGGTTGTCGATGGTGAAGCCCTGCTGCTCGATGGTGTCGACGAAGTCGATCGTGGCGCCCATCAGGTACGGGGCGCTCATCCGGTCGGTGACGACGTTCACGCCGAAGAACTCGCGAGCGACATCGCCGTCCAGATCCCGGTCGTCCAGCGCCAGCTGGTAGCGCAGCCCGGAGCAGCCGCCCGGTGCCACCGAGATGCGCAGCGCGAGATCGTCGACGCCTTCCATCTCCAGCAGCTGCTTCACCTTGGCCGCGGCGACCTCGGTCAGCGTGATGCCGTCGGTGGCGATCTGATCAACACTCATGTCTGGAATCCTTCCCCGGGCTGGGTTCGTCCGGTTCAACCTGCTGGCCAGGTTCGGTATTCCCGGGCCACGGTCAGTCTACGCCCGGCTCTGACAAGGCCGTCCACCCCCGCGCCACGCGGACCGCGGTGGCGGTGAGCACGTCCGGCAGCGGTCCGGGCCCGCAGGCGTGGGCGGCCTCCACCCCGAAGGTCCGCATCTCCCGCCGGCTGAGGCTCGACTCCCGGGCGAACACCAGACAGGGACGCTCGGCGGCGACGGCCTGCTCGGCGACGAACCGCACCAGCTGGCCGCCCCGGTTGCCGACGTCGAAGGAGGTGCAGCCGCTGATCACCAGATCCACCTGGGACAGCGTCCGCGCCAGCCCGGCCAGTTCCGCGCACAGTTGCGCCCCGGTCAGCACCCGGCCACCCAGGGCGGCGATCGCGGCGGCCGTCCCCCCGGCAGCACCGAGCCCGGGACGGTCGGCCACCCCCAGCGCGGCCAGCCAGCCGGCCATCGCCGCCTCGGCGGCGAGCAGCTCCGCGGGGTCGAGCCGGACGTCGAAGCCCCGCCGGGAGACCGTCCCCTGCAGGCCGAGCAGCCCGAGCTGGGTCTCGTCGGGGTCGACCACGCCGATCACCTCGACGCCGTCGAGGCGTTGCCGGACGGTGGAGAGATCCAGTTCGCCCAGCTCCGCGAGGCCGGTCAGGCCCGCCGTCAGGCGCCCCGCAGCGGTCACGCCGAGTGCGGCGAGCAGTCCGGCGCCGCCGTCGAGCGCGGTGACGGACGTGAGGTCGACGATCAGCCTGGAGGGTGCCGGAGCCCGATCGAGACACTCGGCCAGCCAGGCCCCCAACCCGGTGGTGGTCGCCAGCGGATCCCAGCCGGGCCCGTCCTCCGGCGCCGCGCGGCCGACCGCGAGCGTCCCCCCGCTGGACAGCCACCACCCCTCCCCGGCCAGCGCCGGCTCGCCACCCAGCAGCGCGGCCAGCGCCCGGCCGAGCTCCGGTCCGCCGCCGGCCAGGGGTACCACCGCCACCTGGGCCTGCTCGGACCAGCCGCGGGCGATCGCCACCCCGGCCTGCCAGGAGTCGAGCGGGCCGATGACGTCACTGGCCACCACCACCCGCAGCGGACGACTCCTCACGACGTCCATCCCGGCTGCTCGAAGCTGGTCGGCGGATCGGTATCGGTCACGTAGCCCTCCGGTTCGGCCGCGGCCCGGCGCACCAACCGGTCCGGTTCGGACTGCCAGCGTGCCAGCGCGATCCGAGCGCGCCGGGCGGCCGCCTCCGGATCGGGTAGCGCGAGAATCAGGTCCCGCTCGGCCCGGAGCTCCTCGAGATGGACGCGCAGCGCGTCCCGCACCGCCAGCAGCGCGCGCTCCTCGTCCGCCAGGACGGCGTCCCGCGCGGCCGTCGCCGCCCGTTCTCGCGGGTCGGGCACGGCCCCGGCGCCCACGGCCAGGCGGCGGCGCTGCGCGGCGACCGCGTCCGCCTCCTGCCGCAGCTCACGCAACCAGCCCAGCCCCTGCTGGTAGGCGACGGTCAGCGCGTCCGACCAGTGCCCGGGGTACGGCTCGACCGGCTGCTCGCGCAGCAGCCGCAACCGCTCCAGCAGACCGACCATCGTCACCTCCCTCGCTTCCCAACATGACCGGCACCGCCAAACCGCCTACCATGTGGATGTCATCGTCGCACCACCAAAGGTTTGAAGTGGGATTGTTCCGGCCCAACCAGCGCACCGAGTCCGCCGAAGAGCAGCCGGCGGCGCCGGTCGAGGCCGACCCGACCCGTCCCGCCCCGGCCCGCAAGGAAGCCCCGACGCCCACCCGCAAGGAGGCAGAGCAGGCTCGCCGGGAACGGCTGCACCCCACCCTGTCGCCGAAGGAGGCCCGCGCCAGGGAGCGCCAGTCCCGGATGGAGCAGCGCGAGACCGCGATGCGGGCGCAGGAGGCCCAACCCGGCAAGGTGCTGATGCGGGACTGGGTGGACAGCCGCCGCGGGATCACCCAGTACTCGATGCCGGCGTTGATGTTCATGCTGATGGTCTCGCTGCTGGTCACCAGCTTCGGCGTGCTGGTCACCGCGATCCTGAGCTACGCCACCTGGTTGGTGATGGCGCTGATCGTGGCCGACCTGTTCCGGATGTGGTTCGGCTACAAGAAGCTGCATGCCGAACGCCTGCCCCGCGAGCCGCTGAAGGGCCTGCTCTCCTACGGGATCAACCGTTCGATCAACCTGCGCCGGTTGCGGATGCCCGCGCCGCGGGTGAAGCCCGGGGACAAGATCTGATGTACCGCTGGGTGGCGGTGCCGTTCGTGCCCGACGCCGACCTCGGACAGGCCTGGCCCGACCAGGCGGACGCCGAGGCCTGGCTGACCGGCGCCTACCCCGACCTGCTGGACGTCGGCGTGACCGCCGTCTCGCTGTACGAGGAGGACCGCCTCGTCTACGGCCCGATGAGCCTGGAACCCTGAGCCCGCGGGTGACCCAGAGCCATCGGCCGCGCCGTCCGAGCTACCTGGAGCCGGCGGCGCTGGAGGCCGTCGGCGACCGGCACGATCCGATCGCCGAGTTGCAGGCCGCGCACGAGACCGCCGCTGTGCTGGTGCGGCGTGGCCGCGCTGCCGCGGACCCGGAGACCGTCGACCGACTGGTGACGCTGGTGGACGAGATCGGGCTGCCCACCCTGGCCGAGTTGTGGGCCCGGCGTCCGGCCCGGTCGCTGCCCGGGGCGCTCTGGCGGCTGTACCTGCTCCGCGAGTGGATGACCCGGCAGCCTGAGGCGGTGGCCAGGGAGTACGCCGCCGGCGTCCGGTTCACCGAACCCAACCACGCCGTGGCCGGCATCGACCCGCCCGGTCCGGACGAGGTCCGCCAGGCCGCCGACCGGATCCTGCGGGGCGCCTTCACCGGCGACTTCGCGGTGGCGCTGGAGCGGGCGGCGGCGTTCTGCGCCGTGGTCAGCTCGGGACGGGCGGACATCACCGCCGGCGCGGACGCCGTCAGCCAGGCCGTCCGGCTGCGGGATCTGGCCGACGATCTGCTGGCCGGCGCCACGCTGTGGCGGGCCGGCCGGCTGGAGTGACGGAGCTTGCCATCGTCCCTTATCATCGTCGTGTCGTCGGGCCGCGGTAGCCCCGGGCTCCAACATTCGCCGCTACGAGCGGCCACGCGCCGAGAGGCGCTCCCGGCCCGACGTCACTACTTCTCGTCGCGGGTGGATTCGCCGATCCACAGGTAGGTGGCGAAGCCGACGATCAGCACCCCGACCACACCCATCACCGGTCGGCCGGCCTCGGCGGCCTCCAGCCGTTCCTGGTAGGTCTGGGTCTTGTCGTCCCCGGCGTGAGTGCAGATGTCGCCCGGCCGCATCACCTGATCGCGACAGGTGATGGTCGGGTTGGCGCCCCAGACCACCGCCCAGCCGATCGCCACCAGCCCGGCCAGCCCGAGCAGCAGGTGCGCCCAGCGGCGACCGCTCATCGGGTGCTCATGCCTGCCGCACCGACGGGGTGACGAACGGCGGCTTGACCACCTCGAACTCCTCGGTCCGGCCGCGCACCACCACGCCGACCCTGGCGCCCAGCGGCACCGAGCGGTCCAACAGCGCCAGCCCGATCCCGGCGCCCAGGGTGGGCGAGAACGTGCCCGACGTCACCTCGCCGACCCGGCCGCCGGCGTCGTCCACCACCGCCATGTGCGGACGCGGGATGCCGCGTCCGAGCGATGTCAGGCCGCGCAGCAGCCGGACGGCCCCCGCTGCCCTTTCCGCCTTCAGCGCCTCGGCTCCCCAGAACTCCGGCTTGCTCCAGCCGACCGCCCAGCCGACCCCGGCCTGGACGGCGGTGATGGCCGGCGACAGGTCCTGGCCGTGCAGCGGGTAGCCCATCTCGGTGCGCAGGGTGTCGCGGGCACCCAGCCCGGCGGGCAGGATGTCGTACTCGGCGCCGGCTGCCAGGACGGCGGCCCACAGCCGTCCGGCGGCCTCGGCCGGCACCACCAGTTCGTAGCCGCGCTCGCCGGTGTAGCCGGTGCGGCAGACGGTCAGCGCCACCCCGCCCCAGGAGCCGGGCGCGAAGGCCATGTAGTCGTGGCCGACCGGCAGGCCGAGGGCGGAGAGGGTCTCGTCCGACAGCGGTCCCTGGACGGCGATCACGGCGTACTCGGTGTGCGCGTTGCGAAGCTGGATCCCTGCCGGGGCGTCCGCGGCCAGCAGGTCGTGGACGGTCGCGGTGTTGGCCGCGTTCGGGATCAGCAGCACCTCGTCGTCGCCGACCCGGTAGGCGATCAGGTCGTCCACCACGCCGCCGTCGGCATTGCAGGCCAGGGTGTAGTGGGCGTGGCCGGCGGGGATCCGTCCCAGGTCGTTGCTGAGGCAGCGGTTGAGGAAGTCGACCGCGCCCGGCCCGCGCACCCACAGCTTGCCGAGGTGGCTGACGTCGAAGACGCCGACCGCGGAGCGCACCCGCTTGTGCTCGGCGACCACACCGGAGTACTGCAGCGGCATCTGCCAGCCGCCGAACTCGGAGAACTTCGCGCCCAGCGCGACGTGGCGGTCGTGCAGCGGCGAGAGCCTGGGTTCGGACATGCGGCCTCCTCGGAGTGCTACAGCGCGGCGCGGACGATCCGCTCGAACGTCGCGACCGGCAGCCTAACCGGATTCCCCTTCGTACTCGATGCCCGACTGGCCGCCTCGGCGATTCCCGGGAGATCGGCCTCGGTCAGGCCGTGGGCGGCCAGCCCCGGGACGCCGAGCAGGGTGACGGTCTCGGCGAACCAGGCCAGGTAGGCCTCGACGGACCGCTCGCCGGTGAGCAACTCCCCCACCTCGGCGTAGCGGGCCAGCGCCGGGTGGTTCGGATCCTCGGCGGCGAGGGCATCGATGTTGGCCCGCGAGACCGGCACCATCACCGCGGCGGTGACCGCGCCGTGCGGCGCCCCCAGGAAGCCGCCCAACGGGCCGGCCAGGCCGTGCGCGGCACCGAGCTTGCCATTGGCCAGCGCCAGGCCGGAGAGCAGCGAGCACAGGCTCATGTCGGTGCGGGCGGCCAGGTCGGAACCGTCGGCGTAGGCCCGGCGCAGACCGCGTCCGGCGCGGGCGATGCCCTCCCGGCAGAAGCCGTCGGTCAGCGGGGTGGCGAACGGCGAAACGTACGGCTCGATGCACTGGATCAGCGCGTCCAGCCCGGCGTGGGCGGTGACCGACGGGGGCACCGCGAGGGTGAGTTCGGGGTCCACCAGCGCGACCGCGGGCAGCATGGACGCCGACCGCAGGCTCACCTTCACCCGGTGCTCGGTGGAGGTCACCACACCGTTGGCGGTCACTTCCGAGCCGGTGCCCGAGGTGGTCGGGACGGCCACCACCGGCAGGGAACGCTCGGTCAGCGGCAGACCGCGTCCGATCACCTCGGCGTAGTCCAGCGGGTCGCCGCCGTTGGCCACCAGCGCGGCCACCACCTTGGCGGCGTCCAGCGCGGCGCCGCCGCCCAGCCCGACCACCACGCCGGCCCGGTGGGCGCGGGCGGCGTCGGCCGCCTGCCTGACCAGCTCCATCGTCGGCTCGGTCGGAATGGCGAAGACGGCGGCGTCCGGCAGGGTGGCGAGCACCGCGGCGTGACGTTCCGGGCGTCCCCCGGTGCAGACGAACGGCCGCTCCCCCAGCTCGGCGACGAGCTGCGGCAGCTGGGCGACGCTGCCGGCCCCGAAGACGATCCGGCCGGCGGTGGCGAAGGTGAAGCTGGTCACGGCTCCATCCTGCCCGCCACTGCGCTGTCCGGCCAACCACCTCGCGTCACCTCGACAAAGTGTGGCTTTTGGCCCGACATCGCACCGGAATCCACGCTGTCCTGAAGCTGGACGGGTCACCCGGTGGCAGACCACCCGGGCGGCACGAGCGAACCGGGCGATGGGGCACTAGCCTAGGGAGGGTTACCGCGTGACCGTGGCAAGAGAGGATCCCCCGTGCCCAGCCTGCCCGCCATCAGTCTTGTGAACGCTGCCGGGAAGGACGACGTTCTCGTCGTCGGACTGGCCCAGACGGCCGGCACCGAGGTGATCGTCGGCCTGCCCGACGACACCACAGCCGCGCTGGGGAAGGCCTTCGGCCGTCCGCTGGTCGAGGTGGTCAGGGATCTCGGCGGCTCGGCGAAGAACGCCGAGACCGTGCTGCTGCCCGGCGTGGCCGGCCAGCGCCTGATCGTGGTCGGCCTGGGCGACATCGACGTCTCCCCCGAGCAGGTGCGCCGCGCCGCCGGTGCCGCGCTGCGGGTGGCCACCGGCCTGAAGGCGGCCCGGCCGTTGTCGGTCTCGCTCAGCCTGGACGCGATCGAACCGCAGGTGATCAAGGGCGCCGTCGAGGGGGCGCTGCTCGGCAGCTACCACTACCGGGAGACCGAGGGCAGGCCGGGGGTCGGCGCCATCGGCGTGGTCACCGGCAACGCCCGCAAGCCCGAGGCGCGGCTCGCCCTCGACCTCGGCGTCACCACCGCCACCGCCGTGGCCCGCGCCCGTACCTGGATCAACCTGCCGGCCAACGACCTGTACCCGGAGTCCTTCGCCGACGAGATCGCCAGGCTCGCCAAGACGGCCAGGCTGAGTGTCGACGTCTGGGACGAGAAGGCGCTGGAGAAGGACGGCTTCGGCGGCATCCTGGCGGTCGGCGGCGGCTCGGCCCGCAAGCCCCGCCTGGTGAAGGTGGCCTACGCCCCGCGCGGCGCGAAGTTCCACCTGGCGCTGATCGGCAAGGGGATCACCTTCGACACCGGCGGCATCAACCTCAAACCGGCCGAGAGCATGTACACCATGAGGGACGACATGTCCGGCGCGGCGGCGGTGATCGCCGCCGTGATCGCGATCGCGGAGAGCGGGGTCAAGCTCAGGGTGACCGGCTACGCCGCGCTCGCCGAGAACATGCCCTCCGGCACCGCGTACCGTCCGTCCGACGTGCTGACCATGTACGGCGGCACCACGGTCGAGAACGCCAACTCCGACGCCGAGGGCCGGCTGGTGATGGCCGACGCCCTGGCCAAGGCCTCCGAGGAGCGCCCCGACCTGGTGATCGACGTCGCCACCCTGACCGGCGCCTGCGTGGTCGCGCTGGGCGAGCGGGTGGCGGGCCTGATGGCGCGCGACGACGAGACCGCCGACCTGATCCTGGACGCCGCCGAGGCGGCCGGCGAGCTGTTCTGGCAGCTGCCGATCCCGGACGAGGCCCGCGGCAAGCTCGACTCCAAGGTGGCCGACCTGAAGTCCAGCGGCGACCGGTACGGCGGCGCGCTCACCGCGGCGGCCTTCCTGTCGCAGTTCGTGCCCGAGCCGATCCCGTGGGCGCACCTGGACATCGCCGGTCCGGCCTTCAACCCGCACGAGCCCTACCACTACGTGCCGTCCGGCGGCACCGGCATGGCGGTGCGGACGCTGGTGGCGCTGGCGCACGCGGTGGCCAACTGATGGAACTCTTCCGGACCGATCTGGTGGTGGTCGGCGGCGGCGCCGCCGGCCTGCTGGCCGCCGTCGCGGCCCGCCGGCTCGGTCACGAGGTGCTGGTGGTCGAGTCCAGCCCACTGCTGGGCGGCGCCACCGCGGTCAGCGACGGACGGATCTGGCTGCCCGGCAACCACCTGATGGAGAAGGCCGGGGTGGGTGACTCCACCGTGGAGGCCGCTGAGTACCTCGACGCCATCCTGGGTGCCCCCACCGCGGCGTCCTCCGCGGAGCGGCGGGCGGCGTTCGTCGAGACCGCACCGACCCTGGCGCGCTGGCTCAGTTCGTCCAAGCTTCCGCTGGTGGTGGACGCCGAGGCCGCGGACATCCACCGGCAGGCGCCCGGCGCCAAGCCGAGCGGACGGGTGCTCCGCAGCCAGGCCTTCGACCGGCGGGCGCTGGGCGAGTGGACCAGCGCGCTGCGCTCGGCCAACCCGGCCGGCGGACGCTCCTGGGGTCCCTTCGGCCGGGCCGGCCGGACCAGCCGGGACGGGGAGGCGCTCGCCGCCGCGCTGCTGCACCGCGCCGCCGGCACCGGCGTGGAGTTCTGGCTGGACGCCCGGGTGACCGAACTGGTCACCACCGACGAGCGGGTCACCGGGGTCACGGTCCGCCGCCGGATCCACGGCACCGACGCCGACGCCGGCGTCACCGTGCTGGCGCGGGCCGGCGTGCTGCTGGCCGCCGGGGGGTTCGAGGCCAACCAGGGGCTCCGCGAGGAGTACCTGCCGCTGCCCACCGATGCCGCCTGGACCGCGTCCCCGCTGCCGGGGGACGGCGAGGCGATCACCCTGGCCGCCGCTCACGGCGCGGCAACCGCGGCGATGGACGAGGCCTGGTGGACGCCGGTGATGCTCACCGACGGCACCGCCCGTCCGGTGGACCAGGAACGGACCCGGCCGCACAGCATGATCGTCGACCAGACCGGCAGCCGCTTCTTCGACGAGTCGGCGCCGGCGGACGAGGCCGGACGGCTGCTCTACGAGCGCGCCCGCGGGGTGGGCTCGGTCCCCTTCCACCTGATCGTCGACAACCGCTACCGGCGGGAGTACCCGCTCGGACCCTGGCCGGAGGGCGCCTACCCCCGGTCGGCGCTGGAGGCCGAGGAGTTGGTCAAGGCCAACGGGCTGCCCGAACTGGCCCAGGCGCTCGGCATCGACCGGGCCGGGCTGCTCGGCACCGCCGTCCGGTTCAACGGGTTCGCCCGCAAGGGCCGCGATCAGGACTTCGAGCGCGGTGAGCGGCTGGCGACCGCCAGCGGCGGCCGGCGGCGCAACCCGTCCCTGGGCAAGGTGGACAAGCCCCCGTTCTGGGCGGTGCGGGTGTACCCCGGCGACCTGGGTACCAAGGGCGGCCTGCTGGTGGACGCCGACGCGCGGGTGCTGCGCGCCGACGGCACGCCGATCCCGGGGCTGTTCGCCTGCAGCGGCACGGCGGCCTCGCTGATGGGACGCACCTCACCCGCGCCCGGTGCCGCCCTCGGCGAATCCCTGGTCGGCGCGTTCCGGGCCGTGCTCCACCTCAGCGAGCAGGACCGGGCCGAATGACCGGCGCTCCCCGGGACCGGCCCGGGGAGCGTGCTCCGGCTACTTCGTCACCACCATGGAGCCGACCTTCGTCCGGGTCGGGCTGCCGGGGTAGAAGAACCGGTACTGGTAGGTGGCCCTGGTCCGGTAGCTGGCCTTCACCGCGCCCTTGGCGCCGACCCGGACGGTGCCGATCCTCTTCCAGGTGCCGGAGCCGTCAGCCGCGCGACGCTGGAGCTCGACCCTGGTGCCCTTCGGCAGTGCCTTCCAGGCCTGCTTGCTGACACTGAAGTAGGTCAGCTTGGCACTCAGCGTCCGCTTGGTGCCCTTCTTGACCAGTTTCACGACCGAGGCCTGGGTGGCCCGCTTCACCGTGAAGGTGCCGGTGCGGGGCACCGTGGTGTAGCCGTCGGGGGCTCCGCCCAGCGGAGTGCCGGCCTTCCACCAGCTCAGGCCCATGCCACGCATGGTGAACCTGCCCACCCCCGAGATCGGGGCGCTGGATTTGGTCGGGCACCAGACGAAGTCCTCAAACTCGACCCCGGACTCGGTGAGCAGCCCGCTGCGGGTGGAATCGGCCAGCACCAGCGGGTCGACCCGGGCGAGACGCTTGCTGGAGCCGTGGAAGATGAAGAAGGCGCCGTTGACCTCGGCGATGTCCATGCCGGGGGCGTTCATCGTGTAGGGCACGGCGATCGGGATGCGGTGGCATCCCGGGGAGGAGACGACCAGGTTGGGGACGGCGAACTCGCCGACTTCGAAGGTGACGCCGCCACTGGCGTCATCGGCCCGCGCGGTCGTTGCCGCGCCAAGCAGGCTGCCCGCGACCAGGCCAGTGGCGGCCAGGAGCGACAGTAACCTCTTCATACCGGAATCGTACGAGCGGGCCACCCCGAAAGATAGGAATTCACTGGGCCGTTAATTCTTGGCCGGACGCCCTCGTCCGGCCCGGCCCCACCGCTACTTCCGGAGGATCTTCGAGGCCACCGGAGCCCTGGTGTCGTCTCCGGGGTAGAAGAACCGGTACTCGTAGGTTGTCCTGGTCTTGTAGGTCGTCTTGACCGATCCCTTGGCACCCACCTTGACCGTCTTGAGCTTCGTCCAGGCTCCGGAGCCCGGCACGCTGCGCTGGAGCTCGACCCTGGTGCCCTTCGGTAGGGCCTTCCACGCGTTCCTGCCGACGTCGAAGAAGGCGAGCTTGGCGCTGAGCGTCCGCTTGGTCCGCTTCTTGGAGATCTTCACCGAGGTGGCCTTGGCCGCCTGCCTCACCATGAAGCTGGCGGTGCGGGCCGCGTCCGAACCGGGAAGGACGACCAACGCCCCTTCCCGGTCAGCGGGCGCGACGCTGACGGGCGTTGTAGTCGCGCATCCGCTGCGGGTAGCCGACCACCCCGGCGTCGTAGGCCGGCAGGCCGTGCCGGGTGGCGAACTTCCGTGCCCATTCCACCGACTCCACGCTGCGCCGGGTCCATTCGCCGTCGTAGGCGATCAGCAGCAGCGTGGCCCGGGTGACGGTGGTGGGCAACTCGATGAACGCCTCCACCCCACGCCTGGTCGCCAGGAAGCCCTCCAGGTGCGACCACGGCGGCGTCCGCCTGGCGCTCCTCGGCGCGGGCCCGGCGGCGTCTGGAGAACCAACCCACCCCGCCATTATCCACGGACCTCCCGGGCGCGGGACCGCCACGCGCCGTCGGACCCCGGAGCCGTCCCGGTGTGCCGAGGCGCGGACACAGAGCGCCCAGGCTGGGCGGCTACGGGGGCTGCGGGCTAGTCTGATCTGCAGACCACCGCGGATGTTCGAAGGAGCTCACACCATGTCCACTCCCGTCCCACTGCCTGCGCTCGGCGAGAGTGTCACCGAAGGAACCGTCTCCCGGTGGCTGAAGCGGGTCGGTGACACCATCGAGGTGGACGAGGCCCTGGTCGAGGTCTCCACCGACAAGGTCGACACCGAGATCCCCTCCCCGGTCGCCGGGGTGGTGCTGGAGATCCTGGT
>JAEXCA010000146.1 GCA_023393755.1 Actinomycetes bacterium | reverse complement strand
GTTCCGGGCCCACCGGGGACGGTTCCGGGGCCACCCGGGACGGTTCCGGGGCCGTCAGGAACCGTCCCCGGTGGTCCCGGCTGGTCGTCGCCGTCCTGGTCGCGCTGCTGCCCTTGGCCACTCCTCTCACCGCGCGGGCCGACGATGAGGACTCCCGGCTCACCTGGTCGGTCGCACCGGCCTCGGCCGACGGACCGGACGGACGCGGCCAGCTGGAGTACGTCGCCCAGCCCGGCACCCAGCAGCGGGATCACGTCGTGGTCAGCAATCTCGGCACCGAACCGATCACCGTCGAGCTGGCGGCACTGGACGCTCGGCAGACCCCTGAGAACCCCTTCGAACTCCTCGCCCCCGATGAACCCTCCAGCCGGGTCGGCGCCTGGCTCCGGCTGGACGAGACCGCGGTCGAGGTGCCCGCCCGCGGCAGCGTGGTCGTGGGCTTCACGCTCGACCTGCCGGCCGATGCCGAGCCCGGCGACCACGCCGGCGGCCTGGTGGCGGTCAGCACCGCCAGTTCCGACGATGGCCCGGACGTGCAGTACCGAGTGGGCACCCGCGCCTACGTCCGGGTGGCCGGGCCGGTGACAGCGCGGCTCGGCGTCCAGCCCGAGGCCGACTTCACCGCCGACCCACTGCTGGTCACCCCCGGGTCGCTGACCATCACCGCAGAATTGGCCAACGTCGGCAATGTCCGGCTCACGCCGGCCGTGCGGGCGACGGTCAGCAGCCTGTTCGGCCTGTGGTCGCAGTCGGTGCCGCTGACGGAGGTGGGCGAACTGCTCCCCGGCGGCACCGCCACCAGCCGGACCGAACTGACCGGCGTCCCGCCACTGGGACCGCTGTGGATCGCCCTCGACCTGCCCCGCGCGCAGTCCTGGGGCCAGGAGATCGGCGGCGAGGTCGCCGTGGAGTCGACCATCATCACGGTGTGGGCGGCGCCCTGGGCGATCCCGCTGGGCGTGCTGCTGACGCTCGCCGTCGGCTGGCTGCTCTGGCGCCGGACGAAGCGCGGATCGCTCCGCGGCGGCCAACGGGTCGCGGTCGACCACCCCGTCCCGGAGCGCCTCGAGCCACGCCCCTGACACCCGCCTGGTGCCCTGACCTAGATTGGATCCCCATGAGCGACCAGCCGCACAGCCACGGCCCGCAGCACCATTCCGCCACCGGCGGCCACGAACAGTGGGACGTCGTGGTGATCGGTGGTGGCCCGGCCGGCCTCGCTGCCGCCCTGATGCTGGGCCGTGCCCGCCGCCGCGTCCTGGTGGTCGACTCCGGCCAGCCACGCAACCGCTTCGCCAGCCACATGCACGGCGTGCTGGGCTACGAGGGGGCCGAGCCTGCCCTGCTGGCCCGGCAGGGCAGGGCCGAAGCCGCCGGCTACGGGGTCGAGTTCCTCGACGACACGGCCCGCGGAGTCGACGAGATTCCGGGTGGGATGAGCGTGACCCTCCACGACCAGGGCCCGATGCGGGCCCGCGCGGTGATCGTGGCCACCGGCCTGCGGGACGACCTGCCGGATCTTCCCGGCCTGGCCGAGCGCTGGGGACGCAGCGTCCTGCACTGCCCGTACTGCCACGGCTGGGAGGTACGGGACCAGCGTCTCGGCGTGCTGACGACCTCCCCGCTGGGCCTCCACCAGGCCCAGCTGGTGCGGCAGTGGAGCGACCGCCTGACGGTCTTCACCGCCGGACTGGGCGAGCTGGACGAGCAAGCCGCACGTCGCCTGCGCGCCCGCGGCATCGCGTTGGTGTCGTCCGAGGTGATCGAGGTGCTCGGTGACGCCGCCCGGCTCACCGGCGTCCGCACCGCCGACGGCGGCCTGGTCGAACTGGACGCGCTGTTCGTCGCCGCCACCCCGGCTCCGCTGGACGGCTTTCTCGCCGGCCTCGAACTCGCCCGCACCGACACCCCCTGGGGAAGCTTCCTGACCGTGGACGAGACCGGCCGCACCAGCCACCAGCGGATCTGGGTGGCCGGGAATGTGGCGAACCCGGCGCTCTCGGTGCCGATGGCGATCGGCGCCGGCACCGCGGTCGGCGCGGCGGTGAACTTCGCGCTGGTCAACGAGGACTTCGACCTCGCGCAGCACGAGTCCTGGCCCGGGATCGCACCGGCCGACTACTGGGAGGAGCGGTACGCCGGTGCTGAGCGGGTGTGGTCGGGCCGGGTGAACCAGGTGCTCTCGCAGGTCGCCGCCGACCTGACGCCCGGGCGCGCGCTCGACCTGGGCTGCGGTGAGGGTGCGGACGTGATCTGGCTGGCCGTCCAGGGCTGGGACGCGACCGGCGTCGACATCTCCCCCACCGCCGTTGCTCGAGGTGCCGAAGCCGCCGCGGCAGCGGGCGTCTCCGAACGGGCGCACTTCATCGCGATGGACGCCTCCGACCCGGTCGCACTGCCCGAGGGCCAGAGCTACGACCTGATCACCGCCAGCTTCCTGCACTCGCTGGTCACCCTGCCGCGGACGGAGATCCTGCGCCGGGCCGCCGAGCGGGTCGCCCCCGGCGGTCACCTGCTGATCACCTCGCACGCCGCACCACCACCCTGGGCGGACCTGGCCCACCACGAGCACCGCTTCCTCACCGCGGATGAGGAGGTGGCCGAACTGGGCCTGGACACCGAGCAGTGGGACGTGGTGATCGCCGAAACCCGGGAGCGTCGGACCACCGCGCCCGACGGCCGACCGGCCGCTCTGGACGACACTGTGGTGCTGCTCCGCCGACGCTGACCGCCTCCGGCCGTCCGGCAATTTAATGAGAATCATTCCCAATTAGGCTACACTGGTCTCACCAGCCACCTTGGGAAGGAGTCGGCATGACCCGCAAGCCAGCCAAACTCCGACGCCGCGACCGGCGGGCCAAGCGCCGCGCCACCGAGGCCGAAGCCGCCTGGCGCGCGTTCGAGTCCTCCCGGACGCGCCGCACCAGCGTCGATCGGCATCTCGCGCGCGGCTGCCTGACCACCGATCTGCTCCACCAGATCGCCACCCATCCCCGCTGACAGCGGAATGTACGGTTCGGGATGCTCATCCGGGGACAACGGGCCAGCCGCTAACGGAGCCCGGCGTAGTGATTGGCCGCCTCGGCCACGCGGTTGTTGTAGCTGACGTCGTTGTTGTAGGCGGCGATCGCGGCGATCCAGTTCCTCGCCACGGTGAGATCGCCGCCGACCTCGCAGAGGTGGACGGCGGCGGTCAGCGCGGCATCGTCAATGTTGTGGATGTCGGCCCGGCCGTCCAGGCTGCCGTCCTGGGCGAGCTTCTACCAACTGGACGGGATGAACTGCATCGGGCCGACCGCGCGGTCCCAGATGGCGTCGCCGTCCAGCCGGCCGCCGTCGGTGTCAGCGATCTTCCCGACCCCGCCCTGGCCGTTCAGCGCCACTCCGATGATCGGCGGGGCGGCGACGCCGTCCGGGCCGATCTCGGAGCCACCCAGGGTGCCGTGTTCGGATTCGACCAGGCCGATCGCGGCCAGGGTGTTCCAGCCCAGGCCGCAGCCCGGCCGACTCGCGCTGATCCACAGCGCCGCGCCGGCGTAGCCGGCCAGCGCACGCTCCGGGATCCGGCCGGCCTCGGCGATCCTGGCCACCCAGGCCGGATCGGCCAGTCCGGCGACCGGCACCGGGCCGGCCTCGGCGTCCGCGGTCACCGAGGGGGTGGGGGTGGCGGCGCCGATCGACGGTACCGGACGGGCGGACGTGGCCGGCTCTCGCACCACCGTCTCCGGCGACGAGAGGACGGCAGCCAGCAGGCTGCCCAGCCCAGCCAAGGTCAGCAGCCCGGCCAAGGTCAGCAGCCCGGCCAGCCCCGGCAGCCCGAATCTGGAGAAGGTGCTCATGGTGCTCCCGCGGTGACGAGGTTGGACTCGACCGTCACGCTGCGACGGGCGAGTCGGCGGGAGAGCAGTCCGTGCCGGGGGCCGACCGCCCAGGCCAGGGCGAAGCCGGCGGTGAGCACAAGCACGATCGTGCCGCCGGTCGGCAGATCCCACGACCAGGAGATGTACAGCCCGACCAGTGCGCCCAGCGCACCAATCGCCGGGGCGAGGGCCATCATCACGCCCAACTTGTCGGTCAGCAGCCGGGCGGTGGCCGCCGGGGTCACCAGCAGCGCGAGCACCAGGATGTTGCCGATGGTCTGGACGCTGATCACCACCGCCAGGGTGACCAGAACGTAGAGCACGAGGTCGAGGCCGAACACCGGTACGCCGAGCGCCCCGGCGGATTCCCGGTCGAGGCTGATGGTGACGAATTCCTTGTGCAGCGCGAACACCACGCCGAGCACGATCAGCCCGGTGATACCGACCACCCACAGGTCGGAGTCGGGGATGCCGGCGATCGAGCCGAACAGGAACTGCTGCAGGCTGCCGGCGTACCCGGGAGCGCGGGAGATCACCACGATGCCGAGCGCGAAGGCGGCGACGAAGAACACCCCGATGATCGAGTCCTCCTTCAGCCGCCGGTTCTGGGAGAACACCGCCACCCCGATGGCGGTCAGGATGCCGGCGATCGAGCCGCCCAGCACCAGGTTGCCGCTGACCACGAAGGCGATCGCCAGGCCTGGGAACACCGCGTGCGCGACCGCGTCCCCGATGAACGCCATCCCGCGCAGCACCACGAAGCTGCCGACCACCCCGCAGACGATGGACGACATCACCGCCACCAGCAACGCCTTCGGCAGGAAGGCCAGGTCGGGGTTCAACAGGTCGGTGAAGAACTCGAGCGGGCTCATCGGGCGGCCTCCCCAAGACAGCGTGCAGGGTCAGCCGAACAAATCGACGTCCAGATTGCCGATTCGACCTTGTTTCGGGCTCTCCAGGCCCATCTGGAGGTCGATTTGTTCATCTCACACCAGGCGGCGGGCCACACGGGGCGGCAGTGGGTGCTGATCGAGTGACCTCCCGCAGCCGGACAAATCGACCTCCGGATTGCCCAGGTCGCCTCTCTTCGGGCAGCTTGCGGCCAACTGGAGGTGGATTTGTTCACGCACCGCGTCGCGGGCCGATAGGTCGGGCTCATCAGGCGGCCTTCAGGATGCGGAGCAGGGCGGAGTTCTCGTCCACCCCGAAGGTGGCGGTCCAGGCCGACGGGTCGGCGGCCAGGGCGGAGGGGGTGCCGGTGGCGACCACGGTACGGTTGAGCAGCGCGATCCGATCGCAGCTGTACAGCGCGCCGGCCAGGTCATGGGTGGCCATCAGCACCGCCCGTCCCTCGCGGGCCAGGTCGGTGAACAGTTCGGTCAGCAGTTCCTGGGCGGGCATGTCGAGGCCCGAGAAGGGCTCGTCCAGCAGCAGCACCACCGGACGCAACGCGAGCGCCCGGGCGACCAGCACCCGCTGCCGCTGCCCGCCGGAGAGCTGCCCGATCGGCCGGCCGGCCAGGTGGGTCATCCGCACCCGGTCGAGGGCATCGGCGACCGCCTCCCAGGCTGCCCGGCTCGGCCGGCGGAACAGCCCGAGTTGCCGGGTGAGACCGGTCATCACCGTGTCGGCCACCGAGATCGGGAACTCCCAGGCGAACTCGTGCCGTTGCGGCACGTAGCCGATCGGGGTGACCCCCGGACGGGCCTGACGCCCCTCGACCGTCACCTCGCCGGCCACCGTCGGCTGCACCCCGAGGATGGTGCGCAGCAGGGTGGTCTTCCCGGCCCCGTTGGGTCCGATCAGACCGACCAGCTCGCCGTGGTCGATGCTGAGGCCGGTGTGCTCCAGCACCAGCCGTCCGCCGAGCTCGACGGCAACCTCCCGCACCACCAGCGAGGGGACGGCGGCCGAGCCCGACCAAACCTCCCGCCGCCGGTTGGCTGGGGACACCGGGGCGGTTCCGGTGTCCAGGGAGTGCGGAACCGTGCCCGCGTCCCGCTGGTTCAGCTCGGCATCGGAATCAACCGCGATCCGGCCGCTGGCAGGCTGGGACAGGGAAGCCTTCGACAAGCTCAGCGACCGTGGCCCGGTCCCACGCGGAGGAACGGTCCCCGCGCTCCCGGCGTGCTCAACGTCGGGAGCGGCGGACCCCGGAACCGTCCCCCGGTCCGGGGCCCGGGCTTCGTCAGGCTCGGCCATCGTCGCTTCGTCACACTCAGCCATCGGCCGTGGATCGCCTGTCACTGATCGTCCTCATCGTCGGGATCGGACGCCTGGCGGGTCCGCTCGGCCAGCACCCGGTCGCGGGCACGGTTGCCGCGGATGACGGCCACCGGGAAGCCGATCAGCAGGGCCAGTCCGACCGCCACGATGGCGCCGATCAGGGCGGGTACCCGCCAGTCCGAGTCCTCGGCGGCCGGCTCCTCCTGGGCCGGGGCCAGGGTCGGCTGGGCGGTCGCGGGCTCGGGGCCCTGCCAGGTGGCGGCGAAGGCCTCCTCGGCCGATGTGGCGGTGCCGACCGCGAAGCGGACCAGGGCGGTGTCGCTGGCGGTTCCACCGCCGACCAGGTCGGCCTCGGCACGCAGTTGCAGCAGGTACACCCCAGGCTCGGTGAACACCCAGTTGGCGTGGGTGTGGGTGTTCACGTCCACCCAGATCGGTTGCGGGTCGGTCACCCGGGTGTCCCACAACAGTTGCGGCTCGCCGAAGCTGCCGGATTGCAGGTAGACCACCACCGAGCCAGGTCCTTGGGCACCGACCAACGAGAGCGTGACGCCGCGGTCGATCGCCGCCATCACCTCGGGGTCCTGGGTGTTCCAGCCCAGCCAGACCACCTCGGGGTTCTGGGTCTGCGGCACCACCCAGACGTCGCTGCCGGGTTCGGCACCGAGAAACTCGTAGGCGGGGTCGTCGGGCACGGTCAGCTTGCCCTGGTCGAACACCTGCATCACGGTCTCATCCGGAAACCGCCAGACGCTGGTGGCATCGGCGTCGGCCTTGGCTGCGTCGTCGTGGATCATCAGCTTCCACTGGCCGTCGACGTACTTGGGCCCCATGTCGACGTGCCCGACGTTCAGTACCTTCTGGCCGTGCACGATCTCCTGACCGGCCTCCACCTTCTGCTGCAGGTTCGGATCCTCGGTCTCGGCGTGGGCCGGCGGGGCGACCAGCGCGGCCAGGGCGAGTGCCCCCACGACGGCCAGAGAGCGGGTGATTCGCATCGGTTTCCTCTCATCGTCAGGCGCCCAGGCAGGCGCGCAGGGAGTCGGCGTTGAACCGCATCATCGAGACGTAGTCGGTGACCCGGTCGTCGAAGGCGTCGCCGTAGATCGGACAGACCGCCACCCCCTGCTCACCAGCGACCTCTACCAACGTAGAGGAACGAGCGGCCAGGTTCGGCTCCAGGAAGACGGCCCTGATCCCGAGGGTGCGCAGCGTCTGGGAGAGCTTGCGCCGGTCGGCCAGGGACGGTTCGGTGGCCGGGTTGGGCGTGACGAAACCGGCGACCGCCACGTCGTAGGCCTTGGCCAGGTAGCCGAAGGCGTCGTGGGTGGTGACCAGGTAGCGGTTGGCCGGCGGGATCTCGGCGATGGTGGCGCGGACGTAGTCGTCCACGGCTTCCAGTTCGGCGAGGTAGGCATTGGTGTTCCGCCGGTACTCCGCGGCGCCGGCCGGATCGGCGTCGGTCAGCGTGTCCCGGATCAGTTGGACGTAGGCCATCGCGTTCCGGACGTTCTGCCACAGGTGCGGGTCGAGTTCGCCGTGGACGTGCTTGCCCAGCACCGCCTGGGCGAGCTGGTAGATCTGCGTCCCCGGTTTGCCCAGGAAGGCGAACTGCCGGCCGGCCGGGATCTCGTCCAGCGCTTTGGCCGGGACGTCGATCACCACCTGGTCGGCGGGGTAGGAGTGCTGGCTGTGCTCGCCGCCCCCACCTGGGTCGTACCGCACCTTGAGCTGCTCGGTGTCCAGGTTCGCGGTCAGATCGGCGTGCCCCCGGTCGAGCACCACCGCACCCGGGACGGCCTCGGCCGGGTTCACCCCGACCGCGAACCGGAAGGTCGCCTCACCCAGCGGGATCGGACGGGAGGTGTCGTCCACCACCAGCCTGGCCCGCAGCGTCAACGTGTAGACGCCGGGTTCGGTGAACGCCCAGGAAAGGTGGGTGTGGGCGTCGGCGGGGATGGCCACCGTGTCGTGCCGATAGCCGCTGGCGGCGTCAAACCCGTCGGAGGAGTCGAAGTAGACATCGGTGTCGCCGAAGCTGCCGGTCAGGTAGGCGTAGAGCTCCCCCGGCCCGGTAGCGTCGATCGCTGACAGCTCCACCTGGGAGGCCCGCGTGGCGCCGTGCGCCCGTCCGTCCCCGTGCATCCGCAGACCCAGCCAGATGGTGTCCAGGTTGACGTTCTCGACCAGGGGAATGAGCTCGGCGGCGTACTTCACCGACTCCTCCACCAGCGAAACGTTGATCGCGTCGGGCCGCAGGTTGGCGTCCAGGGTCTTGATCACGTTGTGCTCCTCCAGCAGCGCGTAGTTGCTGAAGGCGACATCGGCGTAGACCACGTTGCGGGCGTCCCGCAGGGTGGGCTCGTAGCTGTGCGGGTCACCGCCGTCCGGAATCAGCGAGACCACCTCCACCCGGTCACCGCCCACCCGCTGCACCAGGTCGCGCAGCAGACCGGTGGTGGTCACCACCTGCAGGCGCTCGCTCTCGGCCTGCAACGCGGGCCTGGCCGCGCAGCCGGTCACCACCGTGGCAAGGGTGAGGACTGCGGCGGCCAGGCGCACGCCCCGGCTCACGCCGGTCCGGCCCAGCGCCGGCGACGCCACCACAGCCCGGCGGTGCCGGCCGCGCCGACCAGGAGGAGCCCACCCAGCCCGGCGAGCAGGCCAGGGACCGGGCCACTCGAGGCGGCCAGCGGTGTGGCACCGGGCTGGGTGGACGGATCGGGTTGGTTGCCGAGCGAGCCGGAAACCGGACGGGGCGCGCTGCTCGGGCCGGTGCCCTGCTCCGCCGCGGCGGCCTCGGCGTCAGCCTGTTCCGCGGCCGTGGCCTCCTGCTCGGCCGCCTTCGCGTCGGCATCGTTCCCGGTCAGCTTGGCGTTCGACACCGTGCCGCAACCGGACCCCGAGCGGGCTGCCTTGGCGGGATCGACGTCCCCCACCGCGATGGTGAGCGTCTCGGTGTCGGACGAGCGCTTGCCTCCCGGCAGGGTGACGGTCTGGGTCAGCTTCAGCCGGTAGGTGCCCTCCCTGCTGAACGCCCAGTTGGCGTGCGCGTGGACCCCCAACGGGATCTGGTAGCTGGAGCCGCGGCCGTTCAGCACCATGGTCTGCACCCCGCCGAAGGAGCCCGACAGGTAGACCTTCACCGTCCCCGGACCGCTCACCGAATCGAGCTTCCAGGTGACCGGGCCAGCCGCATTGCCGGCGTTCAGCAACTCGGTGTTCCAGCCCAACCAGATCAGGTCGCGGTTCTGGGTCTGCGGCACCTGCCAGACCGTCGCACCGGCCTTGCCGACGTCTCCGAAGCCGGACGGCAGGGTCACCTTCGCCGACGGCTTCAGCCAGAGCACCGTCCCGGAGGGTTCCCGGTAGACCTTCTTGCCGCCGGTGTCGTCGCCGATCAGCGACTCCAGCTTGCCGCCGACGATCCGGGAGGCGTAGTCGATGTGCCCGGCCGACAGGATGGTGGCGCCGGCCGCGCACTGCCGGTTGGCGGCCTTCGCCCGCTTCTCCGACTTCGGCTCGCCGGTCGCCGCGGGGCCGGTGGTCGGCTTCGGATCAGTGCTGGAACCGGGCGTGCCGGACGGTGCCGGAGTGGGTTGGCCCTGGCCGCAGCGGACCGGATCGACCCCCTGGACATCGATCTCGCCGACCGCCACCGCCAGGGTGAAGTCGCTGCTCGCCCGGGTGCCGTCGGCCAGCGTGGTGGCCCGGTTGAAGGACAGGCAGTAGACCCCCTCGGCGCTGAACGCCCAGGAGCCGTGGACGTGCACCCGCCGGTCGATCGTCATGGTGTCGGGCAGCCCGTCACGGGTGTCGAACCGCACCTTCGGCAGACCGAAGTCGCCGCTGGTGAACAGGGCGAACGCGCCGGGACCGTCGACCGCGGTCAGCGTCCAGTCGAAGTCGGTCCGGGTGGCGCTGACCGGGATCTCCTCGGTGGACCAGCCCGGCCAGAGCAGGGACGCGTCCTGGGTCTCCGGGAGCAGCCAGGTGGCCGAGCCGGGAGCCCCGAGGAAGGAGTACGCGGCGCTCGGTGGGACGCTGGCCCGGGCACCCGGCAGCACCTGCAGCACGACCGAGGCCGGATCCCGCCAGATCGGTGTGGACGACTCGGTGGTGTCCTTCACCCTGGTGACCAGCCGGCCGCCGGAGAGCAGCGAGGCGACGTCCACGTGCCCCAGGTTGAGGACGGTGGCACCGGAGGCGGTCAGGGCGCCGTTCGCCAGTTGCCAGCGCGGCCCGG
>JAEXCA010000117.1 GCA_023393755.1 Actinomycetes bacterium | reverse complement strand
GCCCAAACCCCACAACCGCCCCCCGCCGCGGCGCACGGCCGTGGTGATGACTCGGGTCAGCGGGTCTCGCGGTGCGCGGTGTGCGCGTGGCACTTGGGGCAGAACTTCTTCAACTCAAGTCGATCCGGGTCGTTGCGACGGTTCTTCTTGGTGATGTAGTTCCGTTCCTTGCACTGGGTGCATGCCAAGGTGATCTTGGGCCGGACATCGGCTTGCTTCTTGGCCATCTGCCTCTCGCTTCCTGCAAAGTTCGGTTCTGCCGCTGGGTAGCGGGAGCGGGACTTGAACCCGCGACACAGCGATTATGAGCCGCTTGCTCTACCGCCTGAGCTATCCCGCCGGGCGTGTCTGAAGACCGGGAACCCGGAACGACGGGCGGTTATTCCGTCCCTCCACACACAGAGCCCCCATGCGGAATCGAACCGCAGACCTTCTCCTTACCATGGAGACGCTCTGCCGACTGAGCTATAGGGGCCGGACCTCGGATGACATTACACGACCGAGCACGCGGCCTCAAATCAGCTAGGCTGCGGCCCACCACGAGGCCAAACCGCCAAACCTGGCACGCCATCGAAAGGACAGCTGACCATGGGGTTCTTCGCCAAGTCGCCCACGCCCGCCGGAACCGGCCTGGCTCCGATCTCCCGGGATCGGATCAAGCAGGCGCTGGAGTCACAGGGCTGGTCCTACCGGGTGGATTCCGACGGTGACATCTCCGGCGGCTGGGAGCACGGCTTCTTCTGGTTCTTCCTCAACGGCAAGAACGACGAGATCCTGCTCGTCCGCGGCACCTGGTACCCCAAGCTGACCCCGGCCGAGCTGCCGCTGGCCGCCGAGACCTGCCAGGAGTGGAACCGCGACAAGCTCTGGCCGAAGGTCTACCCGCGGATCAGCGACGAGGGCGAACTGCGGCTGCATGCCGAGCACATCGTCGACTACGAGCACGGCCTGACCGACGAGCAGCTGCTGCTGCACATCGCCACGGCGGTGAACACCGGCGGGCAGTTCTTCGAGCACCTCAACACCATCTTCCCCGAGGCCGTCGCCGACGACTGAGCCAGCTGTGTCGGACGCGCTCAGGCCCCGGCCGGCCGACCGGTTCCAGGTCGACCTGGTCGGGATGGTCGATCTCCTCTCCCACCATCTCTACTCCGGGCCTCAGGTCTACCTGCGGGAGCTGCTGCAGAATGCGGTGGACGCGATCACCGCCCGGCGGGCGGAGGCCCCGGACACCCCGGCCCGGATCAGGCTGTCCTGCTTCGAGGTCGACGGAGTGGCGAGCCTGGAGGTGACCGACACCGGGATCGGCCTGACCCTGGCCGAGGCCGGTGAGCTGCTGGCCACCATCGGCCGCTCCTCCAAACGGGAGTTCGGCCTGGGACGGGCCGAGTTCATCGGCCAGTTCGGGATCGGCATGATGGCGGCGTTCATGGTCGCCGACCAGATCGAGGTGGTGTCCCGTTCGGCGCGTCCGGGCGCGGTACCGGTGCGCTGGGTGGGGTACGCCGACGGCACCTTCGAGCTGGCCGAGCTACCCACCTCCACCCTGGAGAGCGGCAGCCGGGTCAGGTTGACCGCCCGGCGGGACGCCGCCCACTGGCTGGATCCGGAGACCGTCCTGGGCCTGGCCACCGAGTACGGCTCGCTGCTGCCGCTCGACGTCGCCATCGAGGTGCCGGTGGGAACCGAGGGAACCCGGTGGCGACGGATCAGCGCGACCGAACTCCCCTGGCAGCAGCCCCACGAGTCGCCCCAGGCCAGGGCGGCCGCGCTGGCCGCCTACTGCGAGCAGGTGTTCGGGTTCACCCCGCTGGGCCACATCGACCTCTCGGTACCCGTGGCCGGCGTCAGCGGGGTGGCGTTCATCCTGCCCCAGGCGGTGACCCCGGGGTCGGGCCGGCACCGGGTCTACGTCAAGCGGATGCTGCTCGGGCCGCGGATCGATCAGGTGCTGCCCGACTGGGCCTTCTTCGTCCGCGCGGTGGTCAACTCCGACTCGCTGGTGCCGACCGCCTCGCGGGAGCAGGTGCACTCCGACGAGATCCTGCTGGCCACCCGCGAGGCGCTGGCCGACCAGCTCAAGAACTGGGCGCTCTCCACCCTGGACAGCGGCACCACGCTGGCGCGCCAGTTCATCACCACCCACCACCTGGCGTTGCGCGCGCTGGCGCTGAGCGACAACGACATGCTCGACCTGGTGGCCGCCGTGGTGCCCTTCGAGACCACGGACGGGCCGCTGCCGCTGGCCCAGGTCGCCTCGGTCACCGGCGAGTTGCTGTACACCACCACGACCGAGGCCTACCGCCGGGTGGCGGCGGTGGCGCGCGGCCAGGGGCTGGTCGTGGTCAACGCCGGCTACGTCTATGACGCCGACCTGCTGGCCCGGCTGCAGCAGCGTCCGGGCTGGCGGGTGCGGGAGCTCGTCAGCGGCGACCTGGAGGCGGTCCTGCGGCTGCCCAGCGCCGAGCGGGAGACCGCCACCGCGGCGGCGGTGATGGCGGCCCGCGACCTGCTGGCCGGCGAGGACTGCGACGTGCTGCTGCGGGTGTTCGAACCCAGCCTGGTACCGGCGATCCTGCTGCGCGACGCCGAGGGCGAGCATCGCCGGGAGCTGGACCGCGAGCGGCGGGCGGCTCCCGACCGGTGGAGCGGCCTGCTGGACGCGCTCGCCGACCAGCCCACCCGGCGCTCCCGGACGCTGGTGCTGAACGACGCCGCCGACGTCGTCGGCAAGCTGATCGGGGCCACCGGCACGCCGGTGTTCGACGCCGGGCTGCGCTCGCTGTACCTCTCGGCGGTGATGCTGGCCGGCGAGGGTCTCCGTTCCGGCGAGGTCGCGGCGCTCAACTCCGCGCTGTCGGTTCTGCTCGACGCCTCGCTGGCCCGACCGACCGCCCCCAGCGACGACCCAGGAGAATGACCCCATGACCGAGTCGCAGATCGCCCGCGAGCTGAACGCCATCCGGCAATGGCCCTACGGGGCGGCCCGGACCGCGGCCGCCGAGGAGATCACCCGCCGGATCGAGGCCGAGGGGCCGCGCAGCCGGCTCGCCGAGGCGCTACTCGATCTGGTCGAGGCGTACGTCTTCACCGACCAGGGGACGAAGTCCTTCGTCACCTTCGCGCGCCTGCTGCGGTTGTGGGACGAGTCTCCCGAGCTGTTCGACCATTCGGACACCCACAACCTGTTCTGGGAGTTCAAGTGGGTGGCGGTCGACCTGGCCGACTACCCGCAGATCAGCCGTGAGCAGGCGGACGCCTTCCTGGCCGACATGGGCCGCCGCTACGACCTGGCCGGCAACGGCCGGGCCGCGGTCGCGATGTCGGAGTTCGTCTGGGCGTGGCAGTCCGGCTCGCCTGAGGCCGAGGCCGCTCGGCAGCGCTGGCTGGCCACGCCGTCCGACGAGTTCCAGGACTGCCCCGCCTGCCACACCGGCCTGCAGGTCGGCTACCTCACCGAGGTCGGCCGGCTGGACGAGGCGATCCGGCTGGGTGAGGCCCGCCAGGGCAGCTGCAACCGCGAACCCACCGGAACCCTGCACTCGCTGGCCCTGGCCTACCTCGACACCGGGCGGGCCGACGACGCGGTGCGCGCCTACCAGGGCGCGGTGGCCACCCTCGACCTGTCGACCGGCGACTTCGCCTCCGCCCGCGGCCAGGCCTTCGAGCTGCTCGCCCGGGGAGGGCAGCTGGCCAGGGCGCTGCGCGACCTGCGGGAGGACTACCCCCAGCTGCTCACCCACGCCGCCACCGAGCTGGCCCGGCTGCGGTTCCTGCTGGGCGTGCTGGCCGGGTTGTCCGCCAATCCCGACTGGCGCGAGCTGGAGGTCGGGCTGCGGCACCCCGAGGTCGGCACGGTGGAGGCGCTGCGCGCCTGGGTGCACCGGGAGGCGGCCGGCCTCGCCGACAGCTTCGACGCCCGCAACGGCAACGACTACTACCAGCGCCGACTGGCCCGCGCGCTGGCCGCCCAGCCGGCCGACGTCGCCCTGGAGTTCGCCGCGCCGGTCTCCGTCCCGGCGGCGAAGGACGTTCCGGAGCAGCCCGCCGAACTCTCCCCGGACCAGGCGCTGGCGGAGGCCGAGCAACTGGCGACCGGGGGGCAGCACGCCGCGGCCGCCCGCGCCTACGCCGACCTGGCCGTCCGGGCCGAGGAGGCCGGAGAGCTGGCCGACGCCGGGCTGATGCTGGCCGAGGCAGCCCACAGCCTGGGCGAGGTGGGCGACGAGGACGCCGCGCACGAGCACTACGCCAGGGCGGTGTCGCGGCTGCTGGCCGGCGGCGCCGAACCGGCACTGACCGGCCGGGTGCTGGTGGCCTGGGCCCCGGTGGCGGCCCGGCTGGGGAGAGCGGCGGCGGTGCTGGACCGGATCGACGAGGTGGTCGCCCGGCCGGCCACACCGCTGTCCGAGCACCTGACCGAGGAGCTGGCCGCCCGCGTCCAGCGGGAGGAAGCCGGCCTGGCCGCTGACCTGAGCGACACCTGGGCCAGGTCGGTGGCCTCGCTCGCCCCCGAGCAGCGCACCGGCGAGCGGAGCCTCGACCAGGCCATCGAGTCGGCCAACCGGGCCGGTGAGCAGTACGCCCAGCTGGGCCGGCTGACCGACGCGGCGCACGCCTTCTGGCTGGCCGGCCAGCTGCAGCGCGAGGCCGGCGACAGCGACGGGGCGGTCTGGGCGCTGGAATCGGCCGTGGAGGGTTTCACCGCGGCCAGTCAGCGCAAGCTGCGGATCAAGGTGGCCTCGGAACTGATCGAGTTGCTCCGGGCCACCGGTCAGGACGCCAAGGTGGAGGCCCTGCTCGCCTCGCTGAACTGATCCGGGTCTGGTCGACGACCCTTCGACAGGCTCGGGGATCGTTGTGGCGACGACCCACGGAGTCCCGATGTCAGACCGGGAGCAGGTGGCAACTGTCGGTGAGGTCGCCGGCGTCGGTCAGGCCGAAGCAGAACAGGACGGCGTCCGGGCCGCCGGCCTGGACGAAACCGCCCGCTGCCAGGCCGGACGGCAGGCCGACTGAACGCCAACTCCCGGTCCGGGGGCTGAACAGGTTCCCGTCCAGAGCGACCGCATCACCGGCCACCACACCGGACCGCAGCGCGCCGTCCGGGTGCCCCGACTCCGGGACCGGCAGCCATTCCCCTCCCCCTCCGGTCCGATGGAACGTCTTGCCGCCCTCGGCCGGCAGGGTGGTGACGGTCCCCGAACCATCGACCGCCAGTCGCCCGGCTGGAACCGGCCGCAGCGACTCGGCGGACGGCGTTGTGGCGAGCCTGCCGTCCGGGTCCAGCTCGAACACGCTCACCCGCAGGATCCGGCTGTCACCGTCGCCGAGGTCCGGCTCACCGACCAGCAGTTCCTTGCCGGTGAACACCACCTGCCGGGCGGCATGGTCCGGGTACACGCCATTGGGGTAGGTGCCGGCCGACAGTTCGGTCCAGGCCCCGGTGGCCGGGTCGAACCAGGAGTCAGGATGGGACGGCCCCGCCAGCGCGAGCAGCACGTCGTTCAGGGCGATCAACCCGATCGTCCCCCCGTCGCCGAGCAGCCCGCCCGGCGGAGGCGGCAGCTCCTGCCAGCTGTCCGTGGCCAGGTGGTAGCTCCACAACCCCTCCGGCTCGGTCGAGATCGCATAGAGGGTGTCCTGCAGCACCGCCCAACCCTGCCCGTCGCGCAGGATGGCGGGGGGCGCCGCGATCGTCCGCCACCGGTCGGTGGCCGGGTCGTAGGCGGCACCGTCCAGGGCTGCTGTCATGGTGCAGTCCAGCTCACCGTTCTCCGGGTCGGCGGCCGCCTCGCCGGTGCACACCGAGCCGCCCACGCCCAGGTACTCCTGACCGATCCAGGTGGCGATCGCCTCGCCCCGGGGTGCCAGCGGGGGCGCTGCCACCGTCCGCCACCCGCCGACAGTTGCCGGCGGCTGGGCGGCGGTCGGCTCGTCGAGGGTGAGCAGGTAGCAGTCGTTGAACGAGTTCGCGGGGCCGACGTAGCAGGCCAGCACCTGGCTGCCGCTGCTGGCGAACGCTCCGAAGCTCCACTCCGGGTTGGGCAGGGCGGGGATGTCGGTCCAGGTCGTCGCGACCGGGTCGTACAGCCGGCCGTCCACCACCACATGACTACCGTCGGAGAACCTGGGAGTTCCCAGGTCGTCGGCGGCGGACAGCCCGCCAGGGGCCTGTGCTGACGCCGTCGCCGACTCCCAGGCCGGCTCGTCGAGCCGCAGGACGTGGGCCCGGCCGTCCCAGGTCAGCACGGTGACCAGGTTGCCGCGCAGATCGCCCGACGCCCAGAGCAGCTGGCCCGCTGCGGAGAGCGGGAGCGCAGGCTTCGGATCCAGGTCCACCCACTGGTCGTCGGAGAACACCGCGACGGTGGTGTCGGTCACCGCTGCGAAGCCGTCCCGGGTGGCGGCGATCAGGCCGTGGCCAATGGCTGGATGGCTGGGCGCGAACGGCCGCCAGGCGGCCGCGGCAGGATCCCACCGCTGGATCGAATGCGCGCAGCCGACGTCGAGGCAGCCGGGCTCGGTGACCGTGGCGTAGAGGCCGTCCCGCCAGCTCAGCAGTTGCACGACCTCGAGCGAGCCTTCGGGCCGCGCCAGTTCCGTCCAGGTATCGGACGCGGGGTCGTACTCGAGCACCGCCGTCGGCAGCTGCTCGCCGGCGTCTCCCCACCCCGGTTCGGCCGACAGGTAGAGCCGGCCGCCGACGACCACGCCCTGTCCATGACCGATCGCCACCGGCGCGTCCGCGATCCGCTGCCAGCTGTCGGTGGCCGGATCGTAGCGGGCGCCGTCGGCGAGCGGCCCACCCGAGGACGGCAGGCTGGCAGGGCAGGCCCCACCGATCAGGTCGCGACGCCCCTGATCGTCCAGACCGCAGTGCCGGTGGCCGCCGATGACATAGAACGCCCCGTCCGCCCAGAGATTCACCGAGCCGTAGCGTTGCCCGATCGGGACGGACGAGGTCCGCTGCCAGGCACTCTTCTCGACCGGGGCGATCGGTACGGCCGGGATCCCGCCGCTCACCGCGCGGTGAATCCCGATGCCGGCGGCCACCACGGCCAGAGCGGCCGCCGCGGCGATCAGCACCGGACGCCAGCGCCGCCGCGGAGTGGGCCTGCCGACGAGGGTTGCCGGATCCAGCGCCGGGAACTCGGCATCCTTCGCCTGGCCGGCCAGATAGCTCTCGAAGGCGCGCGCCGCGCGCTGCTGGCCGGTGAACTCGTCAGCCATGGTCTTCCTCCTGCAGGATGGTTCGCAGCGAGCCCAGCGCGCGATGGACCAGCGAGCGGGCGGTGGGCTCCGCCACCCCCAGCGCGTCGGCGATCTCGGCGAAGCTCAGCCGTTCGTAGAACCGCATCACCACCGCGGCCCGCTGCTTGGCGGGGAGGGTGGCGAACAGCCGGGTCGCCTGGTCGCGGTCGTCCACCGCGGCGAACGGATTGCTCGGGTCGGGCGGCGACTCCGCCGGATCGAAGGCCAGCACCTCGCGACCGAACCTGCGCCACCGGGAGACGTTGCCGTTGAGGATGCTGCGGCGGGCGTAGGCCTCGGCCCTGTCGGCCACCCGATCCCAGCGCGGATAGAGGCCGATCAGCGCCTCCTGGACGGCGTCGCGGGCCTCCTCATGGCTGCCGGTCACCAGATAGGCGAAGCGCTGCAGCGCGCCGGAGCGGCGGACGAGGAAGTCCTCGAACCCGCTCACGGTCTGGACCACCGCTGCTCTCCCCGTCATGACTGATCAACGAGATCCGCGTCCGATTCGTTGCGCCGCGGCACGGATCAGCTACACCCCATATTCGCGGAGGTTCACCACTCCGCGCCGGACCTTGACCCCTTCGGCCTTCAACAGGGGTGTGGCCTGCTCGACCAATTGGGGCGCGATCGAGCCGTCCGCCCGGATCACCCGCCACCAGCAGACCTCGTCCCCCCGGGTGGCCATCACCCGTGCCACCACGCGCGGCCCGTAGCCGACCATCCGTCCGATCGCGCCGTAGGTGGTCACCTTGCCTTCGGGAATGGTGGCGGCGGCGAGCAGCACCGAGTCAGCCGCTTCGTCGATCACACCCATCCCGGCAGCCTAGCCCCGCCCCCTGCCGGTTTCGCCTCCCCTTTCACCCGTCCCCCACTCTCGCCCCTCCCCACACATCACGGACTCCCCTTGGCGTCGAGGGCCTCCACCCAGGCACGAGCCCTCGCCGTCAGCGGAAGCCCTCGGCGATCACGGACGGCGGGGGTCAGCGAAACACGGCAGCGGGAGGCGGCACGCGGGGCCGAGGCGGGCACCGAATTGTCCCGACTGGCCACGGGGGAATGAGCTCCGGTCTAGGGTGTTCAGCATGGAATATCGCATTGAGCACGACACCATGGGCGAGGTGCGGGTACCCGCCGACGCCCTCTATGCCGCCCAGACCCAGCGAGCCGTGGAGAACTTCCCGATCTCCGGACGCGGGCTGTCCTCCCACCACATCGCCGCCCTCGGCCAGATCAAGCGCGCCGCCGCGCTGGCGAACGCCGAGTTGGGCGTGATCAGCGACGACATCGCCCAGGCGATCGTCGGCGCCGCCGATGAGGTGATCGCCGGGCAGCACGACGCCCAGTTCCCGATCGACGTCTTCCAGACCGGCTCGGGCACCTCGTCCAACATGAACACCAACGAGGTGGTCGCCACCCTGGCCACCCGCCGGCTGGGCGGCCCGGTGCACCCCAACGACCACGTGAACGCCTCGCAGTCCTCCAATGACGTGTTCCCGTCCTCGATCCATATCGCGGCGGTGCAGGCGATCCATTCCGACCTGCTGCCCGATCTCGAGGTGCTGGCCAGCTCGCTGGAGGCGAAGGCCGCCGAGTACGCCACCGTGGTGAAGTCGGGCCGCACCCACCTGATGGACGCCACCCCGATCATGCTGGGCCAGGAGTTCAGCGGCTACGCCACCCAGATCCGCTACGGCATCGCCCGGGTGAAGGCCACCCTCCCCCGGCTCAACGAGCTGCCGCTGGGCGGCACCGCGGTCGGCACCGGCATCAACACCCCGCCCGGGTTCTCGGCGCGGGTGATCCAGCTGATCGCCGAGCACACCGGCCTGCCGCTGGTCGAGGCGTCCAACCACTTCGAGGCCCAGGCCGCGCAGGATTCGCTGGTGGAGACCTCCGGCGCGCTGCGCACCATCGCGGTCTCGCTGGTGAAGATCGCCAACGACCTGCGCTGGATGGGCTCCGGCCCGCGCACCGGCATCGGCGAGATCGCGCTGCCCGACCTGCAGCCCGGCTCGTCCATCATGCCCGGCAAGGTGAACCCGGTGCTGCCGGAGGCGACCGTCATGGTGGCCGCCCAGGTGATCGGCAACGACGCGGCGATCGCCTTCGCCGGCGCGCAGGGCAACTTCGACCTGCTGGTGATGCTGCCGGTGATGGCCCGCAACCTGCTGGAGTCGATCAGCCTGATCGGCAACGTCTCCCGGGTGCTCGCGGTGCGCTGCGTGGACGGGATCACCGCCAATGTCGACCGCTGCCTGCAGCTGGCCGAGTCCAGCCCGTCCATCGTGACGCCGCTGAACCGAGTCATTGGCTACGAGGCCGCCGCCAAGATCGCCAAGCACTCGGTGAAGCAGAACCTGACGGTGGCGGACGCGGTTCGCGATCTCGGCTACGTCGAGCGCGGCGAGGTCACCGAGGAACAGCTGGCCAAGGCGCTTGACGTCGCGGCGATGACCGCCCCGAAGTCCTCCTAGCCGGGAAGGACCCCCAAGACTCGCGCTTCGCCGACCTCAGGGTTCGAGTACGCCCGAAGGCCTCCGCTGCGGCGGGGGCCTTCGTGGTTTCCGGCTACTCCGCTTCCCATAGCCAGTTGTAGAGCTCACTGCGCCATATCGGTTCCACCGGCCGGCTGCCTGCCAGCGAGCTGACCAGCGCAGGCACCACGACATCGTCGAGTCGGGTGTGCGGTAGATCTGAACCCATGATGAGATCAACCTGCCACTCAGGGCGAACCTGACGATCACCGTGGACGACGTCTCAAGCGCGCCAGAATGCGCCATCGAGCGCAACGAGTCGGTGAACTCCTACCTCGCCGAGGAGTTGCTCACCGAGGACCTCGATGACGGCCGGACGATCCGTGGTGTGACCAACACGAACCCGTTCCGTCCGGAGCCACCCGGGTCCGGCGAGTGACGCGGGCCGCTGCGCTAGGGTGCCGATCGTGACCGAAGCTCCCGCCACGATCGCCCTGCTGGTCGACGCCGACAACGCCGCCCTGGACAGCCTCGACCAGGTGCTCACGACACTGGGTGAGCAGGGCGACATCCAGGTTCGTCGCGCGTACGGCAACTGGTTCAAGCCGGCTCTGCGGGCGTGGGACGGCGAGCTGAGCCGGCGCGGCTTCCGCGCCGTCCAGCAGTCCGACCCGGTCAAGGGCAAGAACGCCACCGACCTCGCCCTGGTGATCGACGCGGTCGACCTCCACCACACCATCGGGCCCGCGGTGTTCGCGATAGTGTCCAGCGACAGCGACTACACCCCACTGGCCCACTATCTCCGCGAACGGGGTGCGAGGGTGCTGGGTTTCGGACGCCCCACCACCGCGGCGTCGTTCCAGGCGGCCTGCACGATGTTCACGCCACTGCAGGCCGGCACCACCAAGCCGAAGGGCCCCGCCAAACAGGCCAAGTCGCAGCCGCCGCTCACCCAGATGCTGGCCGAGGCGATCACCAAGACCGCCGACAAGCAGGGCTGGGCACGCGTCAGCGCCGTCGCCAACTACATGCGCCAGCACTACGGTCAGACCTCCAAGGAACACGGAAAGGCCAGCTGGACGAAGGTGCTCAAGAGCCTGCCCGGCTACGCCTTCCGCAACGAGGGGACGACCAGCGTCGCGGTGCGGATCGTGCACTAGCCTTCCGCGCCGGCGTCAGGCCCTGTGATGGCCAAAGTCGGGCCGATCTACCGTCGCACCGCTGATCGTCCGAAGGGCCTGCCGCGGTACCACCCAAGCATCTGCTGTCGCAGTTGCCCGGCTTCCCGCGATCTTGGCCGATCAACGACGACACCAGATGAAGGATCAGCCATCCACCATGGCCGAGACCCACGCCGGGACCACCTGGGTCGCGGGCCCGTACCGAACCTCGTCGTAGTCGCCACCCTCCTGGGCCTCCAGGTTCAGCAGGACGGTCGTCGCACCATGCCGGCGGGCCGTCCAGGACAAGCCGGCAGCCGGATACACCACACCCGAGGTGCCGATCACGACGAAGAGTTCGCAGCCCGCCACGGCGAGCTCTATCTCGTCCAGGTGGTGGACGTTCTCGCCGAACCAGACGATGTCCGGACGCAGTGCCGGCTGGCCGCACGCCGGGCACCGTGGTCCATCGGCCAGCGGCCGCGTCCAGGGACCGCGCTGCCAACAGGCCGTGCACAGGGCGCTGTTCAGCTTTCCGTGGATGTGCAGGACGTTGGTGGACCCGGCCCGCTCGTGGAGGTCGTCGACGTTCTGCGTGACGATCAGCACCTGCCCGGGCAGCCGCTGCTCCAGCCGGGCCAGGGCGAGGTGGGCGGCGTTCGGCTCCACCTCGAGGGCCTGGGCGCGACGCAGGTCGTAGAACCTCTGAACCAGCCCTGGGTCGCGGCGGAAGCCTTCGGGCGAAGCGACGTCCTCGACGCGGTGGTTCTCCCACAGCCCGTTGCCGTCGCGGAAGGTGGCGATGCCCGACTCCGCTGAGACCCCGGCCCCGGTGAGGATCACCATGCGGGGCCCCATCCTGCTCCTCCCGTCCCGGCGTCTGATCGAAGCCTATCGGCGGCAACCGGGCAGAACCTGCCCAGGCACCGGAAAACCCCTAGCCAATAAGCTTTGACTAGGGGTTTCACCGGTGGCAGGTGTAGGATTCGAACCTACGTAGGCTGTGCCGACGGTTTTACAGACCGCTCCCTTTGGCCGCTCGGGCAACCTGCCGTGCGCGAGCACTCTAGCAAAGCGGTGGGGTCGACAACCAATCGTGCAACCAGCCCGCCCCGAGAACCTCGGGAGCTCCCGATCCGGCCCGGTTGGCCGCGTCCGGCAGGTCGGGCAGAATGGCGGGCATGGCTGGAGATAGCTCTTTCGACATCGTGAACAAGGTCGACCGGATGGAGGTCGACAACGCGCTGAACATGGCCGCCAAGGAGGTCCGCAACCGGTTCGACTTCAAGGGCACCGACGCGGTGATCAAGTGGTCGGGCGAGGTGGTCGAGATGGAGGCCAACGGCGAGGAGCGGGTGAAGGCCATCCTCGACGTCTTCCAGACCATGCTGGTGCGCCGCAAGGTCGACCTGAAGTCGCTCTCGGCCGGCGATCCGCGGCTCTCCGGCAAGCTGTGGAAGATCAGCGCCACGCTGGATTCCGGGATCAGCGCCGACAATGCCCGCAAGATCGCCAAGCTGATCCGGGACGAGGGCCCCAAGGGCATCCGCACCCAGATCCAGGGCGACGAACTGCGGGTCTTCTCCAAGAAGCGGGACGACCTGCAGGCCGTCCAGAAGCTGGTGCGCGACGCCGACTACGACTTCGCCGTCCAGTTCACCAACTACCGATGACCGACCAGGGCTACGAGGGCTACCCACGGGAGATCACCGGGCTCAGCGTCTTCGAGATCTCCAACGGGGCTTCCGTGGTGCTCTCCAACGGCACCGCGTGGACGGCCAAGCGACGCGCGACGCTCCGGGCAGCGGTGGACGTCGAGACCGGTGAGGTCAGGTTCTACATCGACCCCGACGACGTGAAGAAGCTGTTTCCCAAGAAGCACCGCGAGCCCGGGAGTTGAGCACGCTGCGTATCGCCACCGTCAACGTCAACGGGATTCGCGCCGCCGTCCGCCGGGGTTTCGACAGCTGGCTGGCCCGCCGTGACTGCGATGTCGTCGCCCTGCAGGAGGTCCGCTGCCCGACGTCCCTGCTGCCCTACGAGGCCTTCGAGGGCTACCACCTCAGCTATCACGAGGGGAACCTGCCCGGCCGCAACGGGGTCGCGCTGCTCACCCGGCGGGCACCGCTGGCGGTCCGGGAGGGCTTCGGCTACCGCAGGGACGCCGAGGGCCGGTACCTCGAGGTCGACCTGCCCGGGTTGCGGGTCGCGTCCCTCTACCTGCCCAAGGGCGGCGTCCCGGACGGGGACGCGGACGAGCTGGCCCGCTACCAGCGCAAGATGAACTTCCTGCGCTCCTTCCGTCCCTATCTGACCAGGGCCAGAAGGGCCGCGCAGGCCGAGGGGATGGAGTTCCTGGTGATGGGCGACTTCAACATCGCCCACACCCGTCACGACCTGCGGAACTGGCGCTCCAACCAGAAGTCGGAGGGCTTCCTGCCCGAGGAGCGGGAGTGGTTCGGCTCGATCCTGGGCCCCCGCACCCTGGTGGACGTGGTCCGCCGGCTGCACCCCGACACCGACGGCCCGTACTCCTGGTGGAGCTGGCGCGGCCAGGCGTTCGCCAACGACACCGGCTGGCGGATCGACTACCACCTGGCCACTCCCGGCCTCGCCGCCAGGGCGATCAACGGCGGCACCGACCGGGAGGCGGACTACGAGTCCAGGCTGTCCGATCACGCCCCGATCGTCGTCGACTACACCGAAGCCTGATCTGCGCGGACGGCGGCACCCGCCCGGCCACGGGGAGAAGCAGGGCGACCACCCCGGCGAAGTCTCGTCCCCGAGCAGAAGTATGGCTCGCCTCACGTGTGGCGGCCTTTCCCTTCGGCCGTACCGCGGAGCGCCCTGCTTCAGTCCCCCCTGAACGGAATACTACGAACCGTAGGGTTGCGGTGATATCGGCTGGATGCCTGGTTTTTCTCACTGGTGCGCACGGCGCCCACCACCCGGTCGGACGGACGCGGTCAGTCCTGCGCGAGCAGCAGCCGGTACTGGGAAGGCGTCAGCCCGGTCCTCTCCTTGAAGAAGCGGGTGGCGTTGCCCTGGTGTTCCATCCCGCAGGCGGAGAAGGCCTGGGCGATGCTCAGTTCCGGATCCTTCAACGCCGCCTTGAACCGGTCGAGCCTGATCTGCTGGTAGTAGCCGTAGGGGGTCAGCCCGGTGTCCTGCCGGAACAGCCGGGAGAGCTGCGAACTGCTCAGCTTCACCAGCCTGGCCAGGGCCTCGGCGTCGAAGTCCTCCCGCCAGTGGTTCTCCAGGTGCTCCCGGGCCCGCACCACTTCGCGGCGCCCCCGATAGACCCGGCTGGTGAAGAAGACACTCATCACGTGGCACAGCACGCCGGTGGCGTCCCGGATCGGGAAGTTCAGGATGTCGGTGTAGATCGCCTCCGCGTCGAACGCCGAACTCATCTTCCGATAGGTCGCCCAGAAGGTGTCCAGCGGCAGCCGGGCGTCCGCCACCAGCACCGTCTCACCGGCGAAGGCGCGGGCCACCTGGGGTCGCAACCCGTGCAGATCGTTGACCAGCGGGTCGGTCAGCAGGTTGTACTCGCCGAGGATCCGTGGCGCGTCCCGGACGTTCCAGGCCCGTAGCACGGCCTGGTTGATGAAGGCGGCGTCGCCGTTGGGCCGGAAGATCTGGATCGGGATCGGCAGCAGGTCGGCGACCCGGAACAGCCGCTGCTCGTCGCGATCCAGGGACGGCGGCCGGCAGCCCGGGCCGGGTTGCGACGGGACGCCCGCGAACTCCCGTCGATAGGCGGAGGGAGTCCTGCCGACCGCCCGCTTGAACACCGCGGCGAACCCTCCGCAGTAGTCAACCCCGCACCGCGCGAACGCCTCGCTGATGCTCAACCCGGGATCGGCCAGCGCGGCCTTGACCTTCTCGAGCTTGACCTCCTGGTAGTACCGGTAGGGGGTGGTGCCGAGGTACCGGCGGAACAGCCGCGACAGATGGGAACGGCTCAGGCCCACCGCGGGGGCCACCACGTCCAGGTCGAACGGCTCCCACCAGTGCTCGTCGAGGTACGCCCGGGCCCGGACGACGGCCTGGTGGACGCCGTAGACGTTCTTGGTCAGGAACAGCGCGACCACGTAGACGACGCCGCCCTGCCGGTCGGTCAGCGGGAGGCAGGCGATGTCCTGGTAGACGTCGACGCCACCCGGCAGACCGTCCCGGCGGTGGTAGCGGGCGTCGAACTCGCCCAGCGGAACCCGCACGTCATGGAGCAGGTTGGCCTCGCCGGCGAATCCTCGGGCGAGGTGGTCGGCGAGGCCGGGCTCGTCCTGGAGGTACCGGTCCTCCAGGACGTTGTAGCTGCCGACCAGCTGATCGGGACCGATCCCGAAGACCTCACTGAAGGCCTGGTTGACGAAGAGACTGGAGCCGTCGGCGGCGAACACCTCGGCCGGGATCGGGAAGTGGCCGAGCACGCCGAACAGATCGTCGAGCAGGCCGGTCAGCGTTACGCGCGACAGGCCGCCCTCGCCCCGCTCGCCCGCTGCCATCGGATCACCCCGCTCGTTCAGCCGCCGGACGGAAAGAAGGCGGCCACCTCGGCGGCGGAGACGTCCTCCAGGCCGGCGTGGGACCAGCGCGGGTCGCGGTCGCGGTCGATCAGCTGGGCGCGGACCCCTTCGGCGAAGTCCGGCCCCAGCGCGAGGGCGGTGCAGACCCGCAGATCCTGCTCGGCGACTTCCTCCAGGGTCATGCCCGCCGCCCGTCGCAGCGCGGCCAGGGTCACGTGCACCGACAGCGGGCAGCGCGTCCGCAGGGTGGCCGCCGCGCGGCGGGCGGACGGATGGGAGTGCTCGGCCAGCCGTCCGACTATCGTCACCGGGTCGTCACCGGCGTAGCATTCGGCGATCCAGTCGTGGTCGTCGGCCAGCTCCGCCGCCGGCAGCTCCCCGGCGGCCAGGTCGGCCAGGCCGAGCCAGAGCGCGTCGGCGGCGTTCACGGCGTCGCCGGTGAGGGCCAGGTGGGTGCCCACCTCGGCGGGCAGCCGGGCGAGTCGCCAGGTCACCAGGACGTCGGGGAACAGGCCGATCTGGGTCTCCGGCATGGCCAGCTGCGAGGTGGCGGTCACCACCCGCTCCGACCCGTGCACCGAAAGGCCCATGCCACCACCCATCGTGACACCGTCCATCACCGCGCGGTAGGGCTTGGGGTAGCGGGCGATCGCCAGGTTGAGCGCGTACTCGGCAGCCAGGAACTCGCCCGGATCGCCACCGTCCAGCACGGTCTGGCGCAACTGCCGGACGTCCGCGCCGGCGCACAGCCCGCGCTCCCCCTCACCGGTCAGTTCCACCCGGGTGACCGCCGGGTCGGCGGCGAACTCGGCGACCGCGCCGGCCACCGTCGCGAGCATCCCGGCGGTCAGCGCGTTGATCGCCCGCGGCCGGTTCAGGCGGATCCGGCCGACCTGTTCCTCGACGGTGACGAGCACCTCGCTCATCGGGCCTCCTCCAACTCGGGTTCGGGTTCCTTGTGCTCCTGGTGATGCCGCCAGGCCAGCGTGAACAGCAGCGCGCCGCCGGCCAGCGCGAGCCCGACGGCGTCGTTGAACCAGGCCAGGCTGCCGGCGGCGTAGGCCATCAGCACCGTGGTGACGATCACCGCGCCGCCGATCACCTTGCGGTCGGGACGGGTGAGCGGCAGCAGCAGCCCACCCCAGGTCAGATACCAGCTGTGCAGGGAGAGCCCGCCGAAGGCGAAGGCCAGCCAGGACCAGCTGAGGAAGGTGACCGGCCGGCGGCGTCCCACCCCCAGCCCAAGCCAGACCATCACCGCCGCGGTCAGCAGCAGCCCGAGCAGCCGGACGCCGCGGGCGATCAGCTCACCCACCTCCGGCTGTCCCCACCAGGTCAGCAGCGCCAGCAGACCGGCGGCGAGCAGGCTGAACGGCGCGATGGTGACGATCTTGCCCGGCACGTCGGCGGCGTAGATCCAGCCGTAGCCGAGCCCGGTCAGCTGGGTGATCCCGGCGAAGGTGAGCACGGCGATGCCGAGCGCGGCCAGCAGCCGGCCGGCCGCGCGCAGGGTGTCGGGCCAGCGCAGGCTCAGCCAGGGCCGGCCGAGCAGGGCCACCGGGTAGAAGGCGAGGATCGCCGGCTGCTTGAGGGAGGCGGCCACCCCCACCGCGATCGCCGCCGGGAGGAACCGTCCCCGGGTGGCCAGCCAGAGCGCCAGCACCACCACCCCCATCATCATCGCGTCGTTGTGCGCCCCGCCGACGAAGTCGATGATCAGGATCGGGTTGGTGGTGGCGAACCAGGCGGTCAGCTGGGGGTCGGCGCCGATCCGCCGGGCCACCCGTGGCAGCAGGTGGACGATCAGGGCCACGCCGATCAGCGCCGGGATGCGCATCGCGACAGCCGAGACGTAGGGGTTGTTCTGGGCCAGGGCCACCACGCCGTGGAAGATCTGCAGGCTGAGCGGCGGATACATCGAGGTGTCGTACCGCCACGCCCAGGCGAACTGGTCGGCGAACGGCCCGGGCAGCACGCTGATCGGGTTCTCGTACGGGTTCAGGCCGTTGCGCAACAACCAGCCGAGCGCGGCGTAGCCGTAGGCGTCGTGGCTGAAGGTGGGCGGGCCGAACAGCAGCGGCGCGCTCCAGATCAGGCAGATCGCCCAGTGCTTCACGTGGTGGTACAGGCTCAGCCGGAGCCGGAACCACGCCCCCACCAGCAGCCCCATCCCGGCGATGACCAGCGCGGTGCCGAGCACCCGCACCGGCCAGGCGTCCAGGCCGAGCGCGCGCATCGGCCCCCACCACGGGGTGTTCTGCGGCAGGTAGGCCGGCGTCAGCGAACCGAGGAAGATGCAGAGGGTACCGGCGAAGCCGCGCCGGACGGCCGGGTAACGCCAGGCCTGCGCGAGATCGCGGCCGATCCCGGCCAGCAGCTTCTGCTGCCGCTCCTCCACGACGGTTCCTGTTCAGCTAGGGGTCCGCCCCAGCGTATCCGGCCCCGGACGACCCCACCGTCCCATCCCCCCATCCCGGCACGGAGTGGACGGCCACGGCGATCGCCGGCCACCAACGGCCCGACGACAGCTGAGACCATCCCGACCCCGCCGGGAAAGCCGCGCGACAACGGCGTAGACTTGGTCGGCGGACCCCGCTGACGAAAGAGACTCCGATCGCATGACCGACATCACGACGCTCGACCATGTTGTGATCCGATTCGCCGGCGACTCCGGTGACGGCATGCAGCTGACCGGCAACCGGTTCACCCACGAGACCGCGGTGGCGGGCAACGACTTCTCCACCCTGCCCAACTTCCCCGCCGAGATCCGCGCCCCCCAGGGCACCGTCGCCGGGGTGTCCAGCTTCCAGCTGCACTTCGCCGACTTCGACATCCGCACCCCGGGCGACGCCCCCAACGTGCTGGTGGCGATGAACCCGGCGGCGCTGCGGGCGAACATCAACGAACTGACCAAGGGCGGCATCATCATCGCCGACTCGGCCGACTTCACCGCCCGCAACCTGGCGAAGGTCGGGTACGCCAGCGATCCGCTGACCGACGGCAGCCTGGACGACTACCAGGTCCACGCCTTCGACCTGACCGGGCAGACCATCGCGGCGGTGGCCGAACTCGGGCTCGGCCGCAAGGACGCCGTCCGCACCCGCAACATGTACGCCCTGGGGCTGCTCAACTGGATGTACAGCCGTGCGGTCGAACCGACGATCGAGTTCCTGGCGGCCAAGTTCGCCGGCAACCCCTCGGTCCGCGACGCCAACATCGCCGCGTTGAAGGCCGGCTACGCCTTCGGCGAGACCACCGAGCTGTTCGCCACCCGCTACCAGATCGCCCCCGCCCCGGTGCCGCCGGGCACCTACCGGCAGATCTCCGGCAACCGGGCGCTGGCCTACGGCCTGATGGCCGGCGCCGCGCGCGCCGGGCTGCAGTTGTTCCTGGGCGCCTACCCGATCACCCCGGCCTCGGACGTGCTGCACATCCTGGCCGGCGCCAAGCAGCACGGCGTCACCACCTTCCAGGCCGAGGACGAGATCGCGGCGATCGGCGCCGCGCTGGGCGCCAGCTTCGCCGGCGACCTCGGCGTCACCGTCACCTCCGGCCCGGGGATGGCGCTGAAGTCGGAGACCATCGGCCTGGCGGTGATGCTGGAACTGCCGCTGGTGATCGTGGACGTGCAGCGCGCCGGACCGTCCACCGGCATGCCGACCAAGACCGAGCAGGCCGACCTCACCCAGGCGCTGTACGGCCGCCACGGCGAGGCGCCGCTGCCGGTGATCGCCGCCGCGACCCCGTCCGACTGCTTCGACGCCGCCTACTCCGCCGCCCGGATCGCGGTGACCTACCGCACCCCGGTGATCCTGCTCAGCGACGGCTACCTGGCCAATGGTGCCGAGCCCTGGCAGCTGCCCGACCTGGCCTCGCTGCCCGCGATCGATCCGGCCTTCGCCACCGAGCCGAACGGCCCCGAGGGCCGGTTCCTGCCCTACGCCCGGGACGCCAGGCTGGCACGGGCCTGGGCCGTCCCCGGCACGCCGGGGCTGGAGCACCGGGTCGGCGGCCTGGAGAAGGCGGACGGCACCGGCGCGATCTCCTACGATCCGGCCAACCACGAGCGGATGATCGGGCTGCGGGCGGCCAAGGTGGCCGGCATCGCCGACGAGCTCCCACCCGCCGAGGTGGACGATCCGACCGGCGATGCCCGCCTGCTGGTGGTCGGCTGGGGTTCCACCTACGGGCCGATCACCGCCGCGGCGCGGCGGGTCCGCAACCACGGCCGGGCGGTGGCCACCGTCCACCTGAAGCAGCTGAACCCGCTGCCCCACGGCCTGGGCGACATCCTGCGCCACTACGACCGGGTGATCGTGCCGGAGATGAACCTCGGCCAGCTGGCCATGCTGCTGCGGGCGACCTTCCTGGTGGACGCCCGCAGCTACTCCCGGGTGCGCGGGCTGCCGATCTCGGTGGCCGAACTCGCCGCCGACCTGGAGACGATCATCGACGAGGAGCTGACGACCCGATGACCAGCACCGTGAACGGCGCCGCGACCGGCGCCGGACTGGCCGGGGTGCCGCTGGCGGTCACCCCGCTGAACCGCAAGGATTTCACCTCCGACCAGGAGGTGCGCTGGTGCCCGGGCTGCGGCGACTACGCCGTGCTGGCCACCTTCCAGGGCTTGATGCCCCAGCTGGGCATCAAGCGGGAGAACACCGTGATCATCTCGGGGATCGGCTGCTCGTCGCGGTTCCCCTACTACGTCGACTCCTACGGGATGCACTCGATCCACGGTCGGGCGCCCGCCCTGGCCACCGGGGTGGCGATGGCCCGCGACGACCTGGCGGTCTGGGTGGTGACCGGGGACGGCGATGCGCTCAGCATCGGCGGAAACCACCTGATCCACGCCCTGCGGCGCAATGTGAACATCACGATCATGCTGTTCAACAACCGGATCTACGGGCTGACCAAGGGCCAGTACTCCCCCACCTCCGAACAGGGCAAACGCACCAAGTCGACCCCGGCCGGTTCGGTGGACACCCCGTTCAACCCGATCTCGCTGGCGCTGGGCGCCGAGGCGAGCTTCGTCGCCCGGACGGTGGATTCGCACCGCGCCCACCTCACCGAGGTGCTCGGCGCCGCGATCAACCACCGCGGCTCGGCACTGGTGGAGATCTACCAGAACTGCCCGATCTTCAACGCCGGCGCCTTCGACGGCCTCAAGGGCCCCGACTCCGGGCTGATTCCGCTCAAGCACGGCGAGCCGATCCGGTTCGGCACCGACGGCGAACTGGGGGTCGTCCGGGGTGCGGACGGCGCCCTGCAGGTCGCCAGGGTGGACGAGGTCGGCATCGACCGGCTGCTGGTGCACGACGCCCACCGGGAGGATCCCAGCCTGGCCTTCGAGCTCTCCCGGCTGACCGATGCCGGCACCATCGTCAACGCACCGGTCGGGATCTTCCGGCAGGTGGAGCGTCCGACCTACGACGACCTGGCCCGCTCCCAGGTGAGCATGGCGGAGGATCCCGGCCAGCGACTGGCCGAGCTGCAGGGCCTGATCAACGGCTCCGACACCTGGACGGTGTGACCGGCCGCCGGTGAGCGGTCGGGATATCGCCGGTCGACCCTAGAGAATCCAGAACGCCAGGACGATCGCCATCCCGGCCAGGTGGGCGGCCAGCCCGGGCGCGACCGACCAGCGGTGGCCGATCCAGTAGGCGATCGCCGCCAGCCCGATCGGCAGGTACAGCAGGATCATGCCGCCGATCACATTGCCCAGTGGCCAGGGGGTGTGGTCGCTGCTCAGCACCCGGGTCACCACCAGGCCCACTTGCAGGTACGCGACGAACAGCCACAGTGCTCCCGGGATCACCGCGGCCGCGACCTTTCCCGGGGCCCGCGGCATGGAACCGGTCCGGTTCAGCTCGCGATCGACAACCACTCCGTCAGCCACGTCACGATTGTCCGCTCCCACCGGGCGGCTGGTCGAGCCGCAGGATCAGCTCGGCCCGGACGGCGGTGGTCCGGATCCGCTCGGCATTGGGTTCGTCCACCGCCGCCACCCAGCGACGGGCCACCTCGGGCGGCTTGCCGCTGGCGATGTGACGGGCGATCAGTCGCTCGCGGCGCAGCGCGTCGTCCACCGTCACGTACCAGGCGTGATCGGCCAGCTCGGGCACCCGGTCCCACGGTTCGGTGGGATCGAGCAGGTAGTTGCCCTCGGTGAGCACCACCGCGCAGCCGGGTTCGATGGCGATCGAGCCGGCCACCGGCTCCCCCGCGCCGTGATCGAAGCCCGGAGCGTAGACGGCACGGGCTTCCCCGGCACTGACCCGCTCCAGCAGGTGGACGTAGCCGTCGGCGTCGAAGGTGTCGATGGCGCCCTTGCGCTGCCGTCGTCCCAACTTCTCCAGCACGGCGTTCGACAGGTGGAAGCCGTCCATCGGCAGAACGCCGGTCGCCACACCCAGGCGTTCGAGCTCCGCCGCCAGCCGCCGCACGAAGGTGGTCTTGCCGGCCCCGGGCTCGCCGGCCACCGCCACCAGCACGCGTCCGTCCCGGCTCTCCGCCCGCAACTGGTCGGCCAGTGCCCCGAACCGTGGGGAAGTCGTGTTCATCGCAGCGCACCAGGATCGTAGTCGCCTTCGGTGAGCCGCCGGGCGTGATCGCGATCCTCCCAGCGCATCGCCGCAACGACCACCGCGGCGACGGCCAGCCCGCCCAGGATCGAGAACCAGGGCTGCCATCGGGTCGGGCCGACCGCGTGGACGAGCGCGACCGGCAGGACGCAGGCCATGCCAGCGGCGAACCGGGAGCGCTTGCCCCGGCGATCCTGCAGCTGACCGCGCCGCCGGTGGTTGGGCAGGCCGGCCAGCAGCACCGCCAGTCCACCGCCGAGGCCGATCGCGATGCCGGCCACCCCCGCCCAGTGCTGCCGGGTGGAGAGCAGCCCGATGGCCGCGCCCAGCACCACTCCCAGCGCGATGTCGAGCCGGGCCGGACGGCGGTTGGCCGCCACCTGCTGCGACGTCGGTCGATCGGCGGCCGGGCCGAAGGAGCTGTCCGTCATCCACGGCCCGCCCGGCTGCCAGTGCCCAGCGCGGCCCGCAGCCGGGCTGCGTACTCGGCGGCCTCACCCTCGGCGTAGCGGTCCCGCGGCCAGAAGAAGCCGCGCAGCCCGTCCCCCTTCCGGCGTGGAATGACGTGGACGTGCAGGTGCGGCACGGACTGGCTGATCACGGTGTTGATCCCGGTGAAGCTGCCATCCGCGCCCAGCCCGTCCACTACAGCCGTAGAGAACCGCTGCACCAGCGTGAACAGCGGTGCGACCAACCCGGCCGGCAGCTCCGGGAGCGTCCCGATGTGCTGCACCGGACAGACCAGCACGTGGCCCTTGAACAACGGGTGGTGATCCAGGAAGGCGATCAGCTGATCGTCCCGGTAGACGATCTCGCCGGCCTGCTCGCCCGCTGCGATGGCGCACACCACGTCCGGCGCGCTGGGACGGGCTTCCGCCATGGCTTCCTCCCGGAACTGTCGGTCGAGACTCGGGAACCGAACCTAGCAGCCCGGCCGCTACGCTGGCGGTTGTGACTGACTTCGATCTCGAACCCGCCATCCGCCCCGCCGATGATCTGTTCCGCCACGTCAACGGACGATGGCTCGCCACCGTCAGGATCGCCGACGATCGCTCCTCGGCCGGAGGCTTCGTCAAGCTCGTCGACGAGTCCGAGCTGGCCATCCGTGAGATCGTCACCAGCCTGGAGGGCGCCGAGCCCGGCACCGACGCCGGCCGGATCGAACAGTTGTACGGCAGCTTCATCGATGTCGAGCGGGTGAACGCGCTCGGGCTGGCGCCGCTGCAGCCGATTCTGGCCGAGATCGACCGGATCGGCTCGGTCGACGAACTGCTCTCCTACTTCGTCCGCAGCTCCCGCCGCGGCACCGGCGCACCGTTCGCCTTCGACGTCGACGCCGACCCCGGGGACCCGGCCCACTATGCCCTCTTCCTCGCCCAGGCGGGGATCGGGTTGCCCGACGAGGAGTACTACCGGCTGGAGCAGCACGCCGGGATCCGCCAGGCCTACCGCGATCACATCGACCGCAGCCTGACGATGGCCGAGGTCACCGGCAGCGCGGCCGGCCTGATCCTCGACCTGGAGACCGCCGTGGCCGGCCACCACTGGGACAAGGTGCGCACCCGCGACCTGGCCGCCCAGTACAACCCGATGTCGCTGGCGGAGCTGGACGCCACCGGCCTGCCCTGGGGCCGGCTGCTGGGCGAACTCGGAATCGTGACCGGCTCGGTGATCGTGATGCAGCCGTCCTTCTTCGAGGCGCTGGGCACGCTGCTGGATTCGTCCCGGCTGGAGCAGTGGAAGCTGTGGGCCAGGTGGGCGGCGGTCTCCCGGCTCTCGCCCTACCTGCCCGAGGCGCTGGCGCAGGCCCGGTTCGACTTCTACGGCACCGTGCTGCAGGGCACCCCGATGATGCGCGAGCGGTGGAAGCGCGGGGTCGACCTGGTCGAGCGCTTCCTCGGCGAGGCGGTCGGCAGGCTGTACGTCGAACGGCACTTCTCCCCGGTCGCCAAGCAGCGGATGGACGAACTGGTGGCCAACCTGATCCAGGCCTACCGGAGCTCGATCAGCAGGCTGGAGTGGATGACGGACGCCACCCGCGCCGAGGCATTGGCCAAGCTGGAGCGGTTCACCCCCAAGATCGGCTACCCGGAGATCTGGAAGGACTACTCCGGGCTGGAGACCCGGCCGAACGACCTGCTCGGGAACGTGCTGCGGGCCGCGGAGTTCAGCTTCGACGACGAGGCGGGCAAGATCGGCCAGCCGATCCGCCGCCACGAATGGCTGATGACGCCGCAGACGGTCAACGCCTACTACCACCCGCTGCGCAACGAGATCGTCTTCCCGGCGGCCATCCTGCAGCCGCCGTTCTTCGACGCCGAGGCCGACGACGCGGTGAACTACGGCGCGATCGGGTCGGTGATCGGCCATGAGATCGGCCATGGCTTCGACGACCAGGGCTCGACCTGCGACGGCGAGGGCCGGTTGCGGGATTGGTGGACGCCGGCCGACAAGGAGGCCTTCCAGGCCCGCACCGCGGCGCTGGTCGACCAGTACGACGGACTGACACCGGCGCTGGTGCCCGACGCCCGGGTCAACGGCAGGCTGACCCTGGGCGAGAACATCGGCGACCTGGGCGGGGTGGGGATCGCCTACCAGGCCTGGCGGCTGGCCACCGACGGCATCGAGCCGGAGCCGGTGGACGGCATCCCGGCCTCCCAGCGGTTCTTCCTCGCCTACGCCCGCGCCTGGCAGTCCAAGCGCCGGGACGAGGCGGTGCGCCAGCAGGTGGCCACCGACCCGCACTCCCCGGAGGAGTTCCGGGTGAACCAGGTGGTCCGCAACGTCGACGCCTACTACGAGGCGTTCGAGGTCACCCCCGAGGACGCCGCCTGGCTCGACCCGGCCCAGCGGGTCACCATCTGGTAACCGACTCGTGGTGGCGGGGGCTTCGAGACTCGGCCTCCGGCCGACCTCAGCCACCGTCCCGCGACCTCAGCGACCGCCGAGGTCGCGCGCGGCCAATCGCCCCCTGAGCTCGCGCGCAGCCCAAACGATCCCTGAGGTCGCGCGCAGCGCGAGTCTCGAAGGGTCGCCCACCGGCCCAATCGCCCCTGAGCTCGCCCGCAGCCCAAACGATCCCTGAGGTCGCGCGCAGCGCGAGTCTCGAAGGGTCGCCGGCGGCTTCGAGACTCGGCCCTGCGGGCCGACCTCAGCCAACGAGACCGCTGAACGCGCCCATTTTCCTCACAGCCTGGCGGTCGGGAACCCTCCCACCGCCTCCTCGAGGGTGGCGGCGACGGCCAGCAGGGTCTCCTCGGCGCCGAACCGGCCGGTCAGCATCGTCCCGATGGGCAGCCTGACGCCATCGATCTCGGCGGTGTGCACCGGCACCGAGATGGACGGCAGCCCGCTCAGGTTGGCCACGCTGGTCCAGGGGGTGAAGCGGGTCTGGGCGGCGAAGTCGCCGGCCGGATCGGCGTCGTCGCGCAGGCTGCCGACCGGTGCCGGCGGCTGGGCAAGGGTCGGGGTGAGCACGAGGTCGAAACCCTCCCAGGCCAGCGCGACCTCGCGGGTGAGCCGCTGCAGCTCCGCCAACGCGGCAGCATGTTCCAGGGCGGTGACCCGTCGCCCTTCCTCGCGCAGCCAGCGGGTGAGCGGGGTGAGCAGCGGCTCGGCCTCCGGCGGCAGCGGGATGGACGCAGCCCCGACCGTCCAGAGGGCGGTGAAGGCGTCCCAGCGCTCCACCGCGAACGGCACCGGAGCCTGGTCGAGGACGTGCCCGGCCTGCTGCAGCAACCCGGCGGTGGCGTCCACCGCTGCCAGGCAGGCGGGATGCACCTCGGCCTCGGCGATCACCGGCGTGGTCAGGACGCCGATCCGCAACCCGGAAGGACGCCGCGCGGCGGCGGCCAGGAAGCTCTCCGACGGTGCCGGCGCCAGGTAGGTGTCGCCGGTCCGGTAGCCGGCCAGCACGTCCAGCGCGGCGGCGGTGTCCGCCACCGTGCGGGAGACCACGCCGGCGGTGCCCAGCCCGGGCCCGGGCGTCATCAGCGGACCGGCGCTGATCCGGCCGCGACTGGCCTTCAGCCCCACCAGCCCGCAGGATGAGGCGGGGATCCGGATCGATCCGCCACCGTCGGAGGCCTGGGCGAGCGGAACGATCCCGGCGGCGACGGCGGCCGCCGCTCCCCCGCTGGAGCCGCCGGCCGACCGGCTCCGATCCCACGGTGTCACGGCCGGCGGACGTCCGTCCGGTTCGGTGTAGCAGGGGAATCCGAACTCCGGCGTCGCGGTCTTGCCGAGCATCACGGTGCCGGCCTCCCGCAGCCAGGCGACGATGCCGTCGTCCACCTCGGCGACGTTTCCCCGCAGCGCGGCCGCCCCGGCCTCGAACCCCACCCCGGCCACCGGGTTGAGATCCTTGATCGGGCACGGGACGCCCAGCAGCGGCAGGTCGAACTCCGGGTCGGCGGCCAGCCGGCGATCGAGCTCGGCAGCCTGGCGCAGCGCGAGGTCGGGCGAGATGGTGACCAGCGCGCCCCAGGCATCCTGTTCGGCGCGCGCCAGGGTGGCCTCCGCCACCTCCACGGCGCTGACCTGACGGGCGCGTACCGCGGCCGCGAGCTGTAGTGCGGAGAGTTCCGCCAGTCCGCTCATCCTCTTCTCCCTCCCCCGGACGGATCCCCTGGGATGCTCCTGTCCGACCGTACCGCGGAGCGCGTCCTACGGTTGGATGCGATCGGGGTCGGAGGTGGCCCAGATGGTGGGCCGGAAATCGTCGCCGAGCTGCTTGCGGGCCAGCCTCCCGACCAGTTGCTGCTCGGTGGTCACCCGCTCCGAGCGGGAGCGGCCCAGGAAGGTGATCGCCCACTTCAGCAGGGTGGAGAGCCGGTTCTTGAAGCCGACCAGGTAGATCAGATGGACGCCCAGCCAGGCGGCCCAGGCCACGAACCCGGTGAGCTTCAGCCCGCCGATCTGGGCGACCGCACCGAACTGGCTGACCACCGCCATCGAGCCCTTGTCCCGGTACCTGAACGGCTCGGTGACCGGCCGGTCGGCGAGTTCGCCGGCGATCCTGCGGGCGGCGTACTTCCCACCCTGCAGGGCGACCTGGGCCACGCCGGGCAGCCGGTCGAGGCTCATCATGTCACCCAGGACGAAGACCTCGGGATGGCCGGGCAGGGTGAGGTCGGGCAGGACGGCGACCCGGCCGGCGCGGTCGATCTCGGCACCGGACTGTTCGGCGAGTTGCCTGCCCAGCGGACTGGCCTGGACGCCGGCCGCCCACACCTTGCAGCTGGCCGCGATCCGTTCGGAGCGGCCGTCTGCGTAGCTGACGTCCACGCCGGTCTCGTCCACGCCGGTCACCCGGGCGCCCAGCTTCACCTCGACGCCGATCCTCTCCAGCCTCGTCCTGGCCGAGGCCGACAGCGACGGCGCGAAGCCCGGTAGCACCGCGTCCGCGGCGTCCAGCAGGACGATCCTGGCCTGCCGGGTGTCGATCCGTTTGAAGCTGCGGACCAGGACGTCGCGGGTGAGCTCGGCGATCTGGCCGACCATCTCCACCCCGGTCGGGCCGGCGCCGACCACCACGAAGGTGAGCAGGGCCTCCCGCTCCTCGGGATCGTCGCTGAGCTCGGCGACCTCCAGCGAACCGAAGATCCGGGCGCGCAACTCCAGCGCGTCGTCCACCGTCTTCATCCCGGGGGCGAAGATCGCGAACCGGTCGTTGCCGAAATAGGACGGTCCAGCGCCGGCCGCGACCACCAGGTGGTCGTAGCCCACCTCGATCGTCTTGCCGAGCTTCTCGAACACCACGGTGCGGGCCGCCAGGTCGATCCGGGTGACCTCGCCCAGCAGCACGGTGGCGTTGCGCTGGTTCTTCAGGATGTCCCGGGTGGCCGGGGCGATCTCGCCGGTGGAGAGAATTCCGGTAGCCGCCTGGTACAGCAGCGGCTGGAACAGATGCGATACCGTCCGCGAGATCAGGGTGACGTCGACCGGTTCCTTGGCTAGCCCTTTCGCAGCGAACAGGCCACCGAACCCGGAACCGATCACCACTACCCGCCGACGTTCCATCAGGCCTCCTCGGACGATTTACGCAAACCCTAACCCGGGCTGCGGATCGAGCCAAGACGTCCCGGATCGCGGCGGTCGCTGCCGGATCCCGACGACGGGCCGCGGGTCAGCGGATCTAGCCCACGCCGCACTTCTCCCGGTTGACCGCGCTCCGCTCGCACCAGTCGCGCCACCTGGCGACACTCTCCTGGTGCTCCTGGGCGGTCGCGCTGAACTCCGTTTCGCCGGTGTCGGAGTTGACCGTGGTGAAATACACCCAGTCGCCGGCGGCCGGACGGACGGCGGCGTCCAGCGCGACCCGGCCCGGACTGCCGATCGGACCCGGCGGCAGGCCCTTGTGACGGTAGGTGTTGTACGGGGAGTCGGTCGACCGATCGTCGCTGGAGGTCGGGGCACCGCCCGGCTTTCCCACCGCATAGGCCACCGACGAGTCCAGCTGCAATGCCATTCCGGCTGCCAGCCGGTTGTGGATCACCCTGGCGATCTTCGGAAGATCCTCGGGCCGGCGGCCCTCGGCCTCGACCAGGCTCGCCACGATCAGCGCCTCGTACGGGGTCATGCCCACGTCCTCGGCGGCTTGGGCGAAGCCGAGGTCACCGCTGATCGCGTCGAACCGGCTGACCGCGCGGGCCAGGATCTCGGTGGCGGTCTGCCCTTCCCGCACCTCATAGCTGTCGGGGTAGAGGAAGCCCTCCAACCCGTTCTCGGCCCACTCCGGCACCGCGAGGTCGTGCCACCCAGCAGCGGCGGTCTCGAACTCGGCGACCGGGATGCCGGTCGCCGCCGACAGCCCGTCCAGCTGCTCGCGCAGGGACTGGCCCGCGATCACCGTCACCGCTCTCCTGACCGGTTCCGCCGTGGGCGTCGTGGTGGGCGTTTCGCTGGACGTTGCGCTGGGGCTTGCGGTGGGCACCACGCTGGGGGTAGGCGTCACGGCAGGAGTCGCCTCGACCGGACGGCTGGCGTCCCACACCCCGGGCACGACGATCAGCGCGACCGTCACCACCGCTGCCGCCAGCGCCACACCGGGCCAGCGCGGCATCCGGCGACGCGGGACGCATGCCAGGCCACCGGGCGGTCCCGCCACCGTGCCGGGTCGCGGCTGGGTCGCGACCCGCGCGAACGCGTCCACGAATGCCTGCTCGTAGCGGTCAGTCATCTCCGGCCTCCTGCTGATGCCGCGCGCGCAGCGCCGCCACGGCCCGATGGACATGGGAGCGGGCGGTGGCTTCGCCACAGCCGAGCACCTCGGCGATGTCGGCGAAGCTCAGGTCCTGGTAGAACCTCAGCACCACCGCCGCGCGCTGGGTGGGTGCCAGCTCGGCGCAGAGCTGCCAGGCATGCCGGGCCAGCACCACCGAGGAACCGGGATCCCCGGCATCGTCGGCGGCCAGCCACTCCAGCTCCGCGACCGGCACCGTCCGCGTTCGCCGGAGCCGTTTCAGGCATGCGTTCACCACCGCGCGATTGACGTAGCGATCGAGATCCCGCCCGGCGGGCAGTTCCGTCCACCTGGGATAGAGCGAGGCCAGGGCATCCTGGACGGCGTCCTCGCCCTCGTCCCAGTTGCGGGTGATCAACAGCGCGAGCCGCACCAGCGCCTCCCGGCGGGAGTCGACGAAGTCACCGAAATCCCGCTGGCCGGCGTCGGGCAGCTTCGCTCTCACACCATCCACGCCTCTACAGTCCCGCAACCGGCGGTTTCGTTGCAGCCTTCCGGCAGAAAACCGCGACAGATCGGACGTAGCCACGTCCATGAGGCTCGCGTCCAGCCTGGAGCCTCCCCCACGGCCGCCCCGAGCACGCCGCGGTGCCGCCCGCCGCTCGGCATACGCGCACCCGCCCCGGGGACGGTTCCCGGTGGGGTGGAAGTCCCGTCGGAAGCAATCCTCGGAACCGGGGACACCCCACGTCATGCAACCGAGACGCGTCGACCCCCACCAACGGGCCCGACGCCACACCAGATACCTCACCCGGCAACGCCAGTAGCCGCAACCTGCCCGATTCGCGGCGTACCAGCAGTTCGTACCGCCTCAATGCCCGAACGTCCGCTGGGTCAGTCAGGCTGCCCTCGACGGGTCGCCAGGATCGCGCCGTGCGCCCGAGCGGGACGATCGGTCCGGGATTCGGTATGCGTCACCTCGAACCCAGCTGCCTCGACCCTCGCCGCCAGCAACGTGATCGGCCACCGGTAGGCGGTGACCACTGCGTGCTCGAAGGAGTCCAGCCTCGGACCGGTGAAGAACCCGAGCGCGAGGCCGCCGCCCGGCCGGAGGCAGCGAGCGAACTCGGTCAGCGCATCGCCGATGCCGTCAGGGTCGGTGTGGATCAGCGAGTACCACGCCAGCACTCCGCCCAGGGCGCCGTCGGGCACACCCAGGTCTTCCGCGCGACCGAGCCGGTAGGGCACTCCCGGGTAGGTGGACGTCGCATGCTCGATGAACGCCGGCACCGGGTCGACACCCGCCACGCTGATCCCGAGGCCCGCGAGGTGGTGCGTCCACTGCCCGGGGCCGCATCCCACATCGAGCAGTGGGCCCTCGAGGCTGCGCGCCCAGTTCGTCAGCAGCGCGACGTCGGAGTCGGAGGCGTGGTCGATGCGGCCCACCGCGTCGATGTACTCGCTCGCCCGCGTCCGGTAGGCAGCTCGCACCGACTCCAGGGTCACGGTGACACCCTACGATCCGTCGGATGCCGGCGCGATCCCGGCGGCGGCCCGACACCCCATTGGGGACGCGCCGAGCGGATGCGCGGCAGCCGGGAGAGGTCAGGCCGAGCGGGTGATCACGGTGTCGCAGAGAGCGAGCAGCGCGTCCTTGGCCGGTCCATCGGGGAGCGGGGCGAGATGCGTCCGGGCGATGTCCGCGCGCCGGGCCACCTCGGCGCGGGCCTCGTCCAGCGCGGGGTGGGCGCGTAGCAGGCCGAGCGCCTCGGCCACCTCGGCGTCGTTCTCGATGCCGCTGGCGAGCAGCGACAGCAGCCGCGCGTCCGCCGGGTCGGCGGAACGCCGGGCGAGCAGCGTCGGCAGGGTCGGGACGCCGGCCCGCAGGTCGGTGCCCGGGGTCTTGCCGGCGGTGTCGCTGGCGATGTCGATGATGTCGTCGCTCAGCTGGAAGACCACCCCGATCTCCTCGCCGAAGGCCGACAGGGCGGCGAGCAGCTCCGGAGCGGCACCCGCGACCATGCCGCCGAACCTGGCGGAGGTGGCGATCAGCGAACCGGTCTTGTCGGCCACCACGCCCAGGTAGTGGGCCAGCGGGTCGTCCCCGGGCTGCGGGCCGCGGGTCTCGGCCAACTGGCCCTGCACCAGCCGGGCGAAGGTCTCCGACTGCAGCGCCACGTACTCCACGCCCAGCGTGGCCACGATGCTGGACGCCCGGGCGAACAGCAGGTCGCCGACCAGGATGGCGACGTTGTTGTCCCACCGGCGGTTCGCGCTCGGCGCGCCCCGGCGGAGCTCCGCCTCGTCCATCACGTCGTCGTGGTACAGGCTGGCGACGTGGGTGAGCTCCACCACCTGGGCGGCCCGGGCCACCCGCTCGTCCTCGGCGGCCTGCTCCCCCAGCATGGACGCCAGCACCACGAGCATCGGGCGGAACCGCTTGCCGCCGGCGCTGATGATGTGCTGGGCCGCCTCGGTGGCGAAGGCGGTGTCCGCCACGGCGGCCGCCATCAGCTCGCGCTCGATCCGCTCCAGCAGCGCGGTCAGCCGCGCGCTGAACTCCGGATCGACCGCAGCTGCCTGCGCGGCCATGGCAGTATCGACGAACACCTGCGTCAGCCTAGCCTGGATCCACCGGTGGTCGCCGCCGCGAGCAGCTTCACCGCCAGAACACCTCGGCTCCGGCCAGCAGGTCGAGCAGCTGACCGGGGAACAGCCCCAGGTAGACGGTCGCCGCGGCGCCCACCACCACCGGCACCCAGGTCATCCCGCTGGCCCGGCCCACCGCCACCTGACGGTTCGGCTCGCCGAAGAACATCACCACGATCACCCGGATGTAGAAGTAGGCGGCGACCAGGCTGAACAGGATCGCTGCCAGCACCAGCCACCAGTAGCCGCCCCGCCAGGCCGCGGCGAACACCGCCCACTTGCCGATGAAGCCACCGGTCAGCGGGATGCCCGCGAAGCTCAGCATCAGGAAGGCGAAGATCCCGGCCAGCACCGGGTGGGTGCGGCCCAGGCCGCTCCACTCCGAGAGCGAGTTCGCCTCACCCGCCGAATCGCGCACCATGGTGACGATGGCGAAGGCGGCGATCACCGCGAACCCGTAGGCGATCAGGTAGAACATGATCGACCCGACGCTGTTCACCTGGCCGTCCGGGACGGTCGCCAGCGCACCCACCACCGCGGTCAGCAGGAAGCCGGCGTGCGCCACCGACGAGTAGGCCAGCATCCGCTTGATGTCGGTCTGGGTGAGCGCCAGCACGGCACCGACCGCCATGGTGAGCAGCGCCAGCGCCGCCAGCACCGGCTGCCAGCTCCACCGCTCGGCGCCCAGCGCCACGTAGAACACCCGGACGCCGCCGACCACCGCGGCCAGCTTGGTGCAGATCGCCATGAAGCCGGTGACCGGGGTGGGCGCGCCGGTGTAGACGTCCGGGATCCAGGCGTGGAACGGGACCACGCCGATCTTGAACAGCAGCCCGACCGCCAGCATCCCCATGCCGGCGAACAGCAGGCCGCGGCCGAAGGTCGGCGAGGCGATCGCGGCATCGATCGCCGCCAGGTCGAAGGAGCCCGCGTAGCCGTACAGCAGCGCCATGCCGAACAGGAAGAAGGCGGACGAGAAGGCGCCGAGCAGGAAGTACTTCAGCCCCGCCTCCTGGCTGAGCAGCCGCCGGCGCCGCGCCATCGCGCTGAGCACGTAGAGCGGCAGGCTCATCACTTCCAGCGCGATGAACAGCGTGATCAGGTCGTTCGCCGAGGCGAAGACCATCATGCCGGAGAGCGAGAACAGCGCCAGCGGAAAGACCTCGGTGTGCTCCAGCCGGGCGTTGGTGGCCTCGGCCTCCAGCGGGCTGCCCGGCACCGACGAGGCGGAGGCGGCGAAGACCGTCACGCCGTTGTCCAGCCGGCGCTCGGAGAACACCAGGATGCCGAGCAGGCCGAAGACCAGCAGCGACCCCCAAGCGATGTAGGTCGGGCCGTCCAGGCTGATCGAGCCCATCGCGAGGATGCCGCTGCTGCCCAGCTGCCAGTTGACCACCAGCAGCGCGACGGCGGCGACCACCGTCACCACCAGCAGCACCACCTGGGAGAGGTAGCGCAGCCCGCGCGGCATGATCGCCTCGATCAGCACGCCGAGCATGGCGCCGACCAGCACGATCAGCAGCGGAGCGAGTTCCAACCATTCGAAGGTCGGCGACGGGATGTTCACTGTCCTACCTCGCTCACTTCTCGGCGAACGGCACGACCGGATCGGAGATCCGCGCCTGACTCAGGGTGGCGACCACCGTCGGTTCGATCACGCTCAGCGCGACCTGCGGGACGAAGCCGAGGGCGAGGATCACCGCGATCAGCGGCGCCATCACCCACTTCTCCCGGGCGTTCAGGTCGGTGCCGACATGCTCGCTCACCTGGTCGGTGACCGGTCCGGTCATGGTGCGCTGGTACATCAGCAGGATGTAGACCGCGGCCAGCACGGTGCCCAGCACCGCGACCGCGGCCACCCAGGGTTCCCGCGACCAGGCTCCGGCCAGCACCATGAACTCGCTGACGAAGCTCGACATGCCGGGCAGCGCCAGCGACGACAGGCCCGCCACCAGGGTGGTCCCGGCCAGCACCGGCGCGACCTTCTGCACACCACCGAAGGACTCCACCAGAGCCGAGCCGCGGCGGCTGATCAGGAAGCCCAGCACCAGGAACAGCGCGGCGGTGGAGAAGCCGTGGTTGAACATGTAGAAGACGGTGCCGCTCATCCCGGCGCTGGTGAAGGTGTAGATGCCCAGCACCATGAAGCCGAAGTGGCTGACCGAGGTGTAGGCGACCAGCCGCAGCAGGTTCTTCGAACCGATCGCGGCGACGGCGCCGTACAGGATCGAGATCAGCGCCAGCACGATCATCACCGGGCCGGCGGCTCGGCTGGCGTCCGGGAACAGCACCAGGCAGAACTTGATCATGCCGAAGGTGCCGATCTTGTCCAGCACGCCGACCAGCAGCACCGAGGTGCCCGGCGTCCCCTCCTCGGCCGCGGTGGGCAGCCAGGTGTGCACCGGCACCATCGGCGCCTTGATCGCGAAGGCGATCAGGAAGCCGATCATCAGCAGCATCCCGGTGGTCGGCGCGAAGGCCAACCCGGCCAGGTCGGAGACCAGGAAGCTGGGCTTGGCCAGCAGCCGGGCGGACTCGGCGTACAGCCCGATCACGCTGAACAGCATCACCAGGCCGCCGGCCAGGCTGAACAGCAGGAACTTCACCGCCGCGTAGGAACGCCGCGCCCCGCCGAAGCCGCCGATCAGGAAGTACATCGGGATCAGCGTGGCCTCGAAGAACAGGTAGAACAGCAGCACGTCATCGGCCAGGAAGACGAACAGCGCCAGCGACTCCAGGGCCAGCACCAGGGCGAAGAAGACCTGCGGACCCCACCGGAAGGCGCCGGAGTCGAACAGCTTCCATTCGGCCAGCAGCACCGCCGGGACGAGCACCACGGTCAGCAGCACCATCATCAGCGACATGCCGTCCAGCCCCAGCGCCCAGGAGGCCCCGAAGGCGGGGATCCAGGGGGCCAGCTCGGTCAGGTCTGCGCCCGAGACGTACAGCGAGGTCACGCCGATCGCCACGCCGGCGGTGACCAGCGCGAAGGCCATCCCCAGCCCCTTGGCGATCTCCTTGACCGGGAAGCACAGCACGATCGCGCCCAGCAGCGGGATCAACCCCAGCAGGGTCAACCAGGGAACACTCATCTCCACGTCCTCCCTCAGCCCAGCTGACTCAGGATCATCACGACGCCGACGCCGATCACGCCCACGGTCAACCCGAGGGCGTAGCGGCGCACCTGGCCGGTCTGCAGCTTGCGTCCCTGGCTGGACAGGCCCTGGAACATCGTCCCGAGGCCGTCGGCGCCGGCATCGATGATCCGCTGGTCGGTGCTCACCACACCGTCCGCCAGCAGCATCGTCGGCTGCACCACCAGGGTGTTGTTCACCGCGTCACCGAACAGGTCGTTGCGACCGGCGACGGTGAGCGGGTTGACGCTGGCCGGCGCGACCTCGGGGATCGGACGGCGGCCGAACAGCAGCCAGCCGACCGCCACGCCGGCGGCCACCACCGCCATGGTCGCGAACCCGATCGGGGTCGGCACCCAGCTGATCTCGTGCGGGTGCGCGCCGGTGGCCGGCTCCAGCCAGCCCTGGATCCAGGCGTTCATCGCGACACCGGCGACCACGCTCAGCGCGGCCAGGACGATCAGCGGGAGGGTCATCACCTTCGGCGACTCGTGCGGATGGACGCCCGGCTGCCAGCGCTTCTCGCCGAAGAAGGTCATCAGCATCAACCGGGTCATGTAGAACGCGGTCACCCCGGCACCGAACAGCGCCAGGCTGCCGACCAACAGGCTCTGCCCGAAGGCGGCCTCGATGATGTGGTCCTTGGAGAAGTAGCCGGCCAGCGGCGGGACGCCGATGATCGCCAGGTAGCCCATCGCGAAGGTCCAGAAGGTGTACGGCATCGCCTTGGCCAAGGCGCCGTAGTGGCGCATGTTCACGTCGTCGTTCATGCCGTGCATCACCGACCCGGCACCGAGGAACATGTTGGCCTTGAAGAACCCGTGGGTCAGCAGGTGGAAGATCGCGAACGCGTACCCGGCCGGGCCGAGGCCGGCGGCCAGGATCATGTAGCCGATCTGGCTCATGGTGGAGCCGGCCAGCACCTTCTTGATGTCGTCCTTGCTGGTGCCGATCCAGGCGCCGGCCAGCAGCGTCACGGTTCCGACGATCACCACCGCGGTGCTGGCGGTGGCCGAGAGTTCGAAGACCGCGTGGGAGCGGACGATCAGGTAGACGCCCGCGGTCACCATGGTGGCGGCGTGGATCAGCGCCGACACCGGCGTCGGGCCCTCCATCGCGTCCAGCAACCACGCCTGCAGCGGCACCTGGGCCGACTTTCCGCAGGCACCGACCAGCAGCAGCAGGCCGATCAGGGTGGGCCAGAACGGTCCCGCCTGGCCGATGCCGTGGTTGACCGCTTCGAAGGCGGACGAGCCGAACAGCGCCAGCATCGCCATCACGGCCATGGTCATGCCCAGGTCACCGACCCGGTTCATCACGAAGGCCTTCTTGGCCGCCGCGGCGGCGGACGGCTTGTGCTGCCAGAAGCCGATCAGCAGATAGGACGCCAGGCCGACGCCCTCCCAGCCGACGAACAGCACCAGGTAGCTGTCGGCCAGCACCAGGATCAGCATCGCGGCGATGAACAGGTTGAGGTAGGCGAAGAACCGGCGCTTGCGCTCGTCGTGGGCCATGTAGCCCAGCGAGTAGATGTGGATCAGCGAGCCGACCCCGGTGATCAGCAGGGCGAACAGGATCGACAGGGTGTCGACCAGCAGCCCGGCCTCCACCGACCAGGCCGGGGTGGCGATCCACTCGTACAGCGGCACCGACACCGCCCGGTCGTCGACCGGGGCGAGCAGCAACTGGACGAACAGCCAGGCGGCCACCGCGAACGAGGCCAGCACCGCGACGATGGCGAGCGGCGGGCCGATCCTGTCCAGCGCCTTCCCGCCGAGCAGCAGCAGCGCGGCGCCGAGCGCCGGGATGGCGATCATCAGCCAGGCCCAGTTGAACATCCCCGTCGCCGCGACTCCGACGATCGTCTCCAGGACAGTCACGTCGTTCCCCTCAGAGTTTCAGCAGGCTGGCCGCGTCGACCGAGGTCGACCGCCGGGTTCGGAAGATGATCACGATGATGGACAGGCCGATCACCACTTCGGCGGCGGCCACCACCATCACGAAGAAGCTCGCGACCTGGCCCTCCAGGCCGCCGTGGGCCAGGGCGAAGGCCACCATCACCAGGTTCGCCGCGTTCAGCATCATCTCGATGCTCATGAAGACGACCAGCGCGTTGCGCCGCACCATCACCCCGACCGCGCCGAGGGTGAAGATGATCGACGCCAGGATGAGCAGATTCTCGGTGGTCACTCTTCCTCCTCGTCCTGCACCCGCTCGATCGCCTCGAAGGTGGCCTGGGTGGCCTGCGACAGGGCTGGTGCGTCCACGATCGCGGCGCGCCCGGCCAGCACCTTGGAGACCGACCCCTCGGCGATGCTGCCGTCCGGCAGCAGGGCGGGCGTCGCGATCGAGTTGTGCCGCGCCAGCACGCCCGAGTTGGGCAGCGAGCCGGGGTGCGCGCCGGTCTCGGCGTAGGCCTTCATCCGGGCCTCGGCCAGCTCGGCCTGCCCGGGCTTGGGATGGACGCGCCGCCGGTGCGCCAGCACCATGGCGGCCACGGCCGCGGTGATCAGCAGCGCCGAGGTGAGTTCGAAGGCGAACAGGTAGCGTCCGAAGATCAGCGCCGCCAGGCCCTGGACGTTGCCGCCGTAGGCGTCGTTGGCGTTCGCCAGCCCGACCGGCGGTGCGGTGATCGCCCCGCCGATGCCGAGGATGATCAGCGCCAGCAGCCCGATCCCGGTCAGTCCCGCCCAGACCCGCTGGCCGCGTAGCGTCTCCACCACCGAGTCGGGGGTGTCGACGCCGACCAGCATCAGCACGAACAGGAACAGCATCATGATCGCGCCGGTGTAGACGATGATCTGCACCGCGCCCAGGAAGGGGGCGTCCAGCGCCAGGTACAACGCGGCCAGGTTGAGCATCGCGAAGACCGTGCTGAGCGCCGAGTAGACCGCCTTGCGGGAGAGCACCAGCCCGAGCGCGCCCAGGACCATCAGCGGCCCGCAGATCCAGAAGGCGACATCCGCCCCGTTCATCGGGTGCCTCCCGTCGCCTCGCGGGCCACCGGGGTGCTTCTCGCTTCGCTCGTCCGCTCCTGCCTTGCCCTCGGGGAAGCCGAAGCGAGCTTCGCTTCCCGCTCGGGCTGCGCTGGAGTCCGGTTGTCAGGCGTCCCCGTGCTGGGCAGGCCGAGGAAGTAGGTCTTCTCGTCATCGCCCAGCCGGCGCGGATGCGGCGGCTCCTCCATGCCCGGCAGTAGCGGGGCGAGCAGCCGATCCTTGGTGTAGATCATCTTCTCCCGGGTGGTGTCGGCCAGCTTGAAGTCGTTGGTCATGGTCAGCGCCCGGGTCGGGCAGGCCTCGATGCACAGCCCGCACAGGATGCAGCGCAGGTAGTTGATCTGGTAGACCCGGCCGTACCGCTCACCGGGGCTGTAGCGCTCCTCCTCGGTGTTGTCGGCGCCCTCGACGTAGATCGCGTCCGCCGGGCAGGCCCAGGCGCACAGCTCGCAGCCGACGCACTTCTCCAGCCCGTCCGGCCAGCGGTTCAGCTGGTGCCGGCCGTGGAACCGGGGCGCGGTGACCTTCTCCTTGCCGGGCTCGGGATAGCCCTGGGTGAAGGTCTTGCGGAAGATCGTGCGGAAGGTGACGCCGAAACCCGCCCACGGGTCGAAGATCCCCATCTCACAGCTCCTTCTGGGTCGACTCGGCGTCCGGCTGGTCGTCCGCCGCGGTGGTGGACGGGACCACGCCGGCCAGTTCGGGCAGCACCTGTCCCGGCATCGGCGGGACCGGGTAGCCGCCGGCGAAGGCGTCGAACGGCTCGTCCGGCGCCGGTTCGGGTTCGACGGCCTGCCTGTCACCGACGAAGAGCAGCGCGACCATCACCAGCAACAGCAGCACCGCGGCGCCGACCGTGCCGTACCAGATCACGTCGCTCATCCCCTGCTGCTGCACCTTGCGGATCACCGAGATCATCACGATCCAGCCCAGCGAGATCGGGATCAGGCCCTTCCAGCCCAGCGTCATGAACTGGTCGTACCGGAACCGCGGCAGGGTGCCCCGCAACCAGACGAACAGCGAGATGAACAACTGCACCTTGATCGCGAACCAGATCGGCCCCAGCCACGGGTTGTTCAGGAACTCGACGTTGTTCAGCGGCCACGGCGGCAGATAGCCACCCAGGAACAGCGTGGTGGCGATCGCCGACACGGTGGCCATGTTGATGTACTCGGCCAGGAAGTAGATCGCGTACCGGAACCCGGAGTACTCGGTGATGTAGCCGGAGACCAGCTCGGACTCGGCCTCGGGCAGGGCGAACGGCGCCCGGTTGGTCTCGCCGACCATGGCGATCACGTAGATCAGGAAGCTCGGGATCAGGGTGATGAACAGCCAGTTCGGCATCCCCCAGGCATCCAGCCCGAACGGCTGCAGCGGCAGCCGCTGCGCCTCCACGATCTCCGAGGTCGACATCGACCCGGCGAACAGGAACACCGCCACCAGCGACAGCCCCATCGCGATCTCGTAGCTGATCATCTGGGCGGACGAGCGCAGCGCGCCCAGCAGCGAGTAGGGCGAGTTGGACGACCAGCCCGCCAGCACGAAGCCGTAGATGGCCACCGAGGAGACCGCCAGGAAGACCAGCACGCCGATGTCGAGTTCGGCGAGCTGCAGCCGGGTGGTCACCCCGAAGATCTCCACCTCACCGCCGAACGGCATCACCGCCCACGCGGTGAACGCCGCGGTGCCGGCGATCAGCGGCGCCAGGGTGAACAGCACCCGGTCGACCATGTGGGGCATGAAGTCCTCCTTGATCAGGAGCTTCATGCCGTCGGCCAGCGCCTGGGCGAGGCCGAACGGGCCGTTCAGGATCGGGCCGAGCCGGTGCTGCATCTTGCCGACCAGCCGGCGCTCGTACCAGACGTTGAAGATCGTCCAGACCAGCAGGACGACGAACAGCACGACGACCTTGATCAGGACCAGCCACCACGGATCGTTCATTCCGCGACACCTCCCCGGTTCAGTCCGACGGCGTCGCCGGCCAGCACCCCGTACTCGCCCAGGGACATCCCGGGAGCGTTGGTGGGCACCCAGACGGTGCCGTCCACCATGTCGCCGGCCACCTCCAGCGGCAGTGCGAAGCTGCCGGCGGCGGTGGTCACCGTCACCCGGTCGGCGTCGGTCAGGCCGGCCGCCGCGGCGGTCGCCGGGCTGACCCGGGCCACCGCCGGCTTGGCGGTTTCGGCCAGGGCCTCCTCGTAGTCCATCCCGCGGCCGCCGTCCAGCATCTCCCGCCAGGTGGCGAGCTTGACCGAGTCGCGAAGGGTCGCTGCCGGCTTCGGGGCTTCGAGACTCGCGCTGCGCGCGACCTCAGCCGCCGACTCCCGCTCCCAGGTGCCGAGTTCGGCGAGCTCCGCCGCGGCCTGGGAGACGGTCCGGACGCCCAGCGGCCTGCCCAGCGCATCGGCCAGGGCGGCCAGGACGCGCAGGTCGGTCATCGGGGTGTTCGGCTGCTTGATCACGGTGTTCACCGTGCCCGGCCGGTGTTCCCAGTTCCAGAAGGTGCCGGCGTGCTCCTCGATCAGCGCGACCGGGAAGACCACGTCCGCCCGCTCGGTGACCTCGGAAAGCCGGTTCTCCAGGCTGATCACGAAGTCGGCCGCCTCGATCGCCGCGCGGGTCGCGGCGGCGTCGGCGAAGTCCTTCGGCTCCAGGCCGCCGACCACCAGGGCCTTCAGCTCCCCGGCCAGCGCCGCTGCCAGGATGCCGCTCGCGTCCAGGCCGGGTTCGGCCGGCAGCGAGTCGGCGCCCCACACGGCCGCCACGTCCACCCGGGCAGCAGAATCGGCCACCGGGCGTCCACCGGGCAGCAGGGTCGGCAGGCAACCCACCTCGATCGCCCCGCGATCGCCGGCCCGGCGGGGCACCCAGGCGAACCGGGCGCCGGCCTTGGCGGTGGCCTCGACCACGGTGGTCAGGACGCCGGCCACGGTCGCCGCGCGCTCCCCCACCAGGACGATGCTGTCGCCGTCCAGCTCCAGGCCGGCCAGCGCGGCCGCCTCGTCACCGGGTGCGGTCGCCACCAGGGTGGCGTTCAGCTTCACCGAGCCATTGGAGGCGTAGGGCGCGATGGTGGTGACCTTCAGCCCCTTCTTGCGGACCGCCTTGCGCAGCCGCAGGAAGATCGCGCCGGTCTCCTCCTCCGGCTCGAAACAGACCAGGACGACCTGCCTGGCGGTCTCCAGGTCGGCGTAGGTGACCCCCTCGCCGAGGCTCCGTCCGGCGATCTCGCTGGTCAGGAAGGAGGTCTCCTCGGCGCTCAGCGGCCGGGAGCGGAAGTCGATGTGGTTGCTGCCGAGCACGGTCCGGGCGAACTTGGCGTAGCCGTAGGCGTTCTCCACGGTGAGCCGGCCGCCGGGCAACAGCCCGACGGAGCTTCCGGCCGCCTGCAGCCCGGCCACCGCGGCATCGACCGCCTCCGGCCAGCTGGCCACCTTCAGCACGCCATCCCGGCGAACCAAGGGCCGGGTGATCCGGTCCTCACCCCGTCCGGAGACGAAGGCGAACCGGCCCTTGTCGCAATTCCACTCCTCGTTCACCTCGGGGTTCTGCCCGGCCAGCCGACGCTTCACCTGGAAGTGGCGATGGTCGACCCGCAGCGAGCAGCCGCCCGCGCAGTGCTCGCAGGTCGAGTCGGTCGACACCAGGTCGAAGGGGCGGCTCTGGAACCGGTAGGAGACGCTGGTCAGCGCGCCCACCGGGCAGATCTGGATGACATTGCCGGAGAAGTAGGAGTTGTACGGGTGCTCGGCGTACTTGCCGACCTGCTGCAGCGCGCCCCGCTCGACCAGCGCGATGAACGGGTCACCGGAGATCTGCTCGGAGAACCTGGTGCAGCGGGCGCACAGGATGCACCGCTCGCGGTCGAGCAGGATCTCGGCCGAGATCGGGACCGGCTTGGGGAAGGTCCGCTTCACGCCCTCGTACCGGGTCTCGCCACGGCCGTTGCTGAGCGCCTGGTTCGGCAGCGGGCACTCGCCGCCCTTGTCGCAGATCGGGCAGTCCAGCGGATGGTTGACCAGCAGGAACTCCAGCATCCCCGCCTGGCCCTTGGCGGCCACCGGCGAGGTGAGCTGGGTGTTGATCTTCATCCCCGGGGCGCACTCCAGGGTGCAGGAAGCCTGCGGCTTGGGCATGCCGCGACCGTTGCCCATGTCGGGCACCTCGACCAGGCATTGCCGGCAGGCGCCGACCGGATCCAGCAGCGGGTGGTCGCAGAACCGCGGGATGGCGATCCCGATCATCTCCGCGGCGCGGATCGCCAGGGTGCCCTTGGGCACCTGCACCTCGGTGCCGTCGATGGTCACCGTGATGGTGTCGACCGGTGCCACGGCCTCGCCGGGCTTGGTGATGACGCTCATGCGTGGCTCCCCTCGGCAACCTGGAACAGGGCGCTCTTCCCGTACGGGAACAACTCGTAGGCGGGAGTGTGGTAGCCGGCCTCGAACTCGGGACGGAAGTGCCGCACCGCCGAGGTGACGCAGGCCACCGCGCCGTCCGCCAGCGCGCAGAAGGACTTGCCGCCGATGTTGTCGCAGATGTCCAGCAGCTTGTCGACGTCGCCCTCCTCGGCGACCCCGTCCTCGAACTTCTTCAGCAACTGCACCAGCCACCAGGAGCCCTCCCGGCAGGGGGTGCACTTGCCGCAGGACTCGTGCTTGTAGAACTCCACCCAGCGCAGCGTGGTGCGGACCACCGAGACGGTCTCGTCGAAGACCTGCAGCGCCTTGGTGCCCAACATGCTGCCGACCGACGCCATCCCCTCGTAGTCCAGCGGGACGTCGAGGTGCTCCGGGGTCAGGATCGGGGTGGACGAGCCGCCCGGCGTCCAGAACTTCAGCTCGTGACCGGCCCGGATGCCGCCGGAGAGGTCGAGCAACTCGCGCAGCGTGACTCCGAGCGGCGCCTCGAACTGGCCCGGCCGGGCGACGTGGCCGGAGAGCGAGTAGATCGTCATGCCCTTGGACTTCTCGGTGCCCATGGACGAGAACCAGGCGGCGCCATTGGCCAGGATGCACGGCACCGAGGCGATCGACTCGACGTTGTTGATCACCGTCGGGGAGGCGTAGAGGCCGGCGACGGCGGGGAACGGCGGCCGCAGCCGGGGCTGGCCGCGGCGTCCCTCCAGCGAATCCAGCAGCGCGGTCTCCTCGCCGCAGATGTAGGCACCGGCACCGGCGTGGACGATGATGTCCAGGTCGAAGCCCGAGCCGTGGATGTCCTTGCCCAGGTGACCGGCGGCGTAGGCCTGCTCGACGGCATTGCGCAGCCGGCGGATGACGTGCAGCACCTCGCCACGGATGTAGACGAAGGCGGTGTGGCAGCCGATCGCGTACGAGGCGATGATCATGCCCTCCACCAGGGTGTGCGGACTGGCCAGCAGCAGCGGGATGTCCTTGCAGGTGCCCGGCTCGGACTCGTCGGCGTTCACCACCAGGTACTTGGGGTTCGGGTTGTCCTTGGGGACGAAGCTCCACTTCATCCCGGTCGGGAAGCCCGCGCCGCCGCGGCCGCGCAGGCCGGCGGTCTTCACCAACTCGGTGACCTCGTCCGGGGTCATCGCGAGGGCCTTGTCGACCGCGCCGTAGCCGCCGGCGGCGGTGTACGCCTTGAGGTCCCAGGACTTGTCGGTGCCCCAGTTCGCCGACAGGACGGGGGTGAGCAGGTCGGTCACAGTGCTGTCTCCTCCGGCTTCGGCGCTGACCAGCCCTTGGCGTCGGCGATGCTCTTGCCCAGCAGCGAGGCGTCGCCCGCGCTCGGGCCCTCGTCCGCCCGGCCGTCGGAGAAGCCGGCCAGCACCCGCTCGGCCTCCCGCCAGGAGGTGATGGTGGCGCCGCGGCTGGCTTTGACGTCCTTGCCGGCAGCGAGGTCGTCCAGCAACTGTTCGGCCTTGTCGGGGGTCATGTTGTCCATGAACTCCCAGTTGACCATCATCACCGGCGCGAAGTCGCAGGCGGCGTTGCACTCGATCCGCTCCAGGCTGAAGGTGCCGTCGGCGGTGGTCTCGTCGGGGTGGATGCCCAGCTTGGCCTCGACGCAGTCCAGCAGCGCGTCGCCGCCCATCACCGCGCACAGCGCGGTGGTGCAGACCCCGATGTGGTGCCTACCGGCCGGACGGCGGCGGTACATGGTGTAGAAGGTCGCCACCCCGGAAACCTGGGCGGTGGTGATGCCCAGCACCTGCGCGCAGGCCTCGACGCCGGCCGGCGACACCCGTCCGTCCACGCTCTGCACCAGGTGCAGCATGGGCAGCAGCGCCGAGCGGGGCTGCGGGTAGCGGGCCGCGAGCTCGCGCAGCTCGGCCATCGTGGTCTCGTCGATGTTCGTCGAGGTATCGGTCATGTCGACTTCCCCGGATTCGGGGAAGAAGGACTGGAACTCGTGGCCGCTCATCGGTCGACGCCTCCCATCACCGGATCGAGGGAACCGATCGCCACCACGATGTCGGCCAGCATGCCGCCCTCGCACTGGATCGGTACTGACTGCAGGTGGTTGAACCCGGGGTCGCGCATGTGCGCCCGGAACGGCCGGGTGCCGCCGTCGGAGACGACGTGGCAGGCGAGCTCGCCCTTCGGGCTCTCGATCGGCACGTAGGCCTGGCCGGCCGGCACCCGGAAGCCCTCGGTGACCAGCTTGAAGTGGTGGATCAGAGCCTCCATCGACTCGCCCATGATGTGCTTGATGTGCTCGTGGGAGTTGCCCTGGCCGTCCGGGCCGGTGGCCAGCTGGGCGGGCCAGGCGATCTTCGGGTCGTCGATCATCACCGGCTCGCCGGTCGAGGCCTCCAGCCGGTCGGCGCACTGCTTGACGATCTTCAGGCTCTCCCACATCTCGTCCAGCCGCACCCGGAACCGGCCGTAGGCGTCGGCGGTATCCCAGGTGATCACGTCGAAGTCGTAGGTCTCGTAGCCGCAGTAGGGCTGCGACTTGCGCAGGTCCAGCGGGTAGCCGGCCGAACGCAGCACCGGGCCGGTGACGCCCATCGCCAGGCAGGCGGCGAGATCCTGGTGGCCGATGCCGCACATCCGGCCCTTGAAGATCGGGTTCTCGTTGCAGAACGCGGCGTACTCCGGCAGGTGCTTCTCCAGCCAGTCGATCACGTCGCGCAACTGGGCGATGCCGGTCTCCGGCAGATCGTTGGCGACCCCGCCGGGCCGGATGTAGGCGTGGTTCATCCGCAGGCCGGTGACCGCCTCGAAGAAGTCCAGCACCATCTCCCGCTCGCGGAAGCCGATCGTCATCACGGTCAGCGCACCGATCTCCATGCCGCCGGTGCCGACCGCCACCAGGTGGGAGGTGATCCGGTTCAGCTCCATCATCAGCACCCGGATGTCCTGGGCACGCTGCGGGATCTGATCCTCGATGCCCAGCAGCCGCTCCACGGCGAAGCAGTAGGCGGCCTCGTTGAAGATCGGGGCGACGTAGTCCATCCGGGTCACGAAGGTGGTGCCCTGGGTCCACGTCCGGTATTCCATGTTCTTCTCGATACCGGTGTGCAGGAAGCCGATCCCGGGACGGATGCTCGTCACCGTCTCGCCGTCGCACTCCACCATCAGCCGGAGCACACCGTGGGTGGACGGGTGCTGCGGGCCCATGTTGATGACCAGCGTCTCGTCGTTGCGGTCGGCCTGTTCGGCCGCGATGTCGGAGAAGTCGCCGCCACCCATCGCGGTGTAGACGGTCCCCTCGGTCTCCTCGCCCGGGTTGGCGTAGAAGTCGGTCTGCGAAGCGGTCATCAGTAGCTCCTGCGCTGGTCGACCGGCGGCACCGTGGTGCCCTTGTACTCGATCGGGATCCCACCCAGCGGGTAGTCCTTGCGCTGCGGGTGGCCGACCCAGTCGTCCGGCATCAGGATCCGGGTGAGGTGCGGGTGGCCGTCGAAGACGATCCCGAACATGTCCCAGGTCTCGCGCTCGTGCCAGTCGGCGGCCGGGTAGGTCGGCACCACGCTGGGGACGTGCGGATCGGACTCCGGACAGGTGGTCTCCACCCGGATCCGGCGGTTGTGGGTGAGCGAGGCCAGGTGGTAGACGACGTGCAGCTCGGCGCCGGCGTCCGCCGGGTAGTGGACGCCGGAGACGCTGGCGCACAGCTCGAACCGCAGGTGCGCGTCGTCCCGCAGCTGCCGCATCGACTCGGCCAGCTTGTCCCGCGGGATGTAGAAGGTGATCTCGCCGCGGTCGACCACGACCTTGACGAAGGGGTCGGCGACCAGGGTCGCGAGCCGGTCGTGCACCTGGTCGTACCAGGAGCCGAACGGCGGGGTGGAGGCGCGCGGGAACGGGATCTCGCGGACGATGCCGCCGTAGCCCGAGGTGTCGCCGGTACCCTGGCTCCACATCCCGGTGCGGACCGGCGTGGGGTGGACCGGTTCCGGGGTGGCGCCCGGCTGGGCGTCCTCACGTTCCAGGCCGGCCTTGGGTGCGGCCTCGGGATCGGTGACCGGCTGATCGACGGTCTTCTCCTCGCCGGGCAGCTTCTCCGGGGTCTTGTCGCTCATCGCAGGAGACCCTTCATCTCGTGGGTGGCCGGGGCCTCCAGCGCGAGCTGCTCGGCGCGTTCCAGCGCCTCGATCTCGTTGCCGGCCATCGGCCGCTTCATCACGATGTCCTTGCGGAGCTTCCACATCGCGTCGATCAGCATGTCGGGCCGCGGCGGACAGCCGGGGACGTAGATGTCGACCGGGACGAGGTGATCGCCGCCCTGGACGATGGCGTAGTTGTTGAACATGCCGCCGCTGGAGGCGCAGACGCCCATCGCCAGCACCCACTTCGGGTTCGGCATCTGGTCGTACACCTGCCGCAGCACCGGCGCCATCTTCTGGCTGACCCGGCCGGAGATGATCATCAGGTCGGCCTGCCGCGGCGAGGCGCGGAACACCTCCTGGCCCCAGCGGCCGGCGTCGAACCGCGGTGCGCCGTAGGTCATCATCTCGATCGCGCAACAGGCCAGGCCGAAGGTGGCCGGCCAGAACGACGCCTGCCGCATCCAGCCGAACACGCCCTCCAGCGTGGTCAGCACCACACCCTGGGGAATCTTGTCCTCAATACCGCCCGCCATGGCTACGCCCCTCCTCAGTCCCACTCCAGGCCGCCGCGTCGCCACACGTAGAAGTAGGCGACGAAGACGGTGACCATGAACAGCAGCATCTCGATCAGCGCGAACCAGCCGAGCTGGCCGAAGGCGACCGCGAACGGGTAGAGGAACACGGTCTCGATGTCGAAGACGATGAACAGCATCGCGATGATGTAGTACTTCACCGGGAACCGGCCGCCGCCCTCGGGGGCCGGCGTCGGGTCGATGCCGCATTCGTAGGAGTCGTACTTGGCGCGGTTGTAGCGTCGCGGGCCCAGCACCGAGCTGAGCACCACCGACACCGCGAGGAAGCCCCCCGCCAGCACCATGATCCCGAGGATGGGGATGTAGGGACTCATCGCCAGCCCAACCTTCCTGGAACTCCTGCGAACCTGCTCATGCTGAGGGTGCCACCTTCGTCAGGGTCGTGAGCACCTTGTCCATCCAATCACCATCACGCGTGTCGTACAGGTGAGCCAGCAACTTCATCGTGAAGCGCATCAGCACCGGACGGGGCAACCCGTACTTGGTGCAGATGTGCATCACCTGCGGATGCTCGATCAGCGACACGAACACCTGGCCCAGCCGGAAGTAGCCGCCCCACTCGCTCTTCAGCCGGGTGACGTAGCCCTGCAGCGCACGTTCGGCACTGGCCGTACCGAAGCCGCGGAAGTGGGCGTCGGTGATCGCGTCGGCGGCCATTTCGGCGGCCTCCATCGCGTAGCCGATCCCCTCGCCGTTGAACGGGCTGACCATGCCGCCGGCGTCGCCGACCAGCAGCAGGCCGCGGGCGTAGGCGGGCTGCCGGTTGAAGCTCATCGGCAGCGCGGCCGAGCCGATCCCGCCGACCTGGTTCTCCGGGGTGAAGCCCCACTCCTCGGGGGTGTTGGCCAGCCAGGTGGCGAACATCTGCCGGTAGTTCTGCTTGGTGGACACCGCGGACGAGTTCACCGTGCCGAGGCCGACATTGGCCCGGCCGTTGCCCATCGCGAAGATCCAGCCGTAGCCGGGCATCAGGTTCGACTCCCCCGGCTTGCCGTCCCACAACTGCAGGTGCGATTCCATGTACTCGTCGTCGCCCCGCGGGCTGTCGAAATACGTGCGGACCGCCACTCCCATCGGACGGTCCTTGCGCTTCTCCAGCCCCATCGACAGCGCCAGCCGGGAGGAGTTGCCGTCCGCGGCGATCACCACCGGGGCGGTGAAGCTGCGGCCGTCCTTGGTGGTGACGCCGGTGATCCGGTCGGTGCGCTCGTCGATCACGGCACCGGTGACGGTGGTGTTCTCGTGCAGCGTCGCGCCCCCGGCCACGGCATGGTCGGCCAGGGTCTTGTCGAAGTCGGCCCGGCCCCTGACCAGCCCGTAGGGCGGGAACTCGGCCAACTCGGGCCAGCGCAGCACGAACGGCTCGGTGCGTCCGCCGTAGACCCGCAGGCCCTTGTTGCGGATCCACTGGGTCTCGTCGCTGGTGTCGATGCCGAGCCGGATCAACTGCTTGACCGCCCGCGGGGTCAGGCCGTCGCCGCAGACCTTCTCGCGGGGAAAGCTGCTCTTCTCGAGCAGCGCCACCTCCAGCCCGCGCTCAGCCAGGTAGCGGGCCGCCGTCGAACCGCCCGGCCCGGCCCCGACGACGATCACGTCGGCTTGGGTTTCGGACATCGGCTACGGCTCCTACTGAGAAAGGTCGGCCTAGTCAGTTTAGGGAAAACCTCCCCCCGGAGCCATTTGGCCGATTCGCCCGTATTTACGTCACCAAATCCTCCCGATAAACCCGCCCCTTTCCTCCGGCTCGCCCCCGGAGAACCCACTCCCTCCACCCGACTCAGCGAGGCCGCCGCTGTCACCGAGGGCCTCCCCCTGGGCACCGGCCCTCGACGACAGGAAGGCCCTCGGCGGGAACGGTCACGGCGGGCCGGGTGGCGTTTTCGCGGGGCCGCGGCGGCTCGTCTATCCTGCGATGGTGCGCGTACTCCCGCCCCAGCCGTCGTGGCGGGCCCAGACCATCGCGATCGACGATCCCGGCCCCCTCGAGGCCTACCTGCCGAACACCCCGTCGCTGGCCTGGCTGCGCCGTGGCGACGGCATGATCGGGCTGGGTGAGGCCGTCCGGCTTCAGGGCGCGGGCTGGGACGAGGCGGATGCCTGGTGGCGGACGTTCTGCGCGGAACTCGACGTCGACACCGACATCCCCGGGGTCGGCGGGCCGGTGGTGTTCGCCTCCTTCCCCTTCGATCCCGGTCACACCGCGGCCTCGTCGGTGCTGGTGGTCCCGCGGGTGGTGATCGGACGCCGACGCGGGCAGGCCTGGGTGACCACGATCGGCCCGGGGCCGGCCGGACGGCCGGTGCCGAGCGGTGACCTGATCCGGCCGCCGCGGATGGCCGGAGTGACCCGGCGCAGCCTCGACCGCGAGCTGTGGCAGCGGATCGTCGCCGAAGCGGTCGACCGGATCGAGCGGAACGGGTTGAGCAAGGTGGTGCTCGCCCGTGGTGTCGAGGTGGCCGCCGAGGAGCCGATCGATCCGCGCTGGCTGGTCGGCGCCCTGACCGAGCGGTACCCGAACTGCTGGACCTACTGCGTGGACGGCCTGGTCGGCGCCTCGCCGGAGATGCTGGTCCGGCTGGAGGACGGCCTGGCGATGTCCCGGGTGCTGGCCGGCACCATCCGGCGGACCCCGTCCACCGGCTCCGGCGAGGTCTCGGCGGAGGAACTCGACCTCAAGCTGGCCCAGTCGCTGGCCCGCTCCGGCAAGAACCTGGTCGAGCACGGACTGGCGGTGGAATCGGTGGCGGCGGCGCTGGCGCCGTTCTGTTCCGGGATGAACGTGCCAGACGCTCCGTACGTCCTGGAACTGCCGAACGTGCTGCACCTGGCCTCGGATGTCACCGCGGTCGCGCACGGCGACGTCACCGCGTTGCGGCTGGCAGCCGAACTGCACCCGTCCGCCGCGGTCTGCGGCACCCCCACCGCCACCGCCCGGAAGGCGATCGCCGAACTGGAGCACCTCGACCGCGGCCGCTACTCCGGCCCGGTCGGCTGGATGGACGCCGCCGGCGACGGCGAGTTCGCGATCGCGCTGCGCTGCGGCCAACTCTCCGAGGATCGCCGTTCGATCACCCTCTACGCCGGTTGCGGCATCGTCACCGAGTCCGACCCGGCCGAGGAGTACGCCGAGACCGAGGCCAAACTCGTCCCGATGCTGGAAGCGCTCGGGGTGGCCCCGACCCACTAGGGTGCTGCCAGGCCGCGCTCCGCCCGGCGGGTGGAGCGCTGGCGGGCGAGCATCGGGAGGAACCATGGGCTGGCTGCCGGACGATTTCGTCCATCCGTTGCGGGTCGAGGTCGATGCCGGCCATCACCTGCGCCCGATCCGGGCCGACGACGTCGAGCTCGACATGCCGGCGGTGATGGGTTCCCAGCAGCGGCTCTGGTCGATCTACGGCGAGGCCTGGGGCTGGCCGCCCGCCGACATGACCGCGGAGCAGGACCGGGAGGACCTCGCCCGCCACGAAGCCGAGATCGCCGCGCACGAATCCTTCAACTACGCCCTGTTCGACACCGCCGAATCCGTCCTGATCGGGTGCGTCTACATCGACCCGCCGGAGAAGGTGGGGGCCGACGCCGAGATCTCCTGGTGGGTGCGGGACGAGTACGCGGGCTCGGAGCTCGAAGCGGCGCTGGACGCGCTGGTGCCGGGCTGGATCGCCGTCGGCTGGCCGTTCACCTCGCCCCGGTTCGTCGGCCGTGACCTGACCTGGCCGGACTGGCTGGCGCTGCCCGACGTGGGGGCCTAGTACACCTGATATGTAGGGGTCCGCTGTCAAGTGGGCTTGGTGAGGCGCCGTCGGGCTGGGTGCTCGACGGCGCCTCTTTTTGTTGCCCTGGCAAGGGGTTTCGGGCTGGTGCGCGTGTCGTGGTCGACGGCGTGGTCAGTCTGATATGCGCGGGTTGAGTACCG